>PLGM01000063.1 GCA_003139795.1 Acidobacteriaceae bacterium | reverse complement strand
CCTTCCTTCAGTGAACCTGTCCAAACCGCACTTGCCTTGCTTGCCATTGTCCCTCCTTGGGTTCCGGATTCCGGATGTTATGGATTTCAGACTTTGTTGTGGATTGACCGGTGCGCCGACCCGAGGGGAAGTCCGGGGGCCACCGGAGAATGGATGCATAAGGCGCCTGCCGGGATGCCGCGACGCAGGTTGCCTTTCCTTTTATGCTAATCTGTCCACCATGTTGCCGCAGCGGCCCCGCGCCTTCGATCCCGATTTTGCGACAGAAATCTCACATCCCGGTGCGACTGGCGCGGATGGCCCGGATGCGGCGCCGGTCGAGCACCACTGCCAGATTTGCCCCAACTGTGCGCACCGGCTCACGGGCCACGGCTGCAAGCTGGTCTGCACGCAGTGCGGGTATTACATGAGCTGCGCGGACTATTACTGAGGATTGCGCGTCCAGCTAAAACCTGGGACTGAATCTCTCCGCCCAAATTCACCGACCACTGCTGGGATTGGCTCGCCTTGCGTGCGGCTTCGAACTCGCCGCCGGGAAGCCATTCCACGGTTTTGGGTTGCGCGCTGGCCAGCCAGCCGAGCACAAAGCCGAAGCGGGCCAGCTTGGCGTTGCCGCGGAAGTTCCAGTCCGCACGGTACTCGCCGGAGGGCTGGTGGTAGTGGTGAACTACGTAGTCTTCGGACTGCTGCCGGCCCCACTCCGGGGCGTGGCCCTCGAAGAGTTCTCACATGGGGGGTTGGCGCGGTTCATTCCAGTAATGGCATAAGAAACAGGAAATGCCCCTTCAGACTACGTCGTCCTCGGTCTGCGGAGCAATGGCGTCCAGGGCTGCGCCTGAAAGCAGATGGGCACGCGTGAGCACCTTGCGGGCCAGCCCGGTCAGCGCCACGCCGGCAGCCTCGCCGAGCGGAACCCAGCGCCGCTCGCCACCGGCCACGGTCATCGCCTCCACATCGTCCTCAAAGACGGTGCGGATGCGCACGTAATAGTTCACCTGCATGATGGCGTGGCGCACGGTCATGCGCAACTGGTCCTCGGGAACAGCTGTATCTCCAAGGGCAGGCAGCTCCCACAGGCCGGGCATTACGGTAAGCGAGGCGGCCCGTTGCTCCAGCAGTACCTCCCGGTTGGCTTGGCCAGGCTGCCGGCCGGTGCGCACGCTGAGCGCGTGGGCTACCTCGCGGCTCAGCATTCGCGGCCGGGGCGCCGTCTTGTGCTCGCCCTGGGTCTTGCAGTCTGGGGCCACCGGGCAGACCAGGCATTGCGGATTGCGCGGCAGGCAAACCGTTGCTCCCAGTTCCATGAGCGCCTGGTTGAACTCGCCGGGCTGCGCAGGGTCCACAAGTTGAGCGGCCAGTTCCTCAATCCTACGCTTGAGAGTGGCGCCGCCGGCCCGACTCCCAAACTCCCATCCTTCCAGCCGGCACAGCACCCGCTCCACATTGCCGTCCACCACCGGTACCACTTCCCCATGAGCGATGCTGGCGATCGCGGCGGCCGTGTAAGCGCCAATGCCGGGCAGCGTGCGCAGTTCCGCGGCGCTGGCCGGCAGGTTACCCTGGTGCTGGTTGGCGACAAACTGCGCTGCCTTGTGCAGCATGCGCGCGCGGCGATAGTAGCCCAGCCCGCTCCACAAGGCCAGAACATCCTCCTCCGGCGCCAGGGCCAATGAGACGAGCGTGGGAAATCGTGCCAGAAAGGCCTGGTACCGCTCCACGACCACGGCTACGCGCGTCTGCTGCAGCATGATCTCCGCGACCCAGATGGCGTAGGGATCGGGGCTGCGCCGCCAGGGCAGATCCCGCCTGTTGCGCGCATACCACTCCAGCAACTGGCGCCGCAGCCTGGCGGTCTTCCCGGGTTCCCGGTCCTGCTTGACCATGGGCTCAGCTTAAGGCATTTCCCTCGAGGTGTGTTCGCCAGCGCTGAGCAGAGCGGCTCAGCCTTACATTCCGCAAAGGGTCATAACCTGCTCCGGTCCGGAATGGTTCCAAATTGAGTACTCTGTTCCACAAACGTGGGATATTCATCGGATCGAAGTTCAGTAACCATGGTAATGTTACTCGAACCCCTTGCTCAAAGCTGCATCGCGCGAGTTGGCACAATCAATGTGGAAGCGCTTCCGGAGCGCTGCATCCGTGGGCAGGGTCCTTCAGGACACCGGGAGCCTACTTCAANNTTCAATCTTTTTGGAGGTATTTCATGAAGCAAACCGCACTCTTGCTCTCCCTTTCATTGCTGGCCGCGCCCTCGGCGCTCATGGCCCAGTCCTACTCATCCTCCTCGAGCCTGGTTGCCGCGGAAGCAAGCCCTGAAGGCGGGGCCGGCCAGACAGCTTTGCCCGCCAAAGGTCCGCGCGATTCCGTTGGACCGTTTTCGCGGATTGCCCTGGGCGCCGGCCTGTCACCGCTGGGCATCCAACTGCAGGCAGCCACCAACCTCAGCAGCCACTTCAACCTGCGGGCCACCGGCAACTTTTTCAACTACTCCACCAACTTCACCAACAGTGGAATCACCGCTACCGCCAAGCTGAATCTGGCTTCCGCCGGCGCCTCGGTGGATGTTTATCCCTTCCGCGCGGGGTTCCGCATCAGCCCCGGCCTTCTGTTCTACAACGGGAACCAACTCACAGCCACCACCGCCGTGCCCGGTGGAACCAGCTTTACCCTCAACGGCACAACCTACTACTCGGCCAATGCGAATTCGACCACGGGCGCCACTCCCGTGAACGGAAACGCGACCCTGGGCCTGAACACCACCAAGCCGGCCTTCACCATCACGACAGGCTGGGGCAATATGATCCCCCGCAACGGTCATTGGTCGTTTCCGTTCGAGATTGGCGTCGCCGTCATTGGAGCGCCCAGCGTGAATGTGAATCTGGGAGGCTGGGCCTGCTATGACCCGGCGCAGACTGAGTGCACCAACATCTCCAGCACCACCAACCCGATTGCGATTGCTATCCAAAGCAACCTGACCGCCCAGGTGGCCAAGTGGACCAGCGATCTGAACCCGCTGAAGACCTATCCGATCGTCTCCGCGGGCGTGGCTTACAGCTTCCACATCCGGTAAATTCCGGCAGAAGAACACAAAAAGGCCGCTCCCAGCCCAACGAGCGGATGGGAACGGCCTCTTGCGTTGAACTGTGCGACACGCCCCTGGGTGCCCCACCTTCGCGGCGTATTTGTTTTTGCCGCTAAGGTGGGATACCTATAACTACAGTCCTTTACGGTAACTACAGTTCCCTACGGTAACTACAGTTCCTTACGGTAACTACAGTTCTTTACGATAACTACAGTCCTTTACGATAACTACAGTCCTTTATGGTCTTTCAAAGTCTTGGTCCACCACAAAAACCTAGTGAAAAACCACAAACTCCAACCATCCGTACTATCCCAGCAACTCTCCAACAATCCCCGGCGCCGCCTTGAGCGCCGCGTCGATCAGAGCCTGGTCCTTGCCGCCGGCTTCGGCGATCTCCGGCTTGCCGCCGCCCGAGCCGCCGACAAGCTTGGCCACCGCGCCGACTAATTTGCCGGCCTGGATGCGTTTGGTCAGCCCGGCCGTCACCCCGGCGATCAGGGCTACCTTCCCTTCCGGTTGCGCCGACGCCAGCACCACCACGCCCTCGCCGAGCTTCTGCTTGAGATTGTCGACAAGCGTGCGAAGCTGGCCGCGCTCCAGCGAGTCGGCCCTGAGCGTCACAAGCCGCACGCCCTTCACATCAACGCCGCGCGCGAGCGCCTCATCCAGCGCGCCGGCCGCCGACTTCATCCGCGCCTCTTCCAGCTCCCGGCGCAGCCGCTTCAGCTCGTCTTCCTGGCTGGCCAGCTTGGCGCGAAACGCCTCCGAAGGGCTGCTCCCCGCGGGGGCTGGCGCCACCTGGGCGGCCAGTTGGGCTACGGCAAAGTCCTGGCGGAAGGCGTCCAGCGCCCCGAACCCGGTGATGGCTTCGACGCGGCGGACACCCGAGGAAACCGAGCCTTCGCTCACAATCTTGACCAGGCCGATCTCGCCGGTGGCGGCGGTGTGCGTGCCGCCGCAGAGTTCGGTGGAGAAGCCGTCCGACAACTTCACCACTCGCACTTTGTCGCCGTATTTTTCTCCGAACAGCGCCATGGCGTGGTACTCGTTCACGGCCACGTCGATGGGCACGTCCTCGAGGGTCTCGACGCGCGCGTCCGAGAGCACCTCGCGGTTGACGATGGACTCGATCTCTTCGAGTTCTTCATCGGCCACCTGGGCAAAGTGCGAGAAGTCGAAGCGCAGCCGCGTCGGCTCGACCAGCGAGCCGGCCTGCTTCACGTGTGTGCCCAGCACCTGGCGCAGCGCGGCGTGCAGCAGGTGCGTCCCGGTGTGATTGCGGCGGATGGAGTTGCGGCGCTCCACGTTGACCTGCGCGTCAACCACGTCCCCGACACGAAGGGTAGTTCTCGGGACGACGCGCATTGCTCGAACGCCTTGGACAGGCATCGTAGTGTCTTCTACGTCAGCGATGACCGAGTTATGGTCTTCTGAATATAGCCAGCCGGTGTCGCCGACCTGTCCGCCCGATTGCGCGTAAAACGGCGCACGGTCGAGAATTATAATGCAGTTCTGATTGGCTCTTGCTTCGGTCATTGGGACATCAGCGCGCGCCTGTGGAGAAAGAATAAAAAGAATTCTTGCACCATCTACTCTGCAAGTTCTATAGCCCAGGAAAGCGGTCTTGGGCAGTTCGCGATAGGCGGGGCTGGCGGACTTCTGGCTGCCGCCCTTCCAGGAGGCGCGGGCGCGGGCTTGTTCTTCGGCACGGGCGGCTTCGAAGCCGGCATCATCGAATTTCAATGACGCATCCCGTGCGGCATCCACCATGAAATCCAGTGGCAGGCCAAAGGTCTCGTAAAGATGGAAGGCCTTTTCGCCCGGAATTAGTCCGCCGCCGTAGCCCGATCCGTCACCAAAACCTGCACCGCTACCCGATCCGCCGCCAAATCCAGAACCGTCTCCTGAACCAGCACCATCTCCTGAACCCCTGCCAGAACCAATCCCGTCCCCGAATCCTGCCCCGGAATGAGCTTCTCGAATTAACTCATCGAGCTTTGTAAGTCCAACCTTCAGCACACGATCAAACTGCTTCTCCTCGGCCTCGACGACTTTCGCTACACGAGCGGCAGAGTCGGCGAGTTCGGGGTACGCACCCTGCATAAGGTCTCGAACGGCGAAGACCATCTCGAAGAGAAATGGCTGCTCCTGGCCTAGCAAACGGCCATGGCGGATGCCGCGCCTGAGTATCTTACGCAATACATAGCCGCGGCCTTCGTTGGCAGGAATCACGCCATCAGTGATGAGGAACGTTGCCGCACGAGCGTGGTCAGCGATGATCCTCAACGAGGCTGCTGCCTTTTCATTTCTGTTTTTATGTGCGAGCAGCACATCATTCGGGGACAGTGCAGCACCGGTGCTAGGCTTGCTAGACCACCAGCTGCGGTCGGACCAACCTGTCAACTCGGAGGCGCGGGTGATCAGCGGCGTGAACAAATCTGTTTCAAAATTGGATACTTTTCCTTGCAGGACGGCAGCCACCCGCTCCAGACCCATGCCGGTATCGATGGACGGCTTAGGCAACGGCGTCAGCGTGTAACTCGTGGTCTTGCCCGCCGCGTCCACCACAGCCGCGCGGTCGAACTGCATGAACACCAGGTTCCAGATCTCGACGTAGCGGGCGTCGTCCTGGCCAAAAGGCTTGTCGACTCCCGGCGTCTCCGCTGCCTCCAGTCCCATGTCGTAGAAAATCTCCGAGCAGGGGCCGCACGGCCCCGTCTCGCCCATCTGCCAGAAGTTGTCCTTGAGTCCGTACTCACCGATCCGCTCTTTGGGCACGCCGGCTTCGATCCAATACTGCTCGGCTTCATCGTCGCGGGGCACGCCGTCCGCGCCTTCAAAAATGGTCACATAGAGACGATCCTTCGGAATGCCGAACCACTCCTCGCTGGTCACCAGCTCCCAGGCAAAGGCGATGGCGTCGCGCTTGAAGTAGTCGCCGAAGCTGAAGTTGCCCAGCATCTCGAAAAAAGTATGATGCCGCCGCGTAAAGCCCACGTTTTCAAGGTCGTTGTGCTTGCCGCCCGCGCGGACGCATTTTTGAGAAGTTGTCGCGCGCGAGTAATCGCGCCGCTCCGCGCCCAGAAACAGGTCCTTGAACTGGTTCATGCCGGCGTTGGTAAACAGCAACGTCGGGTCATTGGCAGGCACCAGCGAGGAAGAGTGCACCCGGCGGTGCCCCTTCGACTCAAAAAAGCGCAGAAACAGTTCGCGTATCTCGTTCCCGGAGCGGAATTGCATGGTTCATTCAGTGTAATTGGCGGCTGGACTTTCTGGCATCTTGAGCTGCTCGCCGCCCGGCAAACTGCCGATAGGAAAACCATGGTTGTGGAGAAAACACCCCTTTACCTCAAGTTGCCTGTCGAGCTCTTGCGGGAGATTGACGCCCTTGCCGGCCCCCGCAAGCGGAGCGCCTTTGTTGCCGCAGCAGTCGAGCAGGAGATCCGCCGGAGAAAACTGGCGGCGTTGAAGGCCGAGCAACGTGAAGGCCAGGAGGCATCGGAGAGGCTCTCGGTGAACTGAGGGCGAGGCGTGCGTCAAAGTCCTACTCCTCGCGCGGTTCCTCCTCGAGATTTTCGAGGGCGGCGAGGGCTTCGTCGGGTACATCCCACTGGCGCAGGATCTTGTAGATGACGCCGGTCGAGAACCCCGCCGTCACCAGCCGTCGCATTACCCGCGCGGTCTCCTTTTCGTTCTCCGGCTTGCGGATGCGCTTGCGTTCCAGGTGTTCGCGCGCCAACGCTTCCTCGTTGGTCTGGCCGTAGCGAGCCTCGATGGTCTCGGCAATCAGGCCGGATGACACGCCCCTCTGCTGCAAGTCCTGCCGCACCCGCCGCTGGCCCAGCTTCTCATTCTCCTGGCGCAGGCGGGTGTAGGTTTCGGCAAAGGCCGCATCGTTCAGGTAGCCGTGCTCGCGGAGGCGTGAGAGCGCGTGATCAATGGCGGCTTCGCCGCGTTCGCCCGGCTCCACGCGCGTCTTCATCAGCCGCCGCAACTCGGCCTCCGAGCGCATGTGGCGGCCCAGCGCTTTCACGGCGTAGTCGTAGAGGGCGGCTTCGTCGAGGAAGGCCCGCGCCTTCCCGGATTTGCGGCCAAGGGGCATGGAATCTACTCTAGCGGAATCAGCATCCGAAAGCGCTTATTCCGCCGCCAGCGGTAGTGCTTGAAATCGCTGTCGAGGGTGAGAATATCGCCCGTGTTGAGCTGGCCAGCCATGTGGATGAGGCAGGCGTCTGCAAAGTCGCAAGGCGTGTCAGCGTACTTCGTGTAATAAGCGAGAACTTCGGCCGCCCCGTTGGCCAACTGAAAGGGAATCTCAAGTTGACCTTCTTGAATGCTGGCCAGAATCGCCTGAGGCGCACCGGGCAGTCGTCGAAGAAGATAAATCGCCTCCGTGACGACCGGCTCGCAGGTGACAAGCGGTCGATTGACCTGATCAAGCGCCGCCATACACAGCCGATAGTGCGGCTCCTGCTTGTCGTATACAGAGACCAGGAAGCTGGCATCCACGAGGATTGGCAGAGACGACGAGGGGAAGTTTACCAATCCCATCTGCCGTTGCCCTGTTTATCCACGCGCCATTTTTTCCCAAAGCCCTCCATGTGCTTCTTGTTCGTGGCCAAATCGGCGACGCCACTGTCAAAGCAGCCTGCGCCGATGAGGCGGGGCCGCAGCTTGGTTGCTCGACGCTCTGCGGCCTCAAGGATGCACTCGCGGATTACCTCGGAGGTCGTCCACCCCTCGATGCGCGCAATGCGCCGCAGCGCCGCTTCCGCCTTATCGTCCAGCCGTGCCTGTACCGTAGCTCCCATATCTGAATTGTAGTACAACTCTGTATTTTGTACTACACCCAGACCCGAGACCCTAGTCCCAAGTCCCTCAGTCCCTTCCCTTCGTCCAAAGGTCGACCCAGTCGTTGACGGTTTTGTACCAGAGTTGCGCGTTCTGCGGTTTGAGCACCCAGTGGCCCTCGTCGGGGAAGTAGAGCATCTTCGACGGCACCTTGAGCCGCTGCAACGTGGTGAAGAGCTGGAAGCCCTCGCTTACGTCGAGGCGGTAGTCGAGTTGGCCGTGGATTACCAGCGTGGGGGTGTGGAAGTTCTTGGCCGAGAGCGCGGGCGACCAGCGGCGGTAAGGGTTTTCGGAGTCCGGCTTGCCGTAGTAATCCCACGGTTTGCCCTTGAACTCCCACTCGTTGAACCACAACTCTTCGGTCGATCCGTAGACGGATTCGGGGTTGAACATGCCGTCGTGGGTGACGATGCACTTGAAGCGGTTGGTGTGGCCGAGGACCCAGTTGGCCATGTAGCCGCCGTAGCTTGCGCCGAGGGCGCACTCGCGGGTCTTGTCGATGAAGGGATAGTGCTGCTCCGCGTAGTCGAGGCCGGTCATCAGGTCGGTAAAGGGCTTGCCGCCCCAGTCGCCGTTGACTCCATCGACGACCGCCTGCCCGTAACCGGTCGACCCGCGGAAATTGATCATCACGACGACGTAGCCGTTGGCGGCAAACAGCTCGGCGTTCCAGCGATAGCTCCAGGAATCGCCCCAGGCGCCTTGCGGACCGCCGTGGATCAGGAACTTGACTGGATATTTCTTTGAGGCATCGAAGCCCGGGGGCCGAATGATGAACCCCTGCACCTTCGTCTTGTCTGCGGCGGTAAACCAGAAGCCTTCCATCTTCGGCAGATCAAGCTGCGCCAGCAGCGCGTCGTTAAGATGTGTGACTGGTTGCGGAACGTAGACCTTCGGCGTGATGTCCTCTGAGGGCTTGTGTATTTCTTCGGAATAGACATGTATTACGTGCATAGCCTCATCCATTTGCAGGAGATCTCCACGCACAAATTCGGCTGGTCGGTCAACACGCATAAGAGTGCCCACGACCGCCTCTAAACCATTTTTGTCAGTGGTATGGATTCCACTCCACTCACCGGCTGCTTTGTCCATTTTATGCAGCTCACCGCCGATAACATCAACTCGATAGATCGGAGCTTCGCCTTTGTCTTCAGCAACAAAAAAGACGTGCCGAGAACTTTGATCCCAAACAAATTCATCCACCCAGAGATCAAAATTCGCTGGAGCCGTCGTCGGAGTCTTCGCAGACTTCAGGACATCCTTGGACGTTTTCGCCGCTCGGTCATAGAGCATGAGTCGGAATTTGTCGCTTTCGTAGCCGGCCCGCGCCTGCGAGCGCCAAGCCAGCCACCTCCCATCCGGCGAATAAGCCGGATTAAAATTTCCACCCGCCGAATTGCTCACCGCGACCGGCTTCGCAGCCGGATTCGTCAAATCCAGCGTAAATATCTTCGCGCTCACGCTGGTCGCCGGCTCCGGGTCCACATTCTCCGTAAACGCCAACTCCTTTGAGTCCGGCGCAAAGGCAAACCCGCCGCCGCCTTCGAGCGAAAAGGGCGGAACGTCGTGTGGATCGTTGGGCGTCAGGTCGTGGATTGCGCCACTGTCAACCGAAACCAGGAAGAGATGGCTGCGCTTGTCGCCGGTGTAGTGGTTCCAGTGGCGATAGAGCAGGTGGGTGAAGATCTGCGCCTTCACCTTGCTGGCGGCGAGGGCGGCGTCGCGGTCGGCGTTGCATTTGTTGCCCGTTGCCGCGTCCGTTGCCGTGATCGCCGGGCAATCGGGATAGACGGCCGATGTGAAGACAATCGACTTGCCGTCCGGCGACCAGAGGGCATTGTCGGCCTCGGTGGAGATGGCCGTCAGCTTTTTCGCATTGCTCGTGGCTCCGGTCGAGCCGTCGAAATCCGCCAGCCACACCTGCTGGCCGCCCTCGCGGCTGCTGAGCAAAAGAATGTGCTTGCCGTCGGGCGCGAACTGCGGGCCGCTGTCGCCGGGCCGGGCCACCGGGAGCGGAATGGGTTCGCCGCCGGCGATGGGCTGCAACCACAACTCCGCTGTTTTGGTGTTTTGGTCGAGGTTGACGGTGGTGACGGAATAGGCCAGCCACTTGCCATCCGGCGAGACGGCCGTCTCTCCCAGCCGCTTCATCTTCATCATGTCCTCGAAGGTCATGGGGCGCTTGGGCTGCGCTGGCAGTGGAGAGCAGAACGGGGCGATTGCGAAGGCGAGTGCGAGAGAGACGGCGAGGGTGTATTTGCGCATGAGGGTTTTCCCTTTCGCGGCATGGAAGGCCGGCTTCCGCGCGAAGGAGAAGTTTACACCGGGACGGATATATGGGGTGGTTGGGGGTGTCGGTTTGTAAAGAACAATAAGACATAAATGCAATAAAGAACTGTAGATAGATGGATCTATCCCACCTTAGCCACAAAGAAGTCGCCGCGGCGACACGTGGCGAAGGTGGGGCACCCAGCCAGGTGGGGCAATGGAGAGCGTATGGGTAAACCTATTTGTTTTCGTTGGCGGTGAGGCGGAAGGTGATGGTGCCCCAGAACAGCCGCGCCCGCATCTGCACCGGGAGGTGGCGCTCGTCGTCGGTATACCAGATCCAGATGTTGCCGCGATTCTTTACCACGCCCGCGTCGGCCGTGGGCTGCACGCGCAGGGTCTTGAAGGCGCCCAGCGTGGTCTTGATCTCTTCGTGGCCTTCCACCTTCATGGTCACCGGCACGGTATGCAGGGCGTCCACCACCGGGATGACAAAGGTCTTGCCCACTTCCATGGGCTGCGACGAGGCGTAATACACTCCGGTCAGCAGGTCGGTGAGGCAGGCTTGCACGGGCGCCTCCACATGCTTGGTTTGCCCGGTGACCAGGTTCTTCTCATCCAGGATGGATTTCCCCTGGGCATAGTCCAGCCGGAGCGTGGAATTCACCTGACGGCGGCCCTCGACGGTCTGCTTGTCGAACTCGTAGGTGCAGCCTTTTTCGCGGTCGAAGGTGGACTGGAAACGGTCTCCCACATGGAAGAGCAGGTTAATGGCGCCAATGGTGTCGGCGTTTGCGGTGAGGCGCTCCTGATCGCCCGTTGCCTCAAAGTGCAGAACGGCGGTCCCGGCGGGAAAAACCCGCCAGTCGACGGTATAGATCAGAGTCTGCTTTTGCGGAAAACTGAAGCCCGCGCGCGGCGGGGCGAGCGGGGCCGCCTGCTGGGCGTGAGACCCGGCGACCAGTGCAAGAGCACAAAAAACGATTGCTGCGGTTGTGCGCGTCTTCACCGTCAGGCAGGACTCCTTGATAGATTGACTATTTTGGCGCGCGGAGCGCTCACCGCAGCCCATGCACGAGTGCGCTGAAAGCCGGCCGCAGGAAGAGCAGGCTGAGATACAGCAGAGCGGCCCCTATACCTGCATTGTACTCGCGGTGCTTGAGATAGAGCGAGAGGGAGAAGCCGCCGGTCCCGCTTTGGCCGCCGGGTTGGCTGGCCGGTGTCAAACGCGGAATCAATCGGGGCACGCGGCGGCAATACGCATCGAATCCGGGAAATGTGGCGCGCAAAAAGCGTTCCTCGGAGGCGATAACGGGGACGTAAATCACCCCAAACCCGCCCGCCAGCACCAGCGCCACCGGCCAACTGAGCAGTGCCAGCGCAAAGCCGGCGGCAATCAGCATCGATCCCAGGTAAAGCGGGTTGCGGGTGTACGCGTAAGGACCGGTCACGGTCAGCTCACGATTCTTTTTCACATAACCGGCAGCGTAGCCCCGCAACCAGAGGCCGGGCACAACCAGTGCCAGGCTCCAGGCCACGGCGGCGGGCACCGGGGCGCGCCGACCCAGCTCGAAAAGGTAAAGGCCGGCGGTAAGAAAGCCCAACGGCACACGGATGCGGCGGGCCAAACGCTGCCAGCGGGCTATCCAATCCTCTTGGGGCGGATTGGTTTGCGGATTGGTGGGCTGGGTCATCGGGCGCTCTCCTGCGCGAGCAGTTCGTCGGCGGCCTGCAGCACGTCCTCCGGCGAGATGGTCAACAGACCGGCCTCCGGCGCTGCGTTGCGAGCGTGGTCGCGGCGGCTCTCCGGGCTGCGCAGCACTCTGAATCTGGTTCCAAAGGGGCCGTTGCGGCTGGGGTCTGTGGGGCCATAGATGCCGACCACCGGCCGGCTCAGGGCGCAGGCCAGATGCAGCGGACCGGTATCCCCCGCGATAACGAGGGCAACTCGGCGGGTGAGGGCAATCAGCTGCTCCAGGGTGCAGGTGAGCGAAGTAGCCGCGCCGCCGGTCGCATGGGAAATCACTTCCCCGAGCGGCTCCTCGCCTGGACCGGCGTTGACCAGCACGTGCAAACCACGGTCGATAAGCCCCTGGGCGACGGCCGCATACCGCTCTATAGGCCAGCGCTTGGCGCCCCACCCTGCGCCGGGGTTGATGAGCACGGCGGCCTGGCTTCCGCCCCACGGACCTGGACCTGTCCGTGGGGACCCCGGCTCTCCACCCCACGGACCTGGACCTGTCCGTGGGGACCCCGGCTGGCTCGCGTCGCGAGGCAGAATCTGGTCGGCCCACGCCTCGGCGGCCTGGTCCACGGGCAGCCAGGGCGTTACGGGCGCCAGATCGTCGCCGGCCACGGCCGAGGCCAGCTCCACGTCCTGCTCGATCACATGCGCGCCGCGGGTCGCCACCCGCTCGGTAAACAGCCAGCGCGCGATCCGCTCCCGCGGTTCCGCCTCGCCGATCAGCCGCCGACAGCCCGCCATCCGCCCCACCACCGCCGACCGCACCGCTCCTTGCAGATCCAGTACCGCGTCGTATTCCCCGGCCCGCAGCGCCTGCCGCAAAGCTTTGATTTCATGAAGAGTTTTTTGGCTCAGCGGCGCTTTTCGCCACTCCCTGGTGGGCGCAAAGAGAATCCGGTCCACTAACGGTTGCGATGTGACGCGGCCAATACTGTCCTCTGCCGCCAGCAGCGCGCGCCAGCGCGGTTCCACCGCCCAGTCGATCACCCATCCCGGATGGGCCTGCCGCAGCGCCGTCACTGCCGGCAACGCGTGCAGAATATCGCCCATGGCGCCCAGCCGGACCACGAGCAAGCGAAACTGGGACTGCGTGTGCAAACTCTGATTTTCTCACAGGGGCCGGCGCGCTGGAGCGGGCTTCAGCCGGCCCACCAGCCATTCGATGGCTTCGCGCTCGTGCTCGATCTCGATGCGCAAACAGGCGGTAAGGAGTGGCAGGGATTCCGGGAAGGCGGCAGAGAGCTTGCCCAGCCGGACCAGATCCTTTTCGGTGGTTATCAGAGCTGTGGCTCCGCTGGAGCGGGCTGAGGATACCAGGCGGTCGAGGTCGCCTGCAGCATAGCGCTGGTGGTCGGGGAATGCGATAGGGGCGGCGAGATGCAGGCCGGCGGCTTCAAGGCCGGCAAAGAACTGCTCCGGGCGGGCGATGCCGCAAAAGGCAGCCACGGAGCCATCGATGGCTGGAACCTCCATTCTGCGGTGCAGGCGCCAGACCGAACCCTCCCAACCCCAGGCCTTCAGTTCCGCCTCTAACTCCAGGTCGTCGGCTGGAATCGCGATCACTGTTGCCCGCCGGGCGGCTCGCAGCGGCTCGCGAAGATTGCCGGCCGGGAGCAGGCCATCCTGCCAGTCCTGCCGGTTCATCAGCAGAATGTCCACATCGCGCGCCAGTTGGCGATGCTGAAAGCCGTCGTCGAGCAGGTGAACGCGGGGCCGGTGATCTTTCCCGGCGGTCTGCTGCGCGTCGCCCTCGGCCAAAAGCCCGGCCTCGTAGCGTTGCCCGGCCACGTAGACCGGAACGCCGGCCTCGCGCGCGATCAGAAGCGGTTCATCGCCGAACTCCTCCGCGGTCCCGTCCGGGGCCACGCGGACGGGGAGCTGCCCTCGACGCCCGTAGCCTCTGGAGAGCACATCCACTTGAAAGCCGCGCTGTGCGAGCGCCTTGGCCAGTGCGATGGCGAGGGGCGTCTTGCCCGCGCCGCCGGTGGAGAGGTTGCCGATGCTGACCACCGGGAAACGCAACCGCCGCACCGGCTCCAACCTTGTTCCCAGCCGCAATTCGCGCAGCCAGAGCGCCAGCCGGTAGGCCGGAACCAGCGGCAACAGCAGCTTGCGCAAGCCAGTGGAGTTTCTCATGACGGACGCTCCCTCAAGGTCTCGGGAGATAGCAACTCCCGCAGCGCGTCCACGCAGCGCCCGGTCGCTCCGGCCTGCTGGTCGAAGACCTGCTTGGCCCGTTCGCCCATCGCCGCGGCTGCGCTCCGGTCCAGCAGCATTTCGATCAGAGTCCCGGCCAAATCTTCTTTGGGCGCGATACGGACCGCGTTGTGTGACCGCAGGTCGTCGGTAATGGCCCGGAAGTTGGCGTAGTTCGGGCCCATCACGATGGGAACGCCGAACTGCGCCGGCTCCAGCGGATTGTGTCCTCCGCCAGGAACCACGCTGCCTCCCACAAATGCCACTGCCGCCAGCGAATAAACCGACGCCAGCTCGCCGATGGTGTCCAGCAGCACGATCTCGCCGGGCTCCAGCGGCTTGAGCGACCCGGCGAGCTGCGAGCGCCAGTCGGACCGTTTGACCCACGCAACGCCGGACTTGTCGAGCAGCGCTGCCACCCCGCCAAATCGCTCTGGATGCCGGGGCGCAAGCACCAGGACAAGCTGCGGATCGGCTTCGAGCAGCCTCGGCCAGGCCTCCACGAGTGCGGCTTCTTCGCCCTCCAGCGTACTGCCCGCCACAATCAGGCGCAGATCGGGAGCCAGCGCCTTCAAAACCCGGGCCGCCTCCGTTTCCTCTGCTGCCCGCACGTCGAATTTCAGGTTGCCGGCAACCGATGTCCGCTCCGGCCGGCAGCCGATGGCCTTTAGCCGTTCGGCATCGGTCTCGCTCTGGGCCAGCACCCGGTCCAGCCGCTCCAAAAAGGGCCTCCACAGCCAGCGAAGCCGCCGGTAGCGCGGCCAGGAGCGGTCGGAGATGCGGGCATTCACCACGGCCACGGGAATTCCCCGGCGAAAGCAGCCGCTGAGCAGGTTGGGCCAAAACTCCGTTTCCGCAAGAACCAGCAGCCGCGGCTGAAGAGCTTTCAAATACCCCTGCACCGCCCAGGGAAGGTCCAACGGGCAATAGAAAACCCGGTTGGCTCCGAATCGCTCGCGAGCCAGCTCCTGTCCGGTGCGGGTGGTGGTGGAGATGGCGATAAAGAAGTCCGGCAGCGCGGCGTCCAGCGTCTTGACCAGCCGGCTCACGGCCAGCACCTCGCCCACCGAGACCGCGTGAACCCAGATTAAAGGCCGGTCGTCCGCTGCGCCGCCGGGGCTCTGGCCCTTGAACCGGCCACGGCGGCCAGGCCGCACCCACCCAGGTCGAACCCGGCCCAGACGTTCCATCAGCCCCTCGCGGTATTTTTGCGTAGTAGCCATGCGCCACAGCCACCACGGCGCTCCCACCACCAGGGCCGTCAGCAACGCCAGGTTGTAGAAAAAGAGAATCATGCGTAACGGAATCTGCCTTCCCCCGGTCTAACCCTCAAATGATACAGTCGAGCACGATGAGGACCTTGCGGGCAATTCCGCCGTTCTTGCTCTGGCTGGCGCTGCCGGCCGTGGCCAGCGATCACACCCCGCCCCCTGTACAGCCGGCTACGACCTTTGCCGCGGTCGAGGTGCATGACGACGAAAAGGTGGCCATCGCCGCCGAACCCTACGACACGAAGGAAAAAGAGTCGATCTTCAAAGTGGACTATCTCAGCCACGGCGTGATGCCGGTCCGCCTGATCGTGACCAACAACGGCGATCGGCCCATCTCCCTGCGCGACGCGCGGATCCTTTTCCTCACCGCCGCGGGCGACAAGATTCAGGCCGCCGAGCCGGAGGACGTGGAGCGGCTGATGACGCGAAAGGAACGCCAGGGCTCCAAAATTCCCATGCCCGGTCCAATACCCTCCATCAAAACGAAGCCCAAGGCCAGCAATCAAGCGATCGAGCAGGACTTCGATACCTTCGAGTACCAGGCCCTGGTGGTTGAGCCGCACACCACTCGCGCCGGATTCCTGTTTTACGACGTCTCCCAGCTCGATCACCCGCTGCGCGGCGCCAAGCTCCACCTGCACAAACTGCGCAACGCGGACGGCAGCGAGCTTTTCTACTTCGAGATTCCCTTCGACAAGTACCTCAAATCCAAATCCAGCCAGATGAACTAGACGCTCTAGCCGCCGCGAGACCAGCCGTAGTTCGGCATCGCCTCCCTATGATATTGCATGTGATATGATCCTCTCTATGCGAGCGGTCTTCGACACGTCCGTCCTCGTGGCAGCAGTTCGAAGCGCCAAGGGTGCATCGCGTGAGCTTCTGAGGATGGTTTTGGATGGGGAGTTGAGGCCGCTCGTCTCGGTACCGCTGGTGCTGGAATACGAAGCGGTTCTAACCCGGCCTGAACATTTGGCTGGATCCCTCGATGCGCAAGCGAATGTTGACATTGTAAGAGCGTTTTGCCGGATGGGTGAGCCTGTGCATATTTCTCACCG
The DNA here is from genome assembly GCA_003139795.1 of Acidobacteriaceae bacterium. Taxonomy (GTDB): domain Bacteria; phylum Acidobacteriota; class Terriglobia; order Terriglobales; family Acidobacteriaceae; genus Telmatobacter. The sequence goes on along the minus strand of PLGM01000063.1, from coordinate 27,342 downwards.
ATTGCGGCCACAATTGGTGGACCCTGATGACGAGTTCGTATTGGAGGCTGCATACCATGGAAAGGCCGAGATGATCGTTACTCTCAACACGCGAGATTTTCTGATTGCAGCAAGGCGGTTTGGCATTGCGGCTTTGCGCCCAGGCGAAGCCCTGGAAAGGATTAGACGCCAATGAAGACGAGTAATTTTGCATTGCGGCTCCAGCCCACGCTCATGGAGGAGGCTAGAGCATTGGCCAAGTCAGAGGGGGTGGCGCTCAATCAACTCATCAATGTCGCCGTGGCTGAAAAGCTTGCCGTCACTCGCACGCTGGAGTTCTTTCAACGGTATACGCGAGGCGCCGATGTCGCCCGCGCAATAGAGATTCTGAACAAAGCCGGCGCTGGCAATCCTCCCATGCCCGGCGATGAATTGCCCAGGTCCTGGAAGCGACGCGAAGCAGCCGGGAAGAGCAAACCCCGCGCTATTCGTAGTAAGTAGCCGTCGTCGTGTCCGTCTCCCAGATGGTGCAGTCCTTCACGCGTACCCGGCCCTGGGTCATGCCGGCGAGTTGCTCGCTGGTCTGGTCGTAGAAATACTTGGCCAGATTCTCGGCCGAAGGGTTCAGCACCGTGAAGGGCTCCAGGTCATTGAGCATCTGGTGGTCGATGCGCTCGATCACCGGGCGCAGGACCTGCTTGAGCAGTTTGAAGTCCAGCAACAGGCCGGCCTCGTCCAGCGCGGCCCCGGCAAGAGTGACCTGAACTTTATAGTTGTGCCCGTGCGGGTTTTCGCACTTGCCCTTGTAGTTGCGAAGGTAGTGGCCGGAAGAAAAACCGGCCTCCACGGTGACTTCATACATCGGCGTCTGCTCGATCCTGCGGGGAAGAGTCCCTGGTTCCATTCTAGGCGCTTAGGCAGCGTTACGGTTTCCGGCCGTCCCCTCTTCTGCGACGGGCCGCCTGCCGGGTCTCTTCGCTGCGCCGGTCCACCTGCTCAAACAAGTGGCTCATCACGCCGACCAGCGCCGCCGCCAGCCCAAACAGCAGCAGGAACATCGCCACCGTGCGCCACAGCGACCCGTTGGCCGGCAGTCCCGGCTGGAAGCTCGAAGGCACCAGCGACATCCCCGCCGAGACCAGCGCGAAGAACCCCAGCGTGGCAGCCAGAATGTAGAAGTTGCGGGACATAGATGAGGGAGCGGAGCGAGTCCGCCGAGCCTGCTGCGATTCTACCGGGCCGATTGCAGCTTCAGTCGAAAACTTCCGCGCTCTGGATCAGCACGACCCCGGCCCGATCAACTTCAGCTTCGATTTTCGCGACCGAACCGTTCAGGTCGATAGCCCGGCATGCGTCGCGCAGAATCACGGCTGACAGGCCCAGACGCCGCGCATCGAGCGCCGAGTAGCCCACGCAAAAGTCATAGGCAAGCCCGGCCAGGAAGATACGGTTCAGGTTCCGCTCATCCAAATAGCCGGCAAGCCCGGTAGGCGTGACGCGATCATTCTCAAAAAAGGCCGAATACGAATCGATCCGCGGCCTGAAACCTTTGCGCAGGATCAGCTCCGCCCGCGGCAGGTGCAGCGCCTGATGAAACTCTGCGCCTTTGCTGCCCTGAACGCAATGGTCGGGCCAAAGAGTCTGCATCCCGTAACTCAGCTCGATTTGCTCGAACGGCCGCTTCCCCGCATGGGCGCTGGCGAAAGAAGCGTGCCCCGCCGGGTGCCAGTCCTGGGTAAGTACGATGTGATCGAACTTCGCCGCAACGCGGTGAATGGGATCGATCACAGCATCCCCATCCGCAACCGCCAGCGCGCCGCCGGGGCAGAAGTCGTTTTGTACGTCGATGACTACGAGGACGTCTTGCTCGGTGATCTGCATCGGTTTGCTTCTTGTAAGCTTTGAGTGGGGCGAAACGAAAATCCGGTCAAGTGCTTTCCGTGGGCGGCGCTTCTACTGCCGTGTTTTCCGCCTGCCAATCTGAGACACGCTTAATGGCCACGGCAGTGACCTCATCCAGAATGCCCTCTTCTGCAAGGAAGCTGTCAAAGTTGGAGCCGGTGTGGTCGAATGGAGCTTCTCGGTTAGTTCTCACGTCAGTCCCCTCATTGGTCACAGTTTTCAGTCCGACATTGGCCACAGTCTACTCGAAGAATTCCTCATCGATTTTCTTGATTTCGAGTGTTTCTTCAACCCGGCATCCGACGTTGTGCCGAATCATAAGACGTGTCAGTTCCTTCCCGTCCACGAGAACGATTCGCTTGCTCAGCGCAGTGGCAGTTTCCCGAGCGGAGGCCGTATAGGTCGATGCTGTGACGAACAGCCCCTTGGTTGCCTTGAATCGGTCCAGGCTTCCGAAGAATTCTCGAATCGCACTTGGCCCGACAGTGTTTCCATCGGCGTACCGTTTTGCCTGAACGTAGATTCGGTCCAAGCCTAAAATGTCCTGATCGATGACTCCGTCGACGCCGCCGTCTCCTGCTCCGCCCACCAATGCCTTATTGATTAAAGCTTCATTGATCTTTGCTACCGACCCACCGTACCCCATTGCAAACAACAGGCGAACAACCAGGTTCTCGAAGAACGCCGGGGTGCCCGAGCAGATTTTGACGAGCAACTCGTCGGCAAGTTCCTGCTCAAGCAGGAGGTGGGCATTGCGCATGGATTCGTCGGGCGTCAAAGACGATTCATGAGCTAGATCGGTGACTTGCGCATCGATCGATTCTTTTCCAGGCTCTCGCGCCTTCCGAAACTCCTCGAACGCTGGAAACTGGCTCAGGTACTTAATCGTGATGCGCTCGGGTGGGTTGGCAAGGACGCCTCTACCGTGCTCTGAGATGCAAAAGTGCGCTCTCTTGGTTGGCTTAATGAGCCCGGCCTTGACGAGGTACGATTTTGCCCACCCCACCCGATTCGAAAACGTTGTTTGGCGACCAGACGGAAGGAGAGTCGTTCGCTCCTCCTGTGAAAGGTTGTAATCGTCGGCCAGGCGTTCCGCAGCGTCGGAAATCCGCCACTCTTTCTCAGCGGAAATCTGGAGAACTGGCAGCATCAAGGTTTGAAAGTCGGGTATAGGCATATTCGTTCGCCTTATCTTGAGCGGAGCTACTGGCTCTGAATTCTACTCTCGCGACGCACGACCCGTGTCAGTACCAAAGAAGCTCTCCACATCCGAAATCGCCGCGGTCATCCGATACGGCGGGAGGCTGGCGAGGAAGGTCTGGCCGTAGCGCTGGCGGCGGATGCGGGGATCGAGCAGCACCAGCACGCCGCGGTCTTCAAGCGAGCGGATCAGGCGGCCGAAGCCCTGCTTGAGGGTGAGAACCGCTGCCGGAACCTGGTAGTCGAAGAAGGGCTTGCCGCCGGCCTCTTCGATGGCCTTCATGCGGGCGGAGACTACCGGGTCGCTGGGCACGGCAAAGGGCAAGCGGTCGATGATGACGCAGCTCAGCGCCTCGCCCTGCACGTCCACCCCCTGCCAGAAGCTGGAGGTCCCGAAAAGCACGGCGTTGGGAGTGGAGCGGAACTCCTCGAGCAGCGCCTTGCGCGGGGCCGTGCCGTGCAGCAGGATGGGAAAGTCCAGCACCGGCAGCAGGCGCTCGTACAGGTCGCGCATCTGGCTGTAGCTGGTGAACAGGCAAAAGGCGCGCCCGCGGGAGAGCGAGAGCACGCGGCGGATGCAGTTGGCGGCGGCCTCGGGAAACTCCGGGTCGCGCGGATCGGGCATCTCCGGCGGCAGGTAGAGCAGCGCCTGTTCAGCAAACCGGAAGTGCGAGGGCACCACCAGTTCTCGCGCCTCCGTGAGGCCCAGCCGCCTGCGCATGTGCTCAAAGCCGCCCTGCACGGTGAGCGTGGCCGAGGTCAGCACCACGGTCGGAATCTGGTCGAAGACGAGCTGGAAAAGCAGCTCGGAGACGTCGATCGGCGTGGCCTGCAGGAAAGTGGTCCGCGACTGCGAGCGAAATCCGCCCGGCCGTCCCGGAGAAGAAGACCTGTCTGTGGAACCGCCGCCGACGCGCCGCTCCATCCAATAGACCATGTTGCTGGCGTTCGACTCCAGCAGAAACTCGAGCTCGGTGCGCAGGCGGGCCATGCGCTTTCTCAACCCTGGAGCCTCATCGATGCCCGTCAGTCCCACCATCTCCGCCTCAAGCAGCCTCAGCGTGGCGCGAACCGCCGTATACAGGTCGCCGGAGTTCTCCAGAAACTCCTCGCGCCCGGTAAACGGCTGGCGACCGTTCCCGCTCATGGGCAATCCGGCAAAGAACATGCGCGCCCGCTCGCGCAGTTGCTGCGTGACGGCGGGAAGGCTTCCCGCGCCTTCTTTGCCGCGCAGCAGGGCGTCAGTGTCCCGCGCCAACTCCTCAAAGCGCACATTGCTCACCGAAAGTCCAAAATACTGCGAGGCCACCTCTTCCAGTTCGTGCGCCTCGTCAAAGACCACCGCCGCGGCTTCGGGCAGAATCCCCGCATCGGGCGCACCCACGGCCTCCTGCTTCACGGCCAGGTCGGCAAAGAACAGGTGGTGGTTCACGATGATAATGTCCGATTCGAGCGCCTTGCGCCGCATCTCGGTGATGAAGCAGCGGCGGTAATCCGGACAGGTTGACCCCAGGCAGGCCTCGGTCCTCGCATCCAGCTTGTTCCACAGAGCGCTCGACTCCGGCATCCCGGAAAGCTCTGCCCGGTCGCCGGTTTCGGTGGTCTGCTCCCACTCCGAGATCTGCCGGTACTGGTCGATCTCCTCGAGTCCTGACAGAATCGGCTGGTTGCGCAGCGTGACCAGTTTGTGGCGGCACAGGTAGTTGGCGCGGCCCTTCATGTAGCAGACGCGCAGGCTTCCCAGCAACTTTTCGAGAAAGGGAACGTCTCGGAAGTAGAGCTGATCCTGCAGTGCCTTGGTCCCGGTGGAGACGATCACGCGCTGGCCGGTACGCAGGGCCGGCAGCAGGTAGGCCAGCGTCTTGCCGGTGCCGGTGCCGGCCTCGACGATCAGGTGGCGCCGCTCTTCGAGCGCCCGTTCCACGGCCTTGGCCATCTCCAGTTGCCCTGGGCGGTACTCATAGGGCAGCGCCGAGCGCGCCAGAATCCCCCCTGGGGAGAAGAACTCGTGCAGGGTTGGCAGGGCGCGGGTTGTGGTGTCGGTGGAGGGCATCGGGGCCGGGCGCTCACTCCATCATAGTGATGCGGCCCGGTCCGGTTGGCTGCGCGCGTTGCACGCAGCGTGAAATCGGAGATATGCGCCTTATCCGAGGTCCGGGCCTTTGCCCGAGCGCGTGGCGTGGCGCCGGTCTTCGGTCAACGCCTGGCTCCGCCCGGCGCACATCCATTGGCCCATCAAGAAGACTTGGCCTGATCCCGCCGAGGCTTGAACGCCGGCCGTGCGCTTGGTCGCTTTCTTTCGGGTCTGAGAGGGCCGGCGCGCCGCGACCGCCTTCTCCGTCGCGGCGTAGTAAGGATTGACTGGATTGGGGTTCATGGAGCTGCCGTCGTTGGGCATCGTTGCCTCCCAAAGGGTTGGTAAGCAATTGACGGGCCTGAATCCTGCCCGTAAAGATGAGAGAAAGCTCATTTGGGAACCGATCCGCAGCCGTGGCCTGCGCTTGAATGCCCCCGGTGGCCTTGGCGTGGAACTTCGATGTCCGCGCCTTATCCGAAATCCGGGTCTTTGCCGGAGGCGCTGGCGTGATACTGGTCCTCGCTCTCGACCTGGCTGTGCCGCGAGTCCATCCATTGGCCGAGCATGAAAGCTTCTTCCGGACTCGCTGTTCCCTCGATGTCCGCGGCGCTCTTCATCAGCTTCTTGCGGACATCGGCCGCACGTTGCGCGGCAGCCGCCTTCTCCGCCGCAGCGGAGTAGGGATTCACCGCATTGAGATTCATTCGGTTACCGTGAATGCGCATGGGTACCTCCCTGAGGGCGGGAGGCAATCGCCCTACCTGAATCCTGCCGGGCTGATTGGAAAAAACTCATGCAGGCGCGGCCGGCCGAACGGGCTTGAGAGGAGGATGGCGCCCATGCGCCCGGACGGCGAAGTGCGGCCTGCGCTTAGACCGCCGCGGCCTGCCACACCATAGCCTTTGCCGCACGCAGCGTGGCTACGGGGTCGCCGGTGGGCATGAACTCCATGGCGACGTTATGGCGGTAGTTGAGCTGGGCCAGCTTGCGGTAGATGTTCGAGTAGTTGATTTCGCCGCTGCCGGGCTCGTGGCGGCCGGGGACATCGGCTATGTGGATAAGGCCGATGACGTCGATGTGCTTGTCGAGCTTTTCGATCAAATTGCCGTAGCTCATCTGCTCGTGGAAGATGTCGTAGAGGAACTGGACCTGGGGGTGGTTGACGGCACGGACGACGTCGATGGCCTCGGCGGCCGAGGTGAGAAAGTATTTGGGTCTCTCTTCGAGATGGATGCACTCGAGCAGGAGGCGCACGGGCTGGCCGGCGATCTTGCGGCCCTCCACGAGAGCCGCGGCGCGCTTGAGCGTCTCGATCGAGGCTTGATGCTGCGCGTCGCGGGTGAGGCCCGGAACCACATCGCCGGAGAGCACGATCATGGCCGGGCAACTCAGGGTCTCCATGGGCGTGAGCGCCGCGTTCAGTTCGGCCAGAAACGCATCGCGAGTGCCGGGATCGGACACGCCGTTTTTCAGGCCGGCGGTGGCGTCAAAGCTGATGCCGAGGCGCTTGCGGGCGGCGTTGGCGCGGGCAAAGTCGGCTTCAGTCCAGTTTTTGGCGTTGTATTCGCCCACCAGCTCGATGTTGGTGTAGCCCGCTTCGGCTACCTTGGCCAGCCGCTCCTCGAAGGGCAGGTCGTTGAAGACGGTCCAGAGCATGACCGAGAGCGGAAACGGAGGGGCAGCGGGTTGTGGCTGGGCCGCGCCCGTGAGAGGCGCAGCGGGCAGACGCGGTGCAGCGGCGGCGAGAGCGGCCGTCGCCAGGGCTTGCGTAAAAGTGCGGCGATTCATGTGAGTCTCCTTGGAGGTTGTGAAGAGAGTCTTCGGACAAGCTTCTCTTCTTGATTCGACATTTCTCAGGGGCTAAAGCCCTGCTGATTTTGCTGCCTTAATGTACGGGCTGAAGCCCGTACCCTTCACCGAACGAATTTCTCTGCTGCCCGAATTCCCGTACCCTCCGCTGCCTGTGATTCCCGTACCCTTCAATGCTGCGACTTGTGGGTAGGTCTCTGCACCTTGGTTCCCAACTTGCGGGAACGGCGCAGATCTCTCCAGTCCTTCTCGGTCTGGTCGGCATAGAGCAAGCCGAACTTGCCAAGCGCCTCGGCAAAACCGTCGCCGGAGCCCAGGTATCCGGCGATGACCAGAGGGTCGCCGGAGCGGGCGTGGCCGCGGGCCAGCAGCTCGCCGCAGACTTCGGCGTACGCCTGAAGGCCGGCGCCGGCCAGGTCATTGAGGTCGATGGAGCCCTTGTGGTCGTTGAGCTGGCGCACCAGGTATTGACGCCCGCCGATGTGCGTCCAGCCAAGAAATGGATCGGACTGCAACTGCATGGCGCGCTGTCCCTCGGCTACGCGCTGGCCGTTGTGGTGAGCGGGGTAAGCGTCGGGCAGATAGGGCGCGTAGGCTGACGCCGGCTCCTCCTTGATCTGCAGGAACAGCGGGTCGTCGGGTCCGTTGCCTTCGAAGTAGATGCAGTAGTCGCGCAGGCCCACCGAGCCGGTGCCGACCACCTTGAAGGCCACGTCCACGGGGCGGTAGAAAGACAAAAGGTGCTGCCGCTGCGGCTCCAGCATCTCGCGGTACGGCCCGAGCGAGGCCAGAACGGCCAAGGCCTGGGAGCCGGTAACGCGCGTCAACATGGGTTTGGCTTCCTTGAAGCGGCGGGGCGCGCCGGGCTTGGCGGAGGCCGGCTCGGTGAGCTGCGCCAGAGTGTGCTGCGGCGTGGCCCGCTCGGCTTTCAACAGCGCCGCATGCACCGGCGCGACCTGGCCCAGCCGGTGGACCTGATAGCGGCCTACTTCCAGGTGGGGCATCTTGGCGAAGGCGCGCATCTGGGCGCAGTAACGCTCGATGCACTGCTCGACCGCTCGCCGGGCAGAGGAGTCCTTGTGGCCGGATCCGCGGCCGGCCAGCGTCACCGAGGCGGCCATGCGCTTGAGATCCCACTCGAAGGGCCCGCGGATGGTCTCGTCGAAGTCGTTGATGTCGAAGACCAGCCGCCCGTCGGGTGCGGCATAGGCGCCCAGGTTGCGCACATGCGCGTCGCCGCAGAGCTGGCTGACGATACCTGTGTTGGGCAGCACGGCCAGATCCGCGGCCATCACCGGCGCCGCGCCGCGAAAATAGCCGAAGGGCGACTCCGCCATCAGCTCGTACTTGAGCTTGACCAGTGCCGGCACGCGGCCGTGCATCGACCGGTCAAGAAGCTTGAGCGGTGAAGTCGTCCGCGCCTTGGGGTTGAATGCGTTGTGTTCCTGGCGGCCCACCTGCTTGCGCCGCGCCTGGCCCAGATTGGTGCGTTCTTCGGGAGTTGCCCAGTGCATGTCCCGCACCATACTAGCTCTGGGGGCGAGATGCAACCCGGCAGACGGCGTGAGTTACACTTCTGGCTGGAAGCCTCGCACACCTGGATCGCAGCCCAGGAATCCAGGCCGGGCTCAGCTCGTGGAGGAATACGTTTGACGCGCACTGCCGCATTTCTGCTTTCCGCCGTTGTTGCTCTTCCCTTGGCAACGGTTCCGCTTGCCGCGCAGGCGCCCCAGAAACCTCTGACCGTGGAAGCGATCTTCGGTCATGGATCGCTGGCCGGGCACCCACCCGAGGGACTTGCATGGTCGCCGGACGGCAAGCACCTGACCTATCTGGATGGGGGCGAACTCGTCGACCTGGACCCCGGCACCGGCAAGCCGCACGTGCTGGTGAGCCGCGCCAAGCTGGCCTCGCTCACCGGGGCAGCCGGCTCTGAGACCGACCGCGACCATCGCGACCGTTACAAGATGGCCAGTTACCTGTGGGCGCCGGACTCCGCGCACCTGCTCTTCGACTCCAACGGCCGGCTGTGGCTCTTCGATCTGCATAATGGCACGGGCGTGGAGATAGCCTTCACCGGAGCGGCCTCCGGCGACAACCCCAAGTTTTCGCCCAACGGTGAAATGATCTCCTTTGTGCGCGACCACGGCCTTTCTGTGTTGCGGCTGAAGGACCCCGGCACTCCCACGGCCGTGGTGGCCCCCGCGCCCAATCCGGCCACCCTCAACGGCCAGGCGGTACTCAACGGCGAGGTGGACTGGGTCTACGATGAAGAGCTGGAGACACGCAGCAACTACTTCTGGTCGCCGGACTCGAAGAACCTTGCCTATCTGCAGATGAACGAGACCGAGGTGCCGCTGTACCCGATCACCGATTGGATTCCCACCCACGCGAAGGTCGATCCGCAGCGCTTTCCGCAGCCCGGCGATCTCAATCCTGAGGTCCGCGTGGGCGTGGTGAGCGCCGGGGGCGGCAAGACGGCGTGGGTCAAGCTGCCCATTCGTCCCGGCCAGGATTACATTCCGCGCTTCGGCTGGGTGGATCGCAAGACACTGTGGATCGAGACGGTCACCCGCGACCACAAACATCGGGATCTCTATTTTGCCGACGCCCCCTCGGGTCAGGCGCATCCCGTGCTGCAACTGACAGACGATAAGTTTGTCGACGATAACTACGATGTTTCCGTGGGCTACGGCACAATTGTGCTGACCAATTGGACCGACGGCCACAACCATCTCTATCTCTACAGCTATAACGAGGCCGATCCCTCCGCGGCCACGGCCAAGCTGGAGCGGCAACTGACCAAGGGAGAATTTGAGGTCGGCGAGGTTCTAGGCGTCGATCACGCGGGCAAGCTGATCCACTACGCCTCGAATGAAGGCAACCCGCTGGAGCAGCAGTTATGGCAGGTGAGTTTTGACGGCGAACGCAAGAAGCTGAGCGCCGGCGCGGGGCACCATGAAGGCAACTTTGCTCTCCTCGGCGGTGGGTTTGTCGACAAGCAATCCACGCACATGGATCCGCCCACGCTGCGCCTCTGCCAGGCAGCGGGCAAGTGCAACGTCTTCTGGACCACGCGGGCGCTGGAGCCCTACCACCTGCGGACGCCGGAGCAGTTGGAGGTAAAAGCCCACGACGGCAGCACGCTCTACGCCACGCTCCTGCTGCCCGAGGGCGCCGCAAACCCAGCCAGCGTACCCTTGATCGTGAACCCCTATGGAGGCCCTGGTCCGCAAACGGTGGCCAACCGCTGGGGCGATGGCCTGCTTTTCGACGAGTTGCTGGCGCAGCACGGTTTTGCGGTGCTTCATGCCGACAATCGTGGCACCGGCGGACGCGGACGCGACTTTGCCCAGGCGGCTTACCACAACTTCGGTCCCGTTCAGTTAGAAGACCAGATGACCGTGGTGGATGCCGCGCTGGCCCAGTATCCGCAACTGGACAAAAACCGTATGGGCTGGTGGGGCTGGAGCTGGGGCGGAACCTTCACGCTTTACGCGCTCACCCACTCCGGCCGCTTCCGCGCCGGGGTTGCAGTGGCTCCGGTCACCGACTGGCGTAACTACGACTCGATCTATACCGAGCGCTATATGAGCCTGCCGTCGGAGTTTGCCACCGGCTACCACGACTTTTCGGTGGTCAACTCGGCGGCCAATCTGAAGGGACGGCTGCTGCTGGTGCACGGCACGGGCGACGACAATGTGCACCTCGAGAACACCGTCCAGTTTGTGCAGAAGCTCATCGAAGCCGGAATTCCCTACGACCTGCAGATATACCCGCGCAAGACGCACTCCATTTCCGGGCCGGATGTGCGAACCCATCTGTACAACCGGATTCTGGCGCATTTTGAGGAGTATCTGAAGCCGACGGTCGAATGAGCGCGAACGGCAAAACACACGACGCAGTCTGCGCGCACCTGCGAGCATGGGAAGAAGCTCTGCTGGATCCGGCAGTGCGACGCGATCGCGTGCGGGTAGCAGCCCTTTTGGCCGAGGACTTTCAGGAGTTCGGCTCTTCAGGGAGGGTATGGTCACGGGGCCAGATCCTCGAATTGCTCGCAACTGAGGCGTACCAGCCGCCCGCGATGGAAGATTTCAAGTGCGATCGGATTGCGGAGGGCGTGGCGCTGGTGACTTATCGGACGGTGAAGACAGATGCAAACTCAGGATTGAGTTCCGCGGCGTTGCGCAGTTCAATATGGACAGAGGAATCCGGGGAATGGCGCATGCGCTTCCATCAGGGGACGCGGGCACTCTGATGACGCGCCTTCAGGGTCTTACAGTTCGTGGCGGCTGAAGATGTCGTCCTTGTCGCGGCTGGGGCAGTTGGAGCAGCCCAGGCAGCAGACAAGCAGCACGGCCACTCCTACCGTCGCCAGGACGGCGAGAACGCTTGCATTCGCTATAAACCAATGAATGACTGTATTCATATCCAGGGAACCCATCCGTTCGACTCAAAGATTTCGCCGTTCAACCGAAGGTTGCGGGCAACTTGATTGAGCTTCAGAGCACCGGAACCCCGGCGATCCAAGTGTATCATCGGCGATTTTCTCAGTCATCCTCTAATTTTCCACTTGCCATGAAGAGAACAAAAAGCGAAAATAAGCCCAAGATGGCATCCGCTCCCAATTCGGCGTCGGACCCCATGATGAACCAAGGTCCGCAAGAGAACCATACCCCGAATAGGGAAGCCGGGACTGTCTCAAAAGACTCAGAGCAAGCCCCTCCCACGAATCCGACTCACGATTCCGGTCTGAATTGGCTGTTTGTCGATCTGAACTCCTATTTTGCCTCGGTGGAGCAGGAAGTTCGTCCCGAGTTGCGCGGCCGTCCGGTGGGCGTGGTGCCCATGATGGCCGATACCACCGTGTGCATCGCCGCCAGCTACGAAGCCAAGGCCCATGGCGTGAGGACGGGAACCATCGTGGCCGACGCTAAACGGATGTGCCCGGACCTGGTGCTGGTGGAGGCGCGCCACGAGCTCTACGTCGATTACCACCACCGCATCGTCGAAGCCGTAGAAAGCTGCCTGCCGGTGACGGCGGTGCTCTCGATCGACGAGATGGCCTGCCGGTTGATGGGCCGGGAACGGCCGCTGCTGGCGGCGATGGAGCTGGGCCGGCGGGTGAAGGCGACGATACGCGAAAAGGTCGGTCCCACGCTGCGCAGCTCGGTGGGGCTGGCTACCAATCGCTATCTGGCCAAGGTGGCCAGCGACATGGAGAAGCCCGACGGCCTGGTGGCGCTCCCGCTGGATATTCTCCCCCGAGCGCTGAGCCAGCTTACGCTGCGCGACCTGCCCGGCATCGGCGCGCGCATGGAAAAGCGGCTGAACGAGAAGGGCATCCGCACCATGGAAGAGCTGCTGGCGCTCGACTGCGAGCAGGCCGGCGAGCTGTGGGGTTCGGTGTGGGGCGAGCGGCTGTGGCACTGGCTCAGAGGCGAGGACTTCGATATGTCGGAGACCGAGCATCTGAAGTCCCTGAGCCACCAGCACGTGCTGGCGCCGGAGATGCGCACTCCGGAGAACGCCTGGGCGGTGGCGCACAAGCTGCTCCACAAGGCTGCCATGCGGCTGCGCGCGGGCGGTTTGTGGGCCAGCAGCATCGGGCTGGCCATCGGTTTTGCGGGGCCGAAGGGCGAGCGAGGCCCAGTGAGCACCTACGGCGTGCCTACGAAGGGATGGAAGGGCGAGCTGAAACTGAGCGAGTGCCAGGATAATCAAACGCTGATTGCGGCGCTGACGCGGCTGTGGGCGAGCAAGCCGGCGGGAGAGCAGTATGACCATCCTTACTTTATTGGCGTGCATCTGAATGAGCTGGTTCCGGACCGGCTGCACTCGCTGAACCTGTTCGACGGGACGGAAGACGAGCAAAGCCGGACGCGGCTGCTGGCGGTGATGGATCAGCTCAACAACAAATATGGGATGAGCACCCTGGCGCCGGCGACCATGCTCTCCGCGTTCAAGGCCGCGCCGACGCGGATCGCGTTTCATAGCATTCCGGAGCTGTTTTGAGGCGGGGAATTTAGGGAGTTAACCATCTTCCTTCCCGCAGGTCCCGCAAGAGGCTACACTGACTCAAGAAGATCCCGGCAGGGATGAAAGACATGCCGGGAAGATGCACAGCATCCCGAGGCCGTAGCCATGATCTCAGAACTCAAGATCCGCAACTTCAAAAGCCTGGAGAGCGTCGATCTCAAGCTCGGCCATTTCAATTTGCTCGTCGGCGCCAACGCCAGCGGCAAATCGAACTTTCTCGATACGCTGCGGTTTCTGAAGGGGGTGGGCAACGGCTTCAGTCTCAATGAGATTCTGGATGGCAAGTCACCATCCGCGACCAGTCTAAAATGGGACGGCATTCGTGGCGGATCGAGGTTTGCTGCATTTCGCAAGCCAGACGGCTCGCCGTCAGAGACCGAAGAATTTCACGTCACTTTTAGACCCCGAGGGCTTTCCGATTTTTCTGTGGACGCACTTATCTACAACCTGATTTGCAAAGTAAAGAATGGCGCAACGTCCGTCGTAAGCGAGTCTCTGGATTCCAACCTTGGTCCAGTATTCAGGAACGAGGAACGCGCTTTTATCGAGCCGGGCTCAGTGGAGGATTACGATCCACCGTTAGATTCACAACCGCCGCCATTTCCAAATCATCGCCTCGCGGACTTACTTTTGAGTACACCCAGACTTGCGATGTGGGGCTACAGGCTTCTCAAACCTGAGAAGATATCTAGGTGTGCCAATTATGTGTCATCCAGTTTGGCCGATATGCAGTACCTCGACCCGCTTCCTGCGGTGTTGAGTGACTACTCTTCAAAAGTGGCGAGACTAGGCGAAAATGGCGAAGGGTTTGCATCTCTCATCGACGAGATCGAGAACTACGGAACCAAGCCCGCCCTGCTCGAATGGCTCAAGGAGCTTCGCCCCGACGAGGTTGATGACATCTACGCTCTCGAAGGTTTGAACAACGACTTCATGGTAGCCATCAAAGAGGGCAACAAGGAATTCCGCGCTCCATCAATCTCCGACGGCACCCTTCGCTTCATCGCTTTGGCTGCTGCGTTCTTCCAACCGTCCATGCCGAAAGTCCTTGTAATTGAGGAGATCGAGAAAGGCCTGCACCCGAGCCGCTTGCGTCTCTTGCTCGAACTCATGCGTTCGCAATCCAAACGGACGGGGACGCAAGTCTTTGCCACCACGCACTCGCCCACTCTGCTGGCCTGGCTCACCGAAGACGACCGCAAAACCACCTTTGTCTGCACCCGCGACGCCGAATCCGGAGCTACGAAGATGCGCTCTCTCGCCGAAATTCCGCGCTTCGAGGAACTCCTTGAAAATGGCAGTCACATCGACGAATTGTTCGCAGAGGGATGGCTGGAGTCGGCGCCACAATGAGTTGGAATGTGCTCGTTGTCCCAGAAGACCCGACTTATAACGGCTATCTGTTAGGACCCCTCTGCAAGCGTCTATTGCGAGAAGCTGGCAGGCCCAACGCCAATATCGTCGTCCTGGCGGAGCCCAAGGTGCAAGGCTATGCCCACGCCAAGAAACTCCTCGAAGACCGGATTCCGCGCGACTGGTGGCATTTCGAGCTGATTCTCTTCATCCCGGATGCCGATGGTATCGTGGAAAACCGCAAAGACGAGTTCAAACGCCTCGAACAACTCGCCGAACAGCGGGCAAGGCCCGTCAAACTCATCTGCTGCGCGGCGGAGCAGGAACTCGAAACCTGGCTTCTCTCCGGCCATTCGGAAAGGTTGAAGGGCCTCGGCTGGCACTGGCAGGAGGTTCGCGCCGAAGTTTCCGTCAAAGAGAGATTCTTTCAGCCCTTCCTCGACCAGCACGGCGACCCCGCAAGCCCAAGCCAAGGGCGCGAGCGCCTGATGCAAGAGGCATTGGCAAGCTACGATGGCATGAAGCAACGTTGCCCGGAATTGCAGGAACTCGAAAACCGCATCCGGGCGCACATCGCCAACCTTCCATAGGCCAAATTGAACTGCCCCGTCTGCCCCGCACTCGTTACCTTCGGTTGCTTGCCTGCCCGGCAAGAAACCCATCGCCCCGAACTTTTTTTGCTGTAACGCGTACTCTCTGCATCCCCGCGTGCCGAATCTTGCGGATAAGAGAGTAGAAGCGAAACGCATGGCCCACGACTGGCAGCCGGATTTTGAACAACTCGTGGACGAGCACCAGTCGATGGTGTTTTCGCTGGCCTGGCGTATGACCGGCGATCGCGGGCTGGCGGAAGAGATTGCGCAGGATGTTTTTCTGGAACTGGACCGGAACCTGGGCAAGATGAAGACCGCCGCGCATGCCTGCTGCTGGCTGCGGCGGGTGGCGATGAACCGCTCGGCGGATGCGCTGCGCCGGCGCCGGGTGCGCGGCATGGATCTGTGGGTCGAGATGGAGGACGTTCATGGCGTGCCGGCGGAAAATCGCGGGTCTCCGCTCAGCGCGCGGCTGGAGCAACTGCTGGCCACGCTTCCCGAACCGCAGCGCGCGGCGCTGGTTCTGCGCTACCAGGAGGACCTGACGCCGGAGGAGATTGCGGCCACGCTCGAGGCGCCATTGGCCACGGTGAAGAGCCATTTGCAGCGCGGACTGAAGCTGCTGCGGGCCAAGGCGCAGAACCATTTGAAGGAGTACGTTCGTGGAGCTTGAACCGATGGAAGATTTTGAACGCGAACTGCGGCAGGCGTTTGAACGCAGGCCTGCGCCGCCGGGCCTGAAGCGCAGGTTGATGGAGAAGCGGCGCGCGCAACGGCCGCGCCGCACTGTTGTTTTCTGGCAGCGGCTGGCCGCTTCCGTCGCACTGGCCGCCGTGCTCGCGGGCGGCGTTGTTTGGCGAAACGTGGAGGAACGGCGCAAGGGAGAAGCGGCCCGCCAACAGGTGCTGACCGCGCTGCGCATCACCACTCGCGCGCTCAACCAGATGAACACGAGACTCGCGGCCCACGGCCGCGCTGCCCAGGAATAGGGAGAACGAATTATGAGGAACCGGATCATAGCTTTCGCATTGAGGTTGTTCGTAGCGGCTGCACTGGCCGTTCCGGCGCTGGCGCAAACCGACCAGTTGCCGGCGCCGCCGCCCATCGAGAAAGAACTGGCCGCGCGCGCCTCCGACGTCACCGAGGTCACGCTGGGCAAGAACATGCTGGCCTTTGCCGCCAAATTCATGAACGGCAAAGACAAGGACGAAGCCGCTACCCGGCAACTGATTGAAGGGCTCGAAGGCATCTACGTCCGCGAATACGAGTTCGACAAGGAAGGGCAGTTCTCGATGGAAGAGATCGAGCAACTGCGGAAGTATTTCGAGACCAGCGAATGGTCGCCGATTGTGCGGGAACGCGAGCGCAAGACCGGCGAAACCACCGACGTGATGGTGAAGCTGGTGAACGGCGAGACGCGCGGAATGTTCATCCTGGAGGTGGAGCCCAAGGAGCTGACCATCGTGCTGATCCTCGGCCCCATCCGCATGGACGACCTGGGCAAATTGAAGGGCCTCGCCGGGCTGGGAGCGCTGGGCGATGTGGCGAAGAACGCGGACGGCAAGGACAAAGAAAAGGACAAAGACAAGAAAGGCGGCGCCCAATGAAGCGGCTCTGGTTGATTCCCATCGGATTCGTGACCCTGCTGGTTCCCGCCGCGGTGCTGGCCGGCGGCGAGGGCGGATTTGACGGCGTGGTGCGCTCCATCGAGAGCAGGTATCACGTGCGGGCCACGCGCATTCCTTTTATGGGGCTGGCGAGCCTGATCGCGCGGAAGGCCACGCACGGGGGCGTGGCAGGCATGCACGTGGCGGAGTTTGAGTCTTTCTCGGAGCCTGTGGACGGCGATGAACTGAACCGCATGGTCGAGGAGAAGCTCGGCTCCGGCTGGGAACGGATCATCCGCGAGACCAGCCGCAAGCCGGGGTCCCCAGCGACGGGTCCTGGTCGCTGGGGTGGTAAAGGCAACGAGCAGACCCTGGTCTTCATTCACCCCGAGGGCGACCGGATGGGGATGTTTGTGGTGGATCTGAACGGCAACGAGATGGATGTGGTGCAGGTCTCGGTCGATCCCAAGCATCTGGACGACGACATCGGCCATTACCAGCACCACCACCGCGACGGCGACAAGGACGGGGACGATTCGAACTAATCGTCTGATTGCCAGGAATCAAGTTCGACACGGGAATCAAACTGTACCTATGCGGCGAGGCGCCGGCTTCCTACACTTGAACGTAGTATGGCCAGCCTTGCACCCACGCCGACGTCGAGTTATCGCGGCCGGCTTGCGCCCTCGCCCACGGGCTATCTGCACGTGGGCCACGCGCGCACCTTCTGGACCGCCTGGCAGAGAGCGCGCGACGCGGGCGGCGCGCTGGCGATGCGCATGGAGGACCTGGACCCCGACCGCAGCCGCTCTTCCTATGCGGAGGCCGCAATCGAAGACCTGCGCTGGCTGGGCATCCGCTGGCACGAGGGCCCGGACAAGGGAGGGTCCTTTGGCCCTTACGTGCAGAGCCGGCGGCGGGCTTTCTATCTTGCCGCCTGGCGCAAACTGCTGCGGCGCGGCTATCTCTACCCCTGCCGCTGCTCGCGCAAGGACCTTGAAACCGCGCTCGGCGCGCCCCATGAGCGGGTCTCGGCCGCAACACACGGTTCTTTTGGGAAACTGGAGCCTTTCGACGACGAGCCCATCTACCCCGGCACCTGCCGGATATTCCAGGGCAATATTCCGCAGTTGCCCGGCCCCACTGTGAACGAAATCGAGATACCGGATGGCATCAACTGGCGATTCCGCGTTCCCGACGGCGAAGCGGTGGAGTTTGTGGACCGGAACCTGGGTCCCCAGCGCTTTGTGGCCGGGGAGGACTTTGGGGACTTTGTGGTCTGGCGGCGCGACGGCGTCCCGAGTTACCAGCTTGCCTGCGTGGCCGATGATGCGGCTATGTCCATCTCGGAAGTGGTGCGCGGGGCCGATCTGCTGAAGTCCACGGCGCGGCAGATCCTTCTCAATCGCGCCCTGGGATACAACAATCCAAGCTGGTTCCACTGCCGCCTGGTGGTGGACCACAATGGCCGGCGGCTGGCCAAGCGCCACGACTCGCTGAGCCTGCGCGCCCTTCGCCAACGCGGGCTGACGCCCATGAATATCCTCTCCGCGGAACTGCCGGTGGAGGTGTGACGGCTCGCTGCCTTCAGCCGCTGGCCCCTGGCCTTACTTGTGGCGGATAAACGTCCCGCTCTGCAACTCGCTCGCGGCCTGGCGCAGCTCCGCCTGCGTGTTCATCACGATGGGGCCGTACCACGCCACCGGCTCCTCGAGCGGCTTGCCGGAAACCAGCAGAAAGCGGATGCCCTCGGGGCCGGCCTGCACCACGATCTCGTCGCCGCGGTCAAACAGGACCAGGGAGTGGTTTTTGGCGTTGTAGACCGCCGGTGCGTTGGGGTCTACGCCCGATTCGGTCAGCACGGCCCGGGGAGCCGAAGCGTCGCGAAAAGTCCCCGCGCCCGCAAACACGTAGGCAAACGCGTTGCGCGTGGTTTCCACCTGCAGCCTCTTCCGCTTGCCCGGCGGCACCGAGATGTCCACGTAGCGCGGATCGGCGGCCACGCCCTCCACTGGGCCCTTTTGGCCCCAGAACTCCCCGACGATGATGCGAGCGCGGGTGCCGTCGTCCTCGGTCACCTCGGGAATGGCGCTCGACGGAATGTCCTGGTAGCGCGGATCGGTCATCTTCAGCGCTGCGGGCAAGTTGGCCCACAACTGGAATCCGTGCATGCGGCCATGGGCATCGCCTTTGGGCATCTCCTGGTGGAGAATGCCGCTGCCGGCGGTCATCCATTGGACGTCGCCGGCCGTCATGCGGCCCTTGTTGCCCAGGCTGTCGCCGTGCTCCACTTCGCCGGCCAGCACGTAGGTGATGGTTTCGATCCCCCGGTGCGGATGCCATGGGAAGCCGGCCAGATAATCGGCCGGATTCTCGTTGCGAAAATCGTCCAGCAACAGGAATGGATCGAACTCTTTGGTCTTTCCAAAGCCGAAGGCGCGCTGCAACTTCACGCCGGCGCCTTCGATGGTGGGCGTGGTTTCAAGAATCTGCTTAACGGGACGAAGCGACATGGTTAACCTCCTGGGGCTTACAGAAGATTGGATGCGCGAGGGAGATATTCGTTGCAACAAGTATCTTGCGGTGTCGAACAGCCTATCGACGGACCAGCCAGTGGGGCGTCAAAGCGGGGAGGAAGAACCAAGGGTTAATTGCTGTTGGCGGATCAACCGGCGACGCGACTACATCCGGTCGAGTTTTTCGAATAGGTCGCTGACGCGGACGAGGATGGGCGTTCCAGGGACTGAAAGCACTCCCGAGGACGCGAGTACCAATCCGGACGAGGTTCCGCCATAGGCGACGCGGGCGCTGGGGTCGATCACCCACACGTTTTCGACGCCGAAATCGAGATATTCGACGGCCTTGGCGGCTGCGCGGCGGACGGTGTCTTCAGGAGACATAATTTCAATGGCGATCAGCGGCGGGCGGGTGAGAATCTTCTCGCGCGGCGAACCGACCCGTAGCACGCACACATCGGGAACGAGGAATTTGCGGGGCTTGATCTGGACGCGCTGTTCGGTGAGCCCGAAGACTCCCCAATTGTCCATATTGTTTGTAAATAGAGTGGCTAGAATGGTCTGCAGGAAGGAATGCTCGAATTCTCCCAAGTTGCGCTCCACGACCACGCCGTCGTCGTACTCGCAGTCGGGTTCGTAGCCGGTGGAGAGGTACTCCTCCACGGAAATCAACCGGTCGCCGATGGGCTGTGTCGCCATGGATAACAGTATCCCGCGTTTCAGCGCGGGCCGCAATGCCGAGGAGTCGTTAGTCAGCGCTGGATTTCAGCGCAACCCGGTATTCAGGCACTCAGTTTGCCTCTCCGAATAAGTTTCGCCTCGACCTCCTCGATTGGGATGCTCTCTTCGTTCCGGCGCGACTGGGAAATCAGAACATCCTCGATCTCCTCCCACAGGTCCGCGTGCTCACGAAGGTCGATCTGGACCGCGACCTTGCGGCCTTCCTCGTCGGTCACTTAGTGAATCCCGGTCATGGTATCCCTTTCCAAAGCGTACTCCCGCCTGATTCAGACGCTACTCCGGGCAGATTTGGCGTCAAGATGGCCGTACATCCTGCTAACGGAGATGGACCGGTTGGAGGTCGATCCGGCTCGCCGAGGGAACCCAGATTCAGCTAGCAGCCGAGGCTGTGAGTTGCAGGACTGGTCATGGCTTCTTCAAGCTGGTTGCGCTGCGATCCTCGCTCGCATCCAGGAATCCGGCGTCCTCGCTTGCCGTGCCGAACCGGCGGCCGCCCAATTCGAGAATGGCCGAGTCGGGAACCTTGGTCAGAGGCGTGTATTGAGGATGGTGGGACGCCTTATAAGGGTTGTTCCTTGCCGCGTTGTAACAGACAATCATCGACCAGCGCGGATGGTCTGAATGGTTCTGGTCGGAGCGGTGGAGCAGGTTGGCGTGGAAGAAGAGCGTGTCGCCCGGTTCCATTTCCACATATACAAGTTCCTGACGCTCCAGCAGTTTTTCCACTCGCTCCAGGTCGGCGCCGGCCTGGTCGCCGGTGAGCACATGCTCAATGCGCCCGGCAAGGTGCGAACCGCGAATCACCTGCAGGCACCCATTCTCCCTGGTGGCGGGGTCCACGGCAATGAAGGCGCTGGTGAGCAGCGGAAAGAGGACTCCATTCTGATACCAGTAGCCATAGTCCTGGTGCCATGTCCAGGCGCCGCCGACCTTGGCATCCTTCATGATCATCTTGGAGTGATAGTGATAGACCTCTCCCTCGAGGATCTGTTCCGCGTACGAGACCATGGACTGCGACCGGGCGATCACTCCATAGATCGTGTCTGTGGGATGGTTCCACAGCGAAAGGCGAACCGTTCCGCCCTCGCCGTCCGCGCGCCCCAGGGCGTGCTGGTCGAGGATGCGATCCTGGCGCGCGGTCCGGCCGAGCAGGTCCACTTCGTCCCGACTCAACATTCCGCGAACCAACAGGTATCCGTCTTCCCGATATCGGCTCAAATCCTCGTGCGTCAGGTGTGGCGCCGCCATTGGGAACCTCCGGGGGGTGTTTCGATAAGTTGCACATTACAGTGTGCGTTAGCAGAGTCTATTGTTAGGTTCTTCGGAAAGTCAAATGAGTTGCGTTCGCGGTTTTGGGCGGTCATTTCCAGAGTTCACTACCAGCGGATTGCGGAACCCGGTGTGCAGGCGCCCGGCTTTGTCGCCACGTATGAGATGGGCCACGATTTGATCCACCGGGATGCACTGCTTGCCCTGGAGCGACGCAGAGACCGATATATCCGCTTGATCCAGAGTCAACTCCCCGGGCATATCCTCAAGAGAGGCCCGCGCGTAGAAAGGCCCTTTGTCCGACTTCGCCCAAACCGTCAGGCAGCGGGCCAGTCTTGCAGACCTGGATCAGTTGCTGCCCAACAGGGTTTTGATATCCCTGCTGCCTCGCAGAACACGCAGAATCGATACATCTTCGTCTTCGATGCGGTAGAGGATGATGTAATCCCGGACAGGAAAACTCCGCAACCCTGGGCGCAGTTCATCGTCGCGGCGACGGCCTATGTATGGATTGTTGGCAAGGAGATAAAAGCGGTCGGTGAGGAATTCGGTGAAGCGGTCGGCGACTTCAAGACTGCCGCTGCTTCTCGCTATGTAGCACCAGATGTCGTCCAGATCGGCTTCCGCCTCCTGTGCTACGCGATGCGCCATCAGTTGCTCGCTGCCTGCTCGGCAGCAAGCCGTGCGCGGCCGCGTTGTTTCACATCGCCGGCAAGCTCACGCATGGTTTCCCGCGTAATTGCGCGGCCTTCACCATGGCCGAGAGATGCGTCCGCACTTTCGACCAACGCGAGAATCTCCGCACGGGTTCGCTCACGCTCCTCCCACATGAGGAGCGCTTCCTCGACCGCGTCTTCTTCGCGATTCAGCCTGCCCGTTTCCAAAGCCAGACGAAAAAACGCCCTTTGGTCCGCCGAAAGTTGAACATCCATGCCTTCAAGCGTAGGAGCGACGCGAGCAGGTGTCAATAGACAACTGAAGGGATGCCCCCCCGGCCAGCCATGCCCCGATGCGCCGTTCAAGGTCGCGGGCTTATCCTCAAGAAAGAACCTCCTTGTCCGACTTTGCACAAACCGTCAAGCAGCAGGCCGACATCGTCAAGGTGATCGAGGGGTACATTCGGCTGCGCAAGGCGGGGGCGCAGAACTATACCGGGCTTTGCCCGTTCCACAAAGAGAAGTCGCCGTCGTTTTCGGTGCATGCGGTGCGCCAGTTCTACCACTGTTTCGGCTGCCAGGCTTCAGGCGACGTGTTCAGCTTTGTGGGCAAGATTGAAAACGTCACCTTTCCCGAAGCGGTGCGGATCGTGGCGCAGAAGTGCGGCATTCCGCTGCCAAAGCGGGAGTTTTCGTCGCCGGAGCAGGCGGCCGAGGCGCGCCTTCGCACCCGCCTGCTGGAGTTGCACGAGGCCGCAACCGCCTGGTTCGAGGAGCAGTTGCGCGGGCCCGAGGGCGCGCTGGCGCGGGAATACCTGGCCGGCCGCGGACTGACTCCCGAGGGCATCAAGACCTTTCGCATCGGCTACGCGCCCGACAGCTACAACGCCCTGCGCGACCAGCTGAGCGGGATGGCCGACAACGAGACGCTGCGGGCGAGCGGCTTGTTCAGCTCCAAGGAGCAGGGCGACGGCAGCCTGGGTCCGATCTATGACCGCTTCCGCAAGCGGGTGATGTTTCCCATCGCCAATGAGAGCGGGCGGGTGATCGCCTTCACGGGCCGCGTCCTCGAAACCGGCGAGAAGGCTGGCCCCAAGTACTTCAACTCGCCCGAGACGCTGCTCTATTCAAAAAGTCTGGTCCTGTTCAACCTGGACAAGGCGAAAACGGCGATTCGGCAGGCTGGCTATGCGCTTCTGGTGGAAGGACAGATGGACTGCATCTCAGTCTACTTGCGCGGCATTCAGCATGTGATCGCCACCAGCGGAACGGCCTTTACCGAGCAGCAAGTGGCCCTGTTGCGCCGCCATACCTCAAATGTGATCGTCAACTTCGATCCTGACGCCGCCGGAGCTAGCGCCGCTGAGAAGTCCATCGCCCTGCTCACCGAGGAGGGCTTTTCGATAAGAATAGTTACCCTCGATAGCGGCCTGGACCCCGACCGGTACATCCGTGAACGCGGCCTCGATGCATACTCAGAGGCCAGCCAGCCAGGGAGTTGGGAGCCCGAAGCCATTCAGAAAACCAACGATAGCTGGGCTGCGTACAAGGAGGCTATCCGCGGTGCCCGCAGGCAGGGAGACTATCTGATCGAGCGTGCCCGCCAGATGTTTCCCGGCGCCGCCACGGAGCAAAAGGTCAAGGCCGTGAACTTCCTGCTCCCGCACATCCGCCGGATGCCGGAGATGCTGGCGCGCGACAGGTTTGCCCGTGACGCCGCGCTACAACTGGGGATCGCAGACTCAGTGCTGCGTGAGGAGTTGCTTCATGGCGCGCGCAAGCGGCGCGACCACATCGAGGTACGGGCCACGGCGCTCACCGAGGTCGAGCGGGTCCTGCTGCGGGCGCTCGCCATCACCGACCCCGACAATGAGAGGGCTCGGCGGCTGGCGGCCGAGGCGCTTGCCGAGCAGCCGGCGTGGTTTGAGCACTTAGGCACATTTGCGGCTCTGCGGGCGCTCGCCGTTCGCCAGGCCAACGACCCCATGGACGCGGTGGAAGACCCGGCGCAGCGTGCTTTGCTGGCCGAGGTGCTGCTGGCCGAGACCAAGCCGCTCGAGCAAGGAGAAGTTCTGAGCGCGATCCAGGAGATTCAGGAGCGGGCCATTGAGAACCAACTGCGCGAACTGCGCGGGCCGCTTATTGAGGCCGCGCGCGACCAGGGCTCTGCCGAATGGACAGCGCTATGGAAGCAAAAGCTGGAGCTGGACCGCGCGCTGCAACAGCTGCACAACCGCAAGCCGCCAGTAGTGTCCTAAGTTTGCGTTGCTGCGGTGGTAGCGGCCTCTATAGCGACGACCTGAGATTGGCGAATGTAAGGCGAATATAGTACACTTCAATGGAGGCGCATAGTAGCACCACTTGTGGAATAATTTCAAGGGGTTTTAGACAGTTTTTCCACAGACATGCGCCGATTTCTGTGCAAATCAAGCGCGGAATCTGGTACGTTTGCGTCTATAGGGTAGTGGGAACGCAATATCACCAATTGCGAAGGGAGACGTGATGAAGCTGGGAAATTTACCGAAGCATGTAGCCGAATACATGCTGAAGCTTGCCCAGGAGGATCGCAGTCCCCTTACGCCGATGCAGGTGTTGAAACTCGTGTACATTGCGCACGGTTGGCAGCTCGGTCTGCACGGACGGCCTCTTGTGTGTGAACCCATTGAAGCGTGGCAATATGGGCCTGTGATTCCTTCGCTTTACCACAAATACAAACGTTACGGTTCCAACTTCATTCAGGAGTTCCCTTCGGAAAGCCCGACATGCTTTGATTCGGAAGAGCAGAATATCATCAGGCAAGTTTGGCAAGGTTACGGAAGGCGATCCGGCATTAGCTTGTCGTCGCTCACCCATGAGCCGGGCACACCTTGGGCCATCACAGTCCAGCAGTCTGGACTTGGCGCAGTGATCTCTAATGATTTGATTGAGGATCACTATCGTCGTCTCGGTGCACAGAATCGATGAGCACACAGCCGGTCGTAATACCTGAACAGGAACCTGAGGCTTCAGAAAACGCTCAAAAAGAAGCTACTCGTTTCGCAGATCGTAATCTCAAACGCGACGATGCCATCCGTACACATATACATCTTGGCGGGCTGGTAGTTTACTGGATTTTTATTTCTGTCGGCATCGGTCTATTTCTAATCTGGTCATGGCATCTCGGCGCACCCGACAAATTGCGCTTCCTCACTATTGAACAACGGAACGATCTTCAAATGGTCCTCCTTTCTGCGGTAGGCTCGTCATTTGTGACTGAAGCTTCGAGACGCTGGCTCCATCCCAGAAGAGGCTAACCTTGAGCCAGCAACACACAAATTAGGACACAACCAGAAGCCGCCGGAGCGGTAGCTTTCCCTGGGTACGGTCCGGCGCGCCCCGACCAGGCTGGTATCGTGCATCATCTCGGCCCCAAAGTGCGTCTAATGAACAGGAGCAGGAGCGGGTGAGAAGCAAATCAACCCGGCCCAGTCGCAAGGCTGCCGGCAAACACCCTGACTTCACCCGATTTTGCGTTGGCGAAACCGGGACGGACTGTGGTAATCTACTGATCTCTGTGAGGATGCGCGCCACTTTGCCCCAACCATGAGCTTCGGCTCGCGGGCGACCCAGGCTAAACCTGAAGCGCTTGTCATCCTGCTCCGAGCAACTACCTTAGGCCGCTTCTTTTTGCGGGTTGCCGCAGGTTTGTGTCCGCATTTGCGCGAAGATTCCTTGGTTTTTCCACGCGGGAGTCTTTTTTTGCGCGTTCCGGACCAGACCCCGCACCGGTGCGCAAAACGGTGCTGAATCTGCTTTGCGCGCAGCATTACCAGGGATGATGTATCCCTGAAACACAGCATTGAAGTCGACGCGACCACCGGGGAGCGGCGACCCTGCTAAGAAGTTGAACAGGATCAGTTTCCCTGGGAATGGCGAAGAGAGTAGGAACATTTTGGCGATTGACGACAAATTCGAACACGATATCGAGGGCCTGATCGAAGTGGGCAAGGAGAAGGGCTATCTCACCTACGGCGACGTGAATGACATCCTGCCGGAGGAGATCGGCTCGGCCGACGATCTGGACGACCTGATCACCACCATCGGCACGCAGGGCATCGACCTGCTGGACAGCCCCAAGTTTGGCGGCGACAAAGACTTCGAGCTGGAAGAGGGCGAAGACGTCGAACTCGACCTGACTCCTGGGACGCTGGAAAAAACCAACGACCCGGTGCGCATGTACCTGCGCGAGATGGGCACCGTACCGCTGCTGACGCGCGAGGGCGAGGTAGAGATCGCCAAGCGCATTGAGCGCGGCCAGATGCGCGTGCTGAAGGCCATCTCGCGTTCGCCCATCGTGATCCGCGAGATTGTGGCCCTGGGCGAGGACCTGAAGCGCGGTGTGCGCAACGTCAAAGAAGTCGTGATCTTCGACGAAGAGGAGCTCACCGAGGAAGTGGTGCTGGCCCGCGTCAAGTCCACGGTAGCCCGCATCGACGCGCTGGTGAAGCACCAGAGGAGGATTGCACAGCTTGAAGAGAAGCAGACAGCGCCCAGCGCCTCCAAGGCCAAGGCCTCTGCCGCGCGCCACACCCGTTGGCTGATCGCCCGCGAGAAGGTTCTCATATCGCGGATCGTGCGCGAGCTCAAGTACACCCCTCTGGAGCGCAAGCGCCTGTTGGACAAGGTCAACAAGACCGTGGACACCATGCGCACGCTGGAGCGGCAGATCCGCTCGCTGGACCAGAAGTTCGAAGCCTCGAAGAGCGAGGAACTGAAGAAGGAGTATCGCCGGCAGCAGAAGAACTGCCGCGCGGATCTTGAAAAGATCGAGGGCGACGCGGGCGTTGTGATCGCCGAGCTCAAGCGCACGCAGCGCGAAATGATCCAGGGCGATATGGACGCCGAGCAGGCCAAGAGGGAGCTGATCGAAGCTAACCTGCGCCTGGTTGTTTCCATCGCCAAAAAGTACACCAACCGCGGCCTGCAGTTCCTTGACCTGATTCAGGAGGGCAACATCGGCCTGATGAAGGCGGTGGACAAGTTCGAATACCGGCGCGGCTACAAGTTCTCCACCTACGCCACGTGGTGGATTCGCCAGGCCATCACGCGCGCCATTGCGGACCAGGCCCGGACCATTCGCATTCCGGTGCACATGATCGAAACCATCAACAAGCTCATCCGCACCAGCCGCCAGTTGGTNNTGGGCCGCGAGCCTTCGAGCGAAGAGATTGCCAAGCGCATGGATATTCCGGTGGCCAAGGTGCGCAAGGTGCTCAAGATAGCGCAGGAGCCCATCTCTCTCGAAACGCCCATCGGCGAAGAGGAAGATTCGCACCTGGGCGACTTCATCGAGGACCGGCAGGCGGTTTCCCCCTCCGAGGCGGTCATCAGCGTGAACCTGAAGGAATACACCTCGCAGGTTCTGCGCACGCTCACGCCGCGCGAGGAGCGGGTCATCAAGATGCGGTTTGGTCTGGAAGACGGCTCCGAGCACACCCTGGAAGAGGTCGGCCAGAGCTTCCAGGTGACGCGCGAACGGATCCGGCAGATCGAAGCCAAGGCGCTGCGCAAGCTGCGCCACCCGTCGCGCTCCCGCAAGCTGAAGGCGTTTGTGGAAGGCGT
>PLGM01000277.1 GCA_003139795.1 Acidobacteriaceae bacterium | reverse complement strand
AGAACCTGGCACTGTCCAGGTGTAAGTGTTCTTGATTGTTTTGAACCCGAGGGGCGGCGTCCGCATGTCATGTCGGACCGCTACGAAACCATAACGGTTGTATAGGCGGTCGTAGGTGTCCTCTGAAGAGAGATCGCAGTTGCCGCGCCCAAAACCGGAAAGGCGGGAAGCAACTGCATTGGTGTGACCGATTGTGTCCGGTTCACTTTGTTTTTGAGAACCTTGCCACGGCGTGACTAACTCCCTGCAATAGCCTCATCCCCTCCTAGTCTGAGCAGGGATGACAGAAATGATGAACGCCAAACAGACTATCGGCAGGTATTGTTTTACCGGCCGGCTTCCTTATCATGGCTATGGAAGAACGTGAATCGTCTGCCTGGCACGGATATCGTCTGAGGAAGCGCCGATACGAATCTCCACCTGGTCCGGCTCCAGCACCCAGTGCCCTGCACCCGTGTCCCAGTACCGAAGGGATGCAGCCTGCAGCGGGAGGGTGACCGCCTTGGTCTCTCCGGCCGCGAGGTGAACCCGCTCGAATCCCTTCAGTTCCTCCAGCGGCCGCTCTACTTTCGAGTTCAGGTTTGCGATATAAAGCTGCACCACCTCGGCCCCGTCGCGCTTGCCGGCATTGCGGACGTTGATCTTCACGCCCAGCGTGTTGTCGCGATGCAGCGTCTCCGCGCTCAGCCTGAGATTCGAGTACTTGAAGGTCGTGTAGCTCAGGCCATAGCCAAAAGCGTACAGCGGCTTCTGGCGCAGGTACATATAGGTGCGCCCGTGGCGGATGTCGTGGTCCACCATGGGCGGAAGCTGATTCATTGAAGCGACCCATGTCTCCGTCAGCCGTCCGGCGGGATTGTAATCGCCGAACAGGACATCGGCCAGGCCGGTTCCCTCCTCCTGGCTGCTGTGCGTCATCTCAAGAATCGCCGGAACATTGGCCTGTGACCAAGTGGTCGTGTAGGGAAAACTCGCGTTGAGCACGACAATGGTGCGGGGATTCGCAGCGAACACCGCCTTGGCAATCTGCTCCTGCTCCAGCGTGAGCGAAGTGCGGTCGTCGGCTTCGTGGCCTTCGCTGGGGAGGGCGCACTTGCGCCAGCCCACATGGCATGTTGGGTCGTTCCCGATGATCACAATCGCCACATCGGAGCGCCGGGCCAAATCAGCGGCCTGGCTGAGATCGGTTCCTGTGGCGTACTGCACATTGACGCCCCCACCCGCACGCTTGCGGATGCCTTCGAGCGGACTGATGGCGTAGGGAGGCGTTCCGCCATACACGTCGAGCAATACCTTGTCTGCGTCTGGACCGGTCACAGCAATCGACTTAAGTTTCGTTGCATCCAGCGGCAGGGTTTGCCGTTCGTTCTTCAGCAGCACGATGGACTCGTCGGTGGCTTTGCGGGCCAGCGCCTTGTGCTCGGGCCAGTACCAGGGGTCGCCTTTGACGGAATCCACATCGGTAATGCCAATCCCGGAGTAAGGTACGCGACTGGCCGGATCCAGCATGCCCAGCCGGATCATCACCCGCAGCAGACCGCGTAAATCCGCATCGATATCCGCCTCGCTGACCAGGCCCTGCTGTACCGCGTCGCGCGTGGCCTGCGTAGAGTTCTTATAGTTGTCGATGAACTCATTGACGCCGGCGTGGATCGCTCCCGCTGCCGCTTCCGGTAGAGTTTTGTAGTAGTGGTGTTGCGTCACTAGCATGGTCAGCGCTCCACCATCCGTGCAGATGATGCCGTTGAAGCCCCACTCTTTCATCACCACATTCTTCAATGCCGGCTGCACGGCCATGGGAATGCCATTCCAGGCATTGTAGGCGGTCATGAATCCGCCGGCGTGCCCCTCCTCGATACCCATGCGGAACGGCACCGAATAGTACTCGCGGAAGAGCCGCTCATCGAAGTTCGAGGAGCCGCTTTCCCGTCCATCCTCGTTGCTATTGGCCAGAAAATGCTTCATCAGCGAGGTCGAGAGCCAGTAGTGGGGATTGTTTCCCTGTAGACCCTTTACGTAGGCCACCACCATGGTTCCCGTCTGGTACGGATCTTCGCCGTAGGATTCTTCACCGCGCCCCCAGCGCGGATCGCGGGCAAGGTCTGCATTCGGAGCGCGCACCACCAGGCCACCGCGGAGATAGCGTCCGCTCACATAGCGGGCCTCAAAGCCTTCCACGCCCGCCACCTGTTCAAGCAGAGCCGGGTCCCAGGTCTGGCCCAGCCCGCGCGGCTGGGGAAACTGGGTCGTGGGAATCGCCACCTTGCCGGGGCCCTGCCATGGGCCTGGACCGCCCTGCGACAGCCCATGCAGTCCCTCGACATGGCCCGTCCCCACCACGCCCAGGCGCGGCACGTCCGGCTTCGACATCATGCCTTCGGAGAGCGCCTCGCTGCTGAGCATGTCTATCTTTTCTTCCAGCGTCATGCGCGAAAGTAGATCAGTGATGCGCTGTTCGGTGGGAAGATCGGGGTTCTGGAAAAGATACTGATATCTCTGCTGCGCTCCCGACAACAATGCACAAGAGACAAGAAGAGAGAGCAGCAGAATCGGCTGCACGGCGCGGCGCTTCAGGATTGACAGCAGAAGGCCGGGACGCGCCGCGCATGTTTTTGGTTTTGCTGCGGCAGGCGGACCGCCTTGAAGACTCTTGCAGAGTTGATGACTTCTCCGTCGCTCCGTGTTTCGCGTATCCATGGTCTTCTCCTGCCTCTTTGTTTGCCTTTTGTTTGCAATTCACTGCCTGCGAGCCGCTGCGCTGGCGACCTTGCAAAACGAGGGCCGGAAGGTCCTTCTTTCGCGGCAGCAATGGTGAATCTCGCTCTTCGTAGAAAATGATCTTCAAGAACGCGAGTATAGCGCGTTGAGCGTTGTGTTGACTGGTGAAAAGGGTCCCGAACCCAGTCCAGCTTGTTTCGGGCGAGTACGAAGGCACGGTGCCGACGGAAGTACCGGGCGCTCCAAACGTGGGATGGTTGGCTCCGTTATAAGCCTGTGGCTCGCCAAAATAAAGATCTGCCTTCAAATCAAGCACATGACCGGTGGACCCAAGGTGGCTTGCCTCCATGTAGAATCGGTCTCATGTTGCCCTCGATGAGGCTTCTGTTCATTCTGGCTATTGACTTCTTTCGCTCTCGCCGCGACCTGCTGTTGGAAGACCTGGCGCTCCGGCAGCAGCTTGCGGTCTTGAGGCAAAGGCGTCCTCAGCCGCGATTTGCTGCTTCTGATCGGTTCTTCTGGGTTATGTTGCGGCGGTTCTGGGCGGGATGGAAGCAAGCGTTGATTATTGTCCAGCCTGAGACCGTAGTGCGATGGCACCAAGCCGGATTCAAGGTGTATTGGAAATGGCTTTCGCGGCATGGGGTTCGTGCGGGAAGAAAGTGCGTGAACCGGGAATTGCGTGAACTGATCTTCCGTATGGTCGACGAGAACTCCACCTGGGGTGCTCCTCGGATTCATCGAGAGTTGAAGATGCTTGGCTTCAATATCTCGGAGCGATCGGTGTTGCGCTGGATGAGGAGAGCCCCAAGGAGTCCTGAGCCGGCAAAGCGATGGGCTGCCTTTCTGAGCAATCATCGTGAAGCCATCGCGGCGATGGATTTCTTTACCGTGCCGTCGCTCACCTTTGGCATTCTCTACTGCTTCTTGGTCATGGCCCATGACCGGCGCCGAATTCTTAACTGCAATGTGACCAAACATCCGCGCAGTGCTTGGGTGATTCAGCAGTTGCGCGAGGCGTTCCCTTACGACTCGGCACCCACCTATTTGATCTTTGATCGCGGTGCCAACTTTAATGAAGAAGTCGTCAGCACAGTAAAGAGCTTCGGCATCCAGCCGAAGCGAACAAGTTTCCGAAGTCCGTGGCAGAACGGTGTTGCCGAGCGTTGGGTTGGCAACTGCCGCCGGGACCTGCTCGACCACGTGATCGTTCTCAACGAAGGGCACCTGAAACGCCTGATAAACGAGTATGCCCGTTACTTCCACGAGGACCGGACTCATCTTGCGCTCGCGAAGGGAACGCCTGCTATTCGTGAGATAGAGAAGAATCAAGGCAGCGGTTGTAGGGTCGTATCGATGCCCAGAATCGGCGGCCTGCATCATCGCTAC
>PLGM01000389.1 GCA_003139795.1 Acidobacteriaceae bacterium | reverse complement strand
TGAGGGATCAGCTTAAGCAAGGCTGGTCCAGTCCAGAACCACCTTGCCCGTCTGGCCTGAAATCATCGCTTCAAATCCCTGCTCGAAGTCGTGGTAGGCGAATCGATGGGTGATGACTGGAGAGATATCTACTCCCGATTCCAGCAGCACCGACATTTTGTACCAGGTCTCATACATTTCCCGCCCGTAGATCCCCTTGATGGTGAGCATGTTGAAGATGACCTGCCGCAAGTCCAGCGGCATCTCCTGGGCGGGGATGCCGAGCACTGCAATCTTTCCTCCATGGCTCATGTTGGCAATCATGTCTTGCAACGCCTGCGTATTGCCCGACATTTCCAGGCCGACGTCGAAGCCTTCCAACATCCCCAACTGTTTCTGCACCTCGGCAATCGGCGTCTGGGTTGGATTGACCGCTAGCGTTGCGCCCATCTTCATCGCCAATTCCAGGCGGAAGGGATTCACATCCGTAACCACCACATGCCGCGCTCCCGCATGCCGCACCACGGGAATCGCCATGATGCCGATTGGCCCAGCACCGGTGATGAGCACATCTTCGCCGAGGACGGGAAAGGAAAGAGCCGTGTGGACGGCATTGCCGAAGGGATCGAAGATGGCAGCCACTTCCTGATTGATCTTCGGGTCATGCCGCCAGATGTTGGTCATGGGCAGTGCGATGAACTCGGCAAAGCCGCCCGGCCGGTTCACCCCAACGCCCTGCGTCTGTGCGCACAGATGCCGTCTCCCGGCCAGGCAGTTCCGGCAACGCCCGCACACCACGTGCCCTTCTCCGCTCACGATGTCTCCTGGATAGAAGTCGTTGACGTTCGAGCCCACGCGGACGATCTGGCCCACGAATTCATGTCCAATCACCATAGGCACAGGAATCGTCTTCTGGGCCCAATCGTCCCACTGGTAAATATGCACGTCGGTGCCGCAGATGCCCGCATATCGGACGCGCACCAGAACGTCATTGATGCCGATGGCCGGCTCTGCAACCTCTTCCAGCCACAGCCCGCGTTCGGCGCGGCTCTTTACCAATGCCTTCATTCTCTGTCCTCCAGTCTTGCCACGCTCTATCCTAACCAACGCCGCTCGGCCTCCACCAGCGTATCGTGCGCAATTGTTCCGCTCCCCGTCTTCCTGAAAGATCTGCTCCGACGCCAATTATGAACAAGAGGGCGTATATGCGGCAATCCTCAGATTGGATCCGCCAAAATCGATGCCGATGGTGAAGATTTGCGGATTTTCCGGGGCTATCACAGATCACCGTACGCGCCTGGGGGCGATCAGGACTTCGCCATGCAGCGGCTTTGCAGGGGCAATCGGGATGAGCCGATGTCCAAAGCCAAGCAGCAGCTTGCCTGTTCTCCCGCCGCCAATTGCATCAAGTGGAAACGATACCCCGCGCGCGGCAGTTGAACAATCGGATTTTGCACCGTGCCGGAGATGGGCTTTCAAGAGCGGGAAAACATTCCTGGGAATCAACCCAGGATTCCTATTCACTCCAGCCCGGATTCGTTCCATATAAGCTTAACTTTTCCTTTTCGGCGGCATAGACTTGACCTACGGCATGGAGTTGAGCCTGAGCCGCAACCCAATGGCAAAAAGTCATACCCATCCAACTCTCAGTCAGGTTGCCCGCCAAGCGGGCGTGGGCACCACGACTGTTTCCCGCGTCATCAATGGCGGCGATCATGTAAGCCCCAAGACACTGGCCCATGTGCGCCGCGTGATCGAGACGCTCGGTTACATGCCCAATCAGGCCGCACGCATCCTCA
Source organism: Acidobacteriaceae bacterium (assembly GCA_003139795.1). Classification (GTDB taxonomy): domain Bacteria; phylum Acidobacteriota; class Terriglobia; order Terriglobales; family Acidobacteriaceae; genus Telmatobacter. The sequence continues at coordinate 23,112 of PLGM01000389.1, read as the reverse complement.
AAGGCCATCGCACCAAGACCATCGGGCTGGTTGTCCCCAGCATCGCGGACCCCTTCTTTTCCAGTTGCGCGGAAGCCGTGCAGGCCGTCGCGCGCGCCAATGACTCGCTGCTGATCGTGACGGTGACGGCCAACGATCCGCGCACGGAGATCGACAATCTGAGCGTCCTCATCCGCCATCGAGTCGACGGCCTGATCATTGTGCCCGCCGATTCGCAGAGTCATGCGTTGCGCAACTTGCTTGGCCGGGTCGCCATGCCGGTTGTCGCCATCGACCGCCCCATCGCCAATGCGTCGATCGCCTCCGTGGTGGCAGACAACTTCAAGGGGGCGATGACGGCCACGCAGCATCTGATCGATCACGGTTGCAAGCGCATCGTCTGCCTCACCGGCGAAAGTTCGCTGTACACCATTCGCGAACGCATGAACGGATACCGCAAGGCCGTGGAAGCCGCGCATTTGACGCCCATCTTCGACACCTCGGTCAAGGACTTGAAGTCCGTCGAATACGCAATCAGGAACATGCTGGACGGCCCGCATCCGCCGGACGCGATTTTCGCGCTCAAGAATAGCACCACCATCTATGCCTTCGAGGCGCTGCAGAAATTCAACATTGCCGTGCCCCAATCCATTGCCCTGCTGGGCTTCGATGACTTCGAGCTGGCTTCCACGGTTCGGCCATCCATCAGCGTCATTGAGCAGCCGGTCGAAGAGATCGGGCGCCGGGCCGCGGAGATTCTCTTTGAGCAGTTATTCCATGAGCGCGAGAGCGGTGCGCCGGGCGCTTCCAAACCGGCTCGCCAGATCAAGCTGAAGACATGCCTCATTCCACGCAGTTCCTGCGGCTGTCCTGCGCCGACTGCCTGAAGACGGGAGAAAAGCGCGGCGCCCGCTTGAAAGCCGGGCGCCGGATGGAATTCGAATCTTCAGTTCCGAGCCGCCGAACGTCTTTTTGTCCACGGTGTGCAGCAGCTTAACCGCGACCGGCACCATGTCGCCGGGCTTGGCCCTGTCAAACAGGATGATCGGTTCCAGGTCATCGCCCAGGGCCACGCGCCGCCCACTGAAGTAGATGATCTCCGGCATGGGGCCATTGGCGTCGGCATGGAAGGCGAACCAGATGCGCGCGCCGGTCAGATCGTAGCCATGATGGCTTTGCGGAACCTCGATCCAGCGCCGGAACCACACCGCTTCCTGCCCCGCAACCGAGCGCTCCTTCACCAGCGGCCAGCCCGAGTCGTCCAAATCGGTGGACTCTCCATGAGCCAGATCACCGGCGTGGAACGGCCATTCCTCCGCCTGCAACTGGTCCAGTTCGGTCAGCCTGCTGACCACGGCCTGGGTGTTGCTGTCGAGCGATTTCGTGATCTGCGCCGCCTGATCCGCATTCTACGCCACAGCCGGCGTCCCGGCCAGCAGTCCTGCACCTATGCCGAGCGTCATCGCCAAAAGGTTGATGCTCAACCAACGCGCTCTCTCTCCGATACCTGCCAAATTGTTCATTCCAGATCTCCCGCTTCACTTGGCCGTCGGCGATGGTTTTCTTTCGCGCCCGCGCGCCATCGCCACCAGGCCTGCGCGCACTATATCCCCGCAAACATGGGGTTGGAAACGATACCACGATACTCTTGACGGGATGTCCATCCTGCGCCGCCCCCTCCAGGAATGACGATGGGCGCCGAACCCTCCGAAGGGCCAGAAGCGCCCCTTGAAAGTGGCGCCTCTCCTCCTTTTGGCCTGCTCGGGAAGCCCGCCCGCCGTGACTCCGCCACGGCTCAATGCGCCGCCGGTTGATTCGCCTTGATGGGGTTCGGCGTGCTGGAAGAGGAGTGGGTGCTGTTCAGCTTTTCGCATAGCGCAAACTCCTGCTGCGCGCGGTCGCGCAACCCCTCACGGCGGTAAATCTGGCCCAGTTTGAAATGAAGTCCCGAAGTGTTCGGCGCCAGCGCCACGGCCTTTTCCAACTCTGCCTGGGCCTGGGGAAGATTCTTTTCGGCCTCGTACACCTGGCTGAGTTCTTCGTGAACCTTGGGATTGTCCGGAGACAGCGCAGCGGCCTTCAGCAGGTGCGGAATCGCGTGATCGAAGTCGCTCTCATCGACAAGCAGCGTGCCCAGATTCAGGAATGGCTGCGCATCCGCGGGCGCATCGCCCTGCCAGTCGATTGCGGCCTGAAATGCTGCCCTGGCCTTCTCCGGGCTGTTCAACTCCCGCCACGCCAGGCCGAGATTGTTCTCCGCCTCGATGGACCGGGGGCGCAGGGCCAGCGCGCGTCCGAAGCACGAAACCGCATCGGCGAATGCATTCTCGTTGTACTTGGTTCGCCCCAGCAGATACCAGGCGTCCGCATCGTCCGGAACCTCGACGGTCACTTCAGTAAACCACTTATCGGCGTCGGCATAGTCGCGCAGCAATACATAGTCTGACGCTACGGTCTTCAGTTCATCTGCTTTCGGCCGCCGCACACTCGCGCCGGCCGTGAACGCGGCCAGCGACTCCACCGGCTTCTGTTCGCGAAACAGCACATAGCCAAGCAGGAAATGTGCCTCCGCGGAAGCTGGATGCTGGTTCACATAGCTGTGCAGAGCGGTCTCGGACTCGGCGAGCTTCCCTTCAGTGAGCAGCGCGCGCGGCTCCGCCAGCGGATCGGCAGGCTGCTGGAAACAGGCCGCGCAAGCCGGGAGCAACGCGAGACCGAGCACGCACTGCCCGATTCGCACCATCGCGCTAGTGCGCGGCGCTCTTGATGGTATTGGCGTCATTTGCCTGTCCCGCCACCGCTTCGCTGGCCTCTCTCTGCAATTGTGCGTAAGCGCGCATTTCCTGCTGCGCCTCGGCGGTCTTGCCCTGCGCCCTGTAAACAGAGGCAAGAAGAAAATGAATGGTTGGCTCGCCAGGGCTGTCCTTTATGGCCATCTGCAGGTCGGGCAACGCATCGCCCTGTTTGCCCAGCCGGATGAGCGCGCGGGCCCGGTCCACGCGCGCCTGCATCAGCGTGGGACAGCGTTCGATGGACTGATTCAACTCAGAGAGCGCATCCTCGCTGGAGTCGTTCGCCTCAAGCATGGCGTTGGCCAGCTTCCATTGCGCGGTGCAGTTGTTTGGGTCGTTCGCCAATTCCGCCTTGAACTCATCCTGCGCCGACTCCCACTTGCCAATCAGCCAGTAGGCGTTGGCCATGTGCATATGCGTTCCCGGCTGGTGCGGAGCCATATCGATTGCCTTCTTGTATTCCACCAGGGCCACATCGTAGTTGTGCATGCTCTCGTCGATCTCACCGGCGATCTCATGCGCAACAACCGAATTCGGATCGATCTCATTGATCTTCTTGAGCGCGTCTTCCGACAATTGCAGATAGGTCTTGCCGAGCATATACCATGCTTCCTGGTTCTTCGGATTCCGCTCCAGGAAGTTATTGAGATACGATGCCGCCTCGTCATACTTCCTGAGATTGATGAGGATATGCGCAAGGATCATCTCCACATTGTCATCGGTTGGACTGGCGTGGAGCGCTGCCCGGAGGAAAGGCTCGGCCTTCTCATTCATACCCAGTTGGAAATAACTCATGCCTAACATGGCCGACGCGGAGGGCATATCCGGTTGAAGTTCCAATCCCCGCTCGAGCACCTCCGCGGCGTGGGTATAGTCATGCTCGTTGAAGTAGAGCATGCCCAGGTTGTTGTATGCGGCGGCAAGATGCGGTGCCAGTTTGATCATGGCCCGGTACTTCTCAATGGCCGTTGCGCTGTCGCCATGCTGCTGGGCCGCTTTGGCCTGCGCATACAACTGCTGCACATCGGGCGTGACCTCGTCGTTCGCCTGCCGGGCGAGGACCGCGCTCGGCAGAAAGACGAGCAAACCCACAGCCAGTAATTGCGACCCCCGGCGAATCCCTGCTTTGGACAATTCCATCTTCATGACCTGTGATTATAGTTCGTTCCCGCGCGTGCTGTATGGCAGAGCCGCCTTGGCCGAAGCGCCGCTTGCGCGCCAGACAAAAAAACGGCCGAACCACTTTTTGAGCAGTCCGGCCATTGTTAAGAGAGGTTCATGCGGTGCAAATCGAGCTTTAGATTTGCACCGCCAAGTTCAGAACTGCAATTTGAAGCTGACCTGGCCCTGGCGATTTGAGGTGCCGTTAAAGGCGCCGTTATTCGTTCCTTCGGAAACGGTCTGGCCGAAGGTGCTGTCGTTCGCGGTGTTGTCAGGTCCGTTGAAGATGGTCCGGTTGAATGCGTTGAAGTAGTCGACGGTGAGAATGCCCTGAACGCGCTCTCCAATATAGAAGTGCTTCCTGGCATTGATACTCTCGTTGGCGATACCCGGATTTCTCAGCTTTCCATAGGCCCTTAGAGAATCGCCGAGGACATATTGCGACGATGTGAGGGAGAATCCGGCAGGGTTGTAGATCTGCGGAGCTGTGCCTTTTCCACCGGCCAGCCAGTAGTCTCTCTCAGCCTTGTAGGAGTGGGTCGAGAGAGGGACGGAAGTATTCCGGTTCGGACGATCGAAGCCGTTCGGAAAGGGTGTGCCGTTCTCGCCCACGCCGATGTCTCCGCCATTTTCATAGTCCAGAATCCAGCCCACTTGCCAGCCGCCCACGACATTGCCGAGCAGATGGTTGTTGACGTATTTCTTGCCGGGGCCGATCGGCAGTTCGTAGGTTCCGCTGACCTTCAGGGTCTGCGGCTCGTCTGAGTTGGAAACCGCCCATTCAGGCTTCTGGTTGTACTTGTTGATTCCGCCAGTGGTGAAGCTGGAGAAGCCGCTGCTGGTGTTGTCCAACAAGTGAGAGAGCGTGTAACCCGCCAGGAAGGACAAGCCATCGGTGAAGCGCTTATCGAACTCGATTTGAATGCTCTGGTAGTAGGTTGTTCCAGAGCCTTCAAAGTTGTTGAAGATGGAGGCGAATTGCGGGTAGGGTTCAAGGGCCTGGGCTACGGACGCAGAACCTCCCAAGTCGTTGACGAAGTTCGGATAGGGCAAAGGAACCCCATCCAACGATGTTTCGCCCGCGGTGAACGTATCGGACAATTGGGACCCCATGGAGAGATATTTGGGATCCATCTGGTCGATGGGGTTGTTCTTGCTGGGCAGATGGATCACGCGGTTTCCAGCCCATGCGGCCATGACAAACACTTGCCAGGGCAACTCGCGCTGCAGGTTGATATTCCACTGCTGGCTATAGGGAGCGAAGCCGTCGCTCTTGCTGAAGGCGTCGATATTCTGTCCGTCTCCGATGCCGGGGCTGAACGGCGTATTCTGCGGTAATGGAAGAGAATTGGTGTCCCAATCTCCAAAGGGAGATATGTTGCTGCCCGTGGATTTACGGACAAAGGAACCAGTGAGCAAGTTGCCGTAATTGACCGCGACTTTGCTGGTGCCGTACTCATACGCGCCACCATCGAGGAACGCGACGTTCAGGCCGCCCTGTACCACGGTCTTGTTGTCCAGTTTGTAGGCAAAACCGAGACGCGGACCGAAGTGTCCCCAGTGGATGTCGGCACGATCGATTCCGGAGCACCCGGTGCAGTTGCCGAACTGGGTCATGGCTCCGGAAATCCCACCGGCCGCCGGGTTCTTTCCAGGGTTGTTTGGATCGAAGTAAACGATCAGGTTCTTGTTTTCAGTAAACGGCACCTGGATATCCCAGCGAACGCCCAGATTGAGGGTGAGCTTGGGGGACAGTTTGATGTCGTCCTGAAGATAGGGTGAGAGATCCACGTTGCGCAGGTGCAGTCCCTGAGAGTTGCTACGGTTTGCCTCGTCCGGAAGACCGAGCAGGAAGCTGGCAAAGGAACTGCCGTAGTTACCGAAGTTGGGATCGCTAGGATTCGGAATCGAGGTCTCGGCGTTGCTGAAGGTAAACTCCCCGCCGATCGTCTGCTCTTCGTTGTCGTCCTGGTAAGCGCGACGGAATTCACCGCCGATGTTGAAGGTGTTGCGGCCCTTGGTCCAGAGCCAGTTGTTCACGATGGCGATGCCAAGCTTGCGGTTGACAGAACCGCCCCAGGAGCCTTGGGTGCCCCAATCGGTGTAGTTATTAACGCCGCCGCCAGCCCAGGTGATGTAGGGAGGAATAGTTCCACCCGCCACAGCCGGGAAATTGTACCCTGGGGTGTCGTTGAACTGGTTGTTGATTTCGCCAATCCAGCCAAATCCGGCCGTCATGACCAGATGGGGTGTGAGGGCGTTCGAGTAGTTCAACAGGAAGATGCTGCCCAGCGCCGGCTCAAACTTCATGCTGTTGAGCGGATTGGGAGCAAGTACCAGCGGATTGTTGTCAAAGGTAGTAGTGGAGAAACTGTTGCGCCACTCGGCATAGTGAAGACTCTGCGTGGGAGTCAGCGTCTGGTCAACGACGAATCCCCACACGTGCTGGATATTCGGGAAGGCGTTGGGCGCGGCGCTCTTGTTGCTCTCTAGCCCGCCGTTGCTGCCGGGACGATCCGGATTGGGAATATCCGGGATCAGCAACGCGGAATTGGCGCTGATCCGGTTGGGGCAAATCACGTTGAGGACGCCATTGCATTGGAACTGCGCCCCGGTGGTTGGATCGTAGATGGGAACCATGGCGCCGGTTTTGCTGTTGATAAAGTCGGTGAAGTTGCCTGTTTTTTCCAGGGCAGTGGGCACGGAGGAAATACTATCGTTCGTTTCGACCTGCTTGAACCATTCCTGGCTGTAGTTGCCGAAGGTCCTGTTGCGGCCGTCGTAGAGGTGCGGAATGCGGATAGGGCCGCCGATGGAGAAACCGTAGTTGTTCTCATGATCGGTGGGAGGCTTGGTGGAACCGCCCCAGGCCGGGCCATCGAAGAACGGTACAGAGTCAAAGAAACTGTTGCGGTTGATTTCAAAAGCGCCGCCATGGTACTGGTTGGTGCCCGATTTCATCTGATATGTCAGAGCGCCCTGTCCCAGGCCGTACTGAGCGGAAAAGGTTGAGCGTTCCACGCGGGACTCTTCCACCAGGTCGAACGGTGGATTGAAGTTGGTGGTATAGCCCTCGGTTTCAGGCTGTGGTGCAGGGATGCCGTTGTAAATGATCTCCTGCTCAAAGTCGACGCCGCCGCTGATGCGGTGAGAGAAGGTGCCGCCGGTGGTTCCGGGGGCCAGGAATTGCAATTGATCGACCTGGCGGCCGCGGCCGGATACCTCTTCCGGCAATGCTTCCACAACAACCGGCTCGATGGTGCTGCCAAGTTCCGGCTGGGTGGTGTTCAGCGCGATCTGGTCGGCAGATACAGAAACGGTTTCGTTCGCTGCGCCGGGGCTGAGGGAGATGTCGACCGAGTTGGTCCTGGAGACCTCGACGGTCACATCTTTCTGCACAGCCTTCTTGAATCCGGTCGCGTCAACAGAAACTGTGTACTTTCCTGGCAGAACGCCTTTGAAGGAGTACGTTCCAGCGCTTTCTGTCACGGTGTGATCGGCGACCGAAGTGCCTTCATTGGTGATGGTTACTTGGGCGCCCGAAATCACGGCGCCGGAGGTGTCGGTGATTGTGCCGGTAATGCCGGCGCTGGCCTGCGCGAAAGCGCCGCGCGGCGCCAGCAGCATCCATCCCATGATTGCCAGAGCCAGTGCCAAGGCAATCGGTGGAACCGGGATCGACAGCGGCGGCAAAGAGCGATCTTGGAGCTTGGGTGTTTGTCTCACTGGGTCTCCTTAGATTGGTTCTCAAGATTGGGTCTCAATCTTGATTGGGTTCTTGAGATCAGACATGGGCAACGGGAAACGGTTGACCGTGCTGTTCTTGGTGTCGATGGAATCGATACCATACTGCGTTAGGAACGATTCCATAGCGAGCGATCTTATTCCGCCCGCGGACCACTGTCAAGGGATTTTTTGGGGCCAAAGACTGCCTTTCCCCTAATGTGGCTCGGCTGTTGCCCTGCTTCTGTTCCCCATCCGCGTTCGCGCCGCATGCGGATCGTCCGGGGGAACGCATTCGCCGCGCATGGTCCTGAAAGAAAAGACCTTGGGCAACAGGTCCGGCTCGGGGTCCGGCCTGGGTGAAGCCGCCCTGGCGCTCTTCGAAGCGCGCTCCAGGGCAACAGCGCCTCAGGAATGGCCTGTGCCCGCCGATGCTCCGGTTGGGACCGGCTCGTCCACCTGAATCTGCCGGTCGCCCCGTACGTTGGTCAGGGTCTGCACGATGCCGCTGGGCCAGCGGATCTCAATACTGTCGGCCACCGGGCTATCGCCCAGTCCAAAATGTACTCGAGGATCGCTTGAGGAGAGGTAACCGCCCGCGGTCGTCGCCGTAACCCATTGCGAACCCTGCGAAGTCGTCAGCTTTACCACTGCGCCGATGCCGTCGCGGTTGCTTTTGTGCCCGGTCAGATGCAGCGTGATCCAGTGGTTTGCGGTGACAGTCTTGTTGAGCAGGATGTGCGCGGGACCGCCATTGGTGCTGACCACCGCATCGATGCGTCCGTCGTTGTCGATGTCGCCGATGGCCATGCCGCGGCCCACCCATGCCTCGTGAAAGATGTCGCCCGAGCTCGAGGAGACATCCACGAACTTCTTGCCGGTATTGCGCAGCAGCATCATCGGTTCGCGATAGCGAAGCATGGGAGAAACCACTTGGATGTTATCCATATCGTGTCCCTGCGCGATGAGAAGATCCTTCCAGCCATCGTTGTCGTAGTCCATGAATCGCACACTCCAGCCCGAATGGAGTCGCGACATGGAGCTTATGCCGCTCAAAAGGGAGGCGTAATTGAAGGTTCCATCACGGTTGTTCTGGTAGAGTGCATATCTTTGGTTGGCCAGGTCGGTCACCACGATGTCCGGCCAGCCGTCATTGTCATAATCGGCGAAGTCGACGCCCATGCCTGCGAACGTCTGACCTTCGCTGTTAACGGCAACCGCCGTTTCCAGGCCGACTTCCTCGAAGGTTCCATCCGCCTTTTGATGGAAGAGGAACTCCGGCATGGAGTCGTTGGCCACAAACAGATCCATGCGCCCGTCGCGGTCGTAGTCCGCCATGGCAATTCCCAGCGCCTTGGCCGGTTTGTCGAGCCCCAGTTTATGCGAAACCTCGGTAAAATGGCCGTTGCCGTCGTTGTGATACACCAGCATGGTGATGGGCAGGAAGACGTCGGGATGGCAAATTCCACGGTATCCCTCGCGGTGCTCGCCGCACCAGACGTCCTCCCAATCCCAGGTGACATAACGCGCCACCACCAGGTCGAGCAAGCCGTCGTTGTCCAGGTCAACCCAGGCGGCCGAACTGGACCAGCCGCTACCGCCCGCTCCAGCCTTCTCCGTGACGTCGGTGAAGGTGCAGTCGCCATTGTTGTGGTAAAGGCGATTGCCTCCATACCCGGTCACGAAAACATCCTCGTAGCCATCGTTGTCGTAGTCGCCCACGGCCACGCCCATGCCGTAGCCAACCCCCTTGAGTCCCGACTTCTCGGTGATGTCCTCAAAGGTTCCATCGGCCTTCTGGTGGTACATGCGATTCCAGTACTCAGGCCCGGTCTTTTGCGGAATGAACCCCTTGGGCGTGGGATCGGTGTACGGTGCGCCGTTGACCAGGTAGATGTCCAGCCGGCCGTCGTTGTCGCAGTCGAACAGGGCCACGCCGGAGCCCATGGTTTCAAGCAGGTACTTGCGCGAGGTGTGCGGCGCCTGGTGCAAAAAATGCACACCGGCCTGTTCGGTAATGTCCACAAAGCGGGCGGGCACCGCATCCGGCGTCGGGGACTGGGTCGAGAGCAGCGCACCGGCCGAGGGAGACTGCGACTGGACCGCGCCCATCGACGCGAAGCCCAGGCAGAACGCAGCCGTAAGTTGAAGCAGGGCGAAGGGGCGACCAAGCCTCATGGTTTAGCCCCCGGCTTTGAGGGCTCAACCGCGGCTGGGGTCGTCGCCGCGCAGGGCTTCCCGCCGCACAGGGCTCCGCTAATTCCCTGCCCTTCTGTGATGGTGTAGATTCGGTCGACGGCCGGCAGCTTGATGGTCTCCTTTGCCCCTGATGGCCAGTGGATTTCGGCCGTTCCGGCGTCCGTCGCATCCCCCAGCCCGAAGTGTGGCCGCGGATCGTTGGTCGAAACGTAACTGCCGCCGCTCAGCACATCCTGGCGCTGGCGCATGCCGTTGGCTGTCAGGTAGACCGTGGCGCCCACCGCGTCGCGCGGACTCTTCGGCCCACCCACCAGCTTCAATTCCACCCAATGGTGGTGGTCGGGATTCACGTTTCTCAGCAGCACCGGAGGCCCGTCCACGGGATTGATAATCACATCGATCTTGCCGTCATTGAAGAGGTCGCCGAACGCCGCTCCACGCCCCGAAGTAAGAACCGCCAAGCCTGACCCCTCCACCGGCGGCACTTCTTCAAATTTGCCGTCGCGGGTATTGCGGAACAGCAGCGGCCTCTGCGCGTACGAGCTTCCCCAATCCCGATTGTCGGCCGCGGGGTAGATGTGTCCGTTGACGAACATCAGATCCAGCCAGCCGTCGTTGTCGTAGTCCAGGAAGCCCGTCCCCCAACTCAGGAAAGGAATCGACTTCTTGCCAAGGCCAGCGGCCATGGAGACCTCGCTGAAGCCGGCGCTGCCTTCATTGCGGAATAGCAGCTTGGACTCATCGGAGAAATCGCTGATGGCAAAGTCAACCAGGCCGTTGTTCAGGTAGTCGCCTGCGGCAACGCCCATCGCGGCCACCTCCCGGCCGTCCTCGTTCAGCGCAAAGCCCGAGGTCAGGCTTGCGTCTTCAAACGTGCCGTCGCCGCGGTTGACAAACAGATAGCTCAGCGTCGAGTCGTTGGCCACGGCCAGGTCGACCTTGCCGTCGTTGTTCACGTCCACGAAGACGGGAGTCAATCCGTAGTAGTGGTTCACGGGGTCCGCCACGCCCGCCTTCACCGTCACGTCGGTGAACGTCCCGTCGCCATTGTTGTGGAACAAGTGGTCTGGCTCGCTTGCAAGGCCGCGCGGCCCGCACATCACCGGCACCCCGCGGAACTCGCACGTGTTGTTGCTGGTGGCCCTGGTCCGGGCATAGGGCAGGTTGCCGCGATCGAAATGCACGTAGCCGGTCACAAACAGGTCCAGCCGTCCGTCGCCGTCGTAGTCGCCCCAGGTTGCGCCGGCGCTCCAGTTGCCCAGCGTCACGCCGGCCTGCTCCGCCACGTCGGTGAAGGTTCCGTCGTGATTGTTGTGGTAGAGCCGGTTCTTGCCGTAATTGCTCACGAATATATCGGGCCAGCCGTCGTTGTCATAGTCGGCAATGGCCACGCCAAAGCCCCAGCGGTCGTTGGTCACGCCGGCCTTGGCCGCCACATCGGTAAATGTTCCGTCGTGGTTGTTGTGGAACAGGGCCGCGTGCGGCGGCGTTTCCTTGCCGTCCAGCGCGTTGAAGGTCGAGCCGTTCACCAGGTAAATATCGAGCCAGCCGTCGTTGTCGTAGTCGATCAGCCCCACCCCGGAACCGTTGGTGTCGATGATCAGCCCCTTGTCCGCCGCACCCATCACGTGGTTCCAGCCGGCGAGTCCAGCCGCCTTGGTCACATCCGCGAAGATCACCGGACCGGAATCCACAAACCCGCCTGCCGTGATGGGTCGCTTCAATGAGTCGTAAACCGGTTTCGAACCGCCCGGATTGCTGCCCATGCCCAGTTGCTGGCTTGGCGCATCCTGCGCCAGAAGAGGCGCTACGAATGCGGCAGGCGCAAGCAGCGGTGCCATCAACGAACAGGCAAGAAGACGGGGAAACTGCGGCAACAGCGTTCCTCCACCGATTGAGTCTATCGCAGAGAAGCCCCGGCCTGTGCCGCGCACCTCTTGCCGCCGCATAGCGCGCCGGTAATCCCCTTGCCCTCGGTGATGGTGTAGATGCGGTTCACGGCCGGCAACTTCACCGTCTCCGTGGCCCTGCTCGGCCAGTGAATCTCGACCGCATCGATCTTCGCTGCCGCTCCTAGGCCGAAGTGAACCCTCATGTCGTTCGAGCTCAGATAGCTGCCGCCGCTCAGCACGTCGCCGCGCTGGCGCATGCCGCCCGCGGTCAGATAAACCGTTGCCCCCACGGCATCGCGCGGGCTTTTCGGCCCGCCCACCAGGTTCAGTTCCACCCAGTGGTTGTGGTCGGGATTAACGTTGCGCAGCAGCAGCGGAACGCCATCGAGATTGTTGATGACCACATCGATCTTGCCGTCGTTGAACAGATCGCCGAAGGCGGCTCCGCGCCCCACGCAAACTTCGGCCAACCCGGTTCCCTCGACGGCCGGAACCGGCGCAAAGGTTCCGTTGCGCTGATTGTGGTAGAGCAGCGGCCGCTGCGCGTAGCTCATGCCCCAACCCGGATGCTCGTCCACTTGCGGATAGACGTGCCCGTTGGCGATGAGCAGATCCTTCCATCCGTCGTTGTCGTAGTCGAGAAACCCGTCGCCGAAACCGACGAAGGGCCCCGACCGGCCGCCCAGGCCTGTGCGGGCGCTTGCATCGTCGAACTCTCCGCTTCCATCGTTGTGAAAGACCACGGTGGAGTCGTCGGAGAAGTCGGTGTTTACCAGGTCCATGTGGCCGTTGTTCTCGTAGTCCCCGGCAGCGATGCCCATGTTGGAAACTTCGCGGCCTTCCCCGTTGAGCGCGTAGCCGCTCATGTAGCTCTGGTTGTCGAAGGTGCCGTCTCCCCTGTTGATGTAGAGATAGTTCGGCGTGGAATCATTGGCCACCACCAGGTCCGGCCGACCGTCTCCGTTCACGTCCACAAACAGAGCGCCTAGGGCGTAGTAGCCGTTGGGATCGCTCACCCCGGCCTTCACGCTCACGTCCGTGAAGGTGCCGTCGCCGTTCGAGTGGAACAGGTGGTCGCCCGCGCCCTTCAGGCCCCGCGGGCCGCACATGATGTTCTCGCCGCGGTACTGGCACGCGGAATTCTGCACGGCCTTCGTCCCTGTCAGTGGCGGATTTTCAAAGTCGTACTGAATATATCCGCCCACAAAAAGGTCCAGCCGGCCGTCGCCGTCGTAGTCGCCGAAGGTCGCCCCGGTGTGATCGACCACCACGCTGCCTGAGCCCTCGTCCAGAGCCACGCCGGCCTTTTCAGCCACGTCTGTGAATGTGCCATTGCGATTGTTGTGGTAGAGGCGGTTCTTGCCGAGGTTGGTGACGTAGAGGTCGGGCCAGCCGTCGTTGTCATAGTCGCCGACCGCGCAGCCCAGGCCCCAGCGGTCATTGGCAACTCCGGCCTTCTCGGTTACGTCGGTAAAGGTGCCGTCGTGATTGTTGTGGAAGAGCGCCGCATGGGGCGGCGTGGCCTTTCCCGCGAGCGCATCGAAGGTCGAGCCGTTGACCAGATAAATATCGAGCCAGCCGTCACGGTCGTAGTCGAGAAGACAGACGCCGGAGCCCTTGGCTTCGATGATCACGCGCTTCTCCGCGCTGCCGGTGCGGTTGCGCCAGGCCGTCAACCCCGCCTGCGCAGCCACATTCTGAAAGACCACCGGACCGGCCTTCACTGTGCCGCCCGCCGTAATGGGGCGATGCTGGTCGTCGAACTGGGCGCGCTGCCGCTCGCCGGTGGCCATGCCCTGCTGCGGCGGCGGGGGCGCGGGCAGATCGGCCGGCGATTGTGCCCGCCCTGCGGCCGGCAGAAACAGCGCACAGATCAGCAGGCCGCACAGCCGACGACGCACATGCTGCAACGGAAGTCCTCCACGCTATGCAGTGTATCGCAGATCGGGTGGTGGAGCAGCGGCGCCTGCAGGCGTCGACGCCAGGTGAGCACGCGCCATCGGCGGCTTTGGGGAGTATACTCTGGTTGCTTCTGAGAAACGTCGCCTAGAGAAAGCCTTATGACCTTTTCCTTTCGTTCTCTCTCTCGCTCCGGACAGATCGGTTGGATCGTCGCAATTCTCTTCAGCTCCGCGGCCGTTGTGTGCGCGCAGGCTCCGGCGTGTTCGCCTGTTGCCGCGCGCGCAGCCACGCCCGCAGACACGGCATACAGCGAAGGCCGCTATGCGGATGCGGAGAGCTTGTATCGGCAGGCGCTGGCCGGGAGCCCGCAGGACGCGGATCTTTCCGCGGCGCTGGTGCGCACGCTGCTGCATGAAAACAAAGTCGCGCAGGCATACACACAGGCGAATACAGCCGTTGCCGCGAATCCGCATGCGGCCTCCGCGCTCGCCGCGCTGGCCGAAGTCCAGCTGCGTCAAGGGCAGCCCTGGCTGGCGCTTGAAACCCTCGACCGGGCCCAGGCCGCCGATCCCTGTTCCGCGCGCACCCATTTGATCCGCAGCCGCGCCTTGCGCATCGACTCCATGTACGCCTCGGAGCGCACGGAGTTGCAGCGCGCCTACGACATCGATCCGGCAGATCCTGACATTCAGCAGGCATGGCTGCGTATCGTGTCGCCGGCCCATGAGATCGAGGGCATCGACCGGGCGCTCGCGACGACCAAGGACGTTGACGCAGAGATTCGCAACAAGGCCGAGGCGTCCATGCATTCCATGCTGCCGCTGCTGAGTGAGAATTCGCAGACCTGCCAGGTTCTGCCCGCCGCGCCTTCCGCCACGCTGCCGCTGCAGCCGACCTTCGCCGACGTGAAGCACATCGACGGCTACCGGCTGGAGGTCGAATTCCCGCAAGCCAAAGCCAAACTGATTGTGGATCCGGCCGCCTCCGGCCTCTACATCAGCAAGGCGCTGGCCGAGCAGAACGGCTTCCATCAGGGCGCGGGCGACCCGGCTGGAACCGTCCGCGCCGCCAGTGTGCGCATCGGGCCTCTGGAGTTCCGCGACTGCATTATGGGAGTGAGCGATACGCCGTTCGCGGGTAAGGCGGATGGCTTCATCGGAACCGACATGTTCGCTCCCTGGCTGATTACGCTCGACTACCGGCTGGCCCGCCTGACGCTGGCGCCGCTGCCGCCGCTGCCCGGCCTGCTGCCTGCAGATCGCCCCGCGACGCCCGATCTTGCCGGCTTCACACCGGTCTATCACCGGCGGCAGTATCTGCTCGTGCCCCTCACCTTCGGCAACAAATCGCGCAAGCTTTTCATCCTGGCCACCGGCATGCGTTTCAGCGCCATGACCGAAGACGCGGCTCATTCTCTGTCCAAAATGACGGTGAACTTCACCAACGCGGAGCAGACCGCGCAAGGTACCAAGGTGCAGTTCTATCGCGAGATCTTCGATATGCAACTCGCCAGCCTGCCGCAGATTCATCAAGGGCACATCCTTGAACTCGATCCGACTGTCATCGATCGGAATGCCGGGGTCCAGATTGCGGGCATGCTGGGGCTCGATGTCCTGCAGCCGTTGACACTGCATCTCGATTATCGCGACGGACTGGTCAAGTTCGAGTCCACCGAAGAAGGGGTCACGCCCGTGTTCTCGAAGAAGACGATGATCGCGGCAGCGCCCCCGAGTGACACCACGCCCGCCTGCCAGCCTCGCGACACCATCGATCGTCCGATCGATGTGACCATTCAGGCAAGAGTTGCAGGCGGACTGGATTCGAGCCATCTGAAGCCCGGTAAAGAGGTCTGGGTAAAAGTGGTGAACGGATACGTCTATCCAGGTTGCACATTGAACGCGGATTCGATTCTCTATGGCCATGTGATGTCCTCAACTTCGTCCAGGAATCCCGACACATCGGAGTTGTCGCTGCTGTTCAATCATGGCGACTGCGCGGGCAAAGGAAAGAGGGAACTTTCGCTGCGGCTGATTGGCCTGATTGCGCCGCCGTCGGATGCATCCCGGCACATGCATGAGGACCTGCCAACTGAAGTTGCGGGAGGAGTCCGTTCGGTATCCCAAGCCATTGCCGGTCTGGTCAATGCCGACGACGAGGATCTCAACCCTGGCGGCCCTCCGCACACCATCCATCCTGGGGCTGTTGTCCGCATGCCCAATGTAAAACTCGAGCCGGAAGGCGGCCCCGGGTGCAGCGCCAGAATCAGCGGCCCGGTTCGCAGCATTCAGTTGGGAGCGGGTGCGGAACTCATCCTGACCATGTCAGGCCCGCTGTAAGTGCGGGGATAACTTGTGCTCTCCCGAGCTATCATTGCCGGGATCGCCGATTCATCTCTAGAAGGCTTAGTGGCTCGGCGCCTCACGGAGCGGCTCATGCGAGGCGTACCGGGCTAAGTGCGCCTTGAGTCTGGTTGCGAGCGCGGAATCCCCTTGTTGCGCAGCCAATGTGAGCGCCTGCTCTTCGATCTCGCTTGCTTGAGCGAAGCTTCCAGTTTCAGCGTAGGCGGCGGATAACGTGTCGAGAAAAGTGGGGTCTTTCCCTCCCGTCAGTTCCTTGGCCCGATCCGCCAATCGAACGGCCTCTTCCCCATTGCGGACGGAAGCGTCTGGGCAAGTTGCAAGCAGCCTCGCGGCCAGATTGAGCGCGAAGAGCCGATTGGGTTCTTCCTCCAACGCCAGCCGCAATTGCGTCAGCGCATCGGAGAACCTGGCCTGCGTGTAATACGCGTAACCAAGATTCTCATGCCCCTGCGCGAATTCTGGCCGGATGCGAACTACATTCTGCCACGCATCGATGGCCTCATTGTTCCGGTTTTCTTGCGTAAGTATGAGTCCTAAATTGTAGGAAGCCTCAAAGAAGTCCCCTTGAGTTTGAATGGCCTTCTGGAAGTATGGAATGGCGTCGTCGGATTTTCCCTGGAGCCCCAGCGCGATCCCCATTCCGTTGTTGGCCCGCGCGTCGGCCGGATCCAGCTCAAGGGCTTTTTGCCACTTGGTGAGCGCGGCGGCAAGGTCTCCCTTGCCCTGCAAATCCATCGCCTCATCCACGACACGATAGAAGTCGGACGCCGGCACGTCTATGCTCTCGATGAAATCCGGCGGAACATTCACAAACTCTGGAATATTGACCGCCCGGTTTGCGGCCGTCGAATTATCTACATAGATAGGCGGGCTGTCATTCCCTTTCGCGTCCATGTGCGTAAGAAACATCTGCGTGTAAGGCGAGCGGCTCTTGGAAGAAAACACCAGCCAGCGGCCGTTGGGCGAGAAGCTATGCCATGAATTCATCCGCGAAGTGTTACAACGCATGCGTCGCGCAACGCCGCCGTTGAACGGAACGATATATAACTCGCTGTCGGGCCGCATCAACTGTCCATTCCGGTTCTTGACGAACACAATCCAGCGGCCGTCGGGAGAAACCTTGGGAAAGTTGTTGCTCATGCCGTTGTTCGATGCGCCCGCGATCGGCTCGGCCTTGCCGCCCAGCCCGCCATTGAATGGAACGCGGTAAAGGCTGTACTGTATCTGCACTTCCTTCGGGTCGTTGGCCTGGAGCGGCAGTGTCTGTCCCTCCGGGGTGGGATCCTTCGCTTCCGCGCGCGCAAATACCACATACTTTCCGTCCGGGCTCCAAACGCCATCGGTCTGCACGTAGCGTGGATCGTCGGCCCCGGGCAGCGGCTGTCTGCGTTCTGTGGCGCGGCTGTACCATGCAAGGATGCCGCGCGTCGGATAAAAAACCTGGAGAAAGCGATAGTCCTTGAAGTTATTCACGAAGTAAGAGCTCGGAATGCTCTGGTCCGGCCCGGCAAAGGTGGACAGAACATACTCCCCGTCCGGCGAAACCTGCGACATGAACCCCACCCGCGACTGCCCCACGCGCAGATCGGAATTCCAGGAGACTGTATCCTGGTTGCGAATGGACATATGCTTCTGGACGGAAACAATTGCGTACAGGCCTTTGTCGTTGCCGGGACCGTCCACGTCCATGCCCATGGTCTTGCCGTCCGTGGAGAACGAGTGGCAGTTGCCGCACGTATGCATATCGTGGATCAATAACCGGCTCTCCGGCTTGGCTATGTCGCGAAGGCGCCAATTGATGAGATAGAGCAACGATGGCGACAGCGGCTGCACGATGCCCTTCCTTCCCTCAGCAGGCATCAGCGGGACATCGCGATAAAAGATTTGGCCGTCCACCGGATCTCTGGAGGTGGACAGGGAGATGCGACTATGGCTCACGGGGCGATTGGAGGTGTCGAGGCCAGTGATGACCACCGTGGCCTTGTGGACCAGCGACCTCTCCTTGACCAACGCCCAGGTTTCCTTGTCCGGCTTCCATGTGTGTGTCGCGGCCTGTTCCGGCGTCAGGGATGGAAGTTGATTGGTGCTGGAGATACAGCGCGGATCGATCTCGCCAATCTGTATCGGCTCGCCGTGAGAAAGCGCGTGAAGCGGCTTGGCGCCATTGGCGAAGGAAATGTCGATGCGCCATGTCTTCGTGGCGGCATCCGCGTCCCGCCAGATGAAAGTGGGCGGGGTAATCTCCTGCGGGAAGATGGAGCCGTCTTCTGGATAGTCGATGGTAAGCAACGCGCTAGTGGAGTCCGGCAATGCCAGACGCTCGCCCGGAACCAGCCAGGACGGCTTGGAGGCGGCCAGCACGTTGACAGCCCCTGGACGAAAAGTGTGCCATGTCGGTTCACGCGACAGCTCAAGCATGGAAAGGAACACGGCGCCGGTGAAGAGAACACTACCGATAGTCAGGCGCCATTTGCGGGGAAGGAGCAATTGTTATTCACCTCAATCGCAATACAGACGGGCTGGCCATCGCTTACCATCATGCGAAATGCCAGGCCGTCGCTTGCAGACGTCCCTCAACTGCCCGTCGCTTAGCGCACGACAGCCGCGTCCTCGCTGGCGCCGGGCTCCGACCTGCCCAGAGTATCGTAAAGCGGCTGCGCGGGACTCACACTCGGTTCTTCCTTCGCTACGGAAACTGCCAGAATGCGAATCTTCTCGTTGGCCGGCAGGGTCAGCGTCTTTGCATGCGCGGGCAGATCCATCGCATAGACGAAAAGATAGCTGTATTGATACGGCTCGTTCAGCCCCTCCGCCGTGTGATGGTGTGAGGCGTACCACGCCAGCGTTGCCGGCTTGATGTAGCCGGGGCGCAGGCCCAGATAGTCTTTCGGATAGCTCGGCGCCCAGTCCGGTGAGCCCTCGTTCGCCAGATCCCACGTGGCGTGGTTGGCCGATACCGCCCAGTCCTTCCTCAACGGAACTTGATGCGCGGGCTCGCGGCTATACTGTCCTCCGCCCTTGGTCACCGAGTCCGGCCTGGGCTTCCACAGGCGCGTGTCCCATTGCCCGATGAAGCCGCCCCAATCCTCGATGGTGAGTTTCACAGGATGATCGCCCACGTGGAAGACGGCCTGCTGATCGCCCTGGGCCGATGCGGCAAGCACATAGACCTTGTTGAAGCTGCCCTCGGGCAGATCGATGGCCTGGCCCCGGGCCACGACCGCATCGGGCTTTCCCGCGCCCGCAGGAGCCAGTTGGAAGTCCACGCCGCTCACGTTCAGCTGCGAGGGGAGCATCTCGGCGGGCAGCGCGTTGCCCTGCTGGTCGAATCCGCCTGTCGATTTCGTGTCGTCTTCGCTGGCCGCGGCAAGGTCGTACTGCAACGCAACCGGCTGCGACACGACACCATTGATGCGCGCGGGCGGCGCGCCCAGCCGCAGCGCAAACGTGCGCGGCTGATACGGCTTGAACGAAGTTGCAAGCGCCCCATCCACAATCGATGCCGAGTCCACCGGCAACTCCTGTCCATTCACTTCGCGGGCTGCAACCACCGGCCCGGCAAACCTCACCTTCACCTGCGGCTCCGGCCTTCCGTCCATCTCCACCAGCCGCACAACGATTTCATCGCTCATCTCGGCCTTCTTCAACGCCAGCACCCGCACATGCGGGTCGTCAACGGTCAACAGGCTGAAGCTGCGGCCCAGCGTTCCCGCGTGTTTCTCCGTATCAAAGGCCATCAGCGGTGTGCTCAGCCGATAGGCTTGCCAGTCCGTCTTGCCCTCGCGCCAGTCGCCGGCGTGACCGGCAATCCCGAACAGTATCTCGTGATGCCCCCAGTCCTGGCTCAGTTGATCGGTATACGCGCCTTTCATCTGCGCAGCCTCCCCCGGAGTGCGCAGCAGCGTCAGCCGGATGGTACGGTCATCGCGCTTGTCTGAACCGTTCTTGACATCGGTAAGGATGGTCGCGCCCCAGGAACCGCTCTCATCGGTCTGATCTACCCAGTGGTGCGATGCTACTTCGAACTGCCGCTCGCTGGCGACGGGCCGCTCAATCGTGCCGATCTCCCAGTTATACGTGGCCACCTTGTTGGCAGCCGCAAGGGGGAACGCCACCTTGAGATTCGCGGCCAGCGTCTTCCAGTCGATTGATTCGCCGAACTCCACCCGATTGCCGGAGTCGCCGCTTGACAGCCGAACCGTCTGCACAAACCTCGAGCCTTCGCCCTCGCGGGAGACTTCCACCGCGACCCGGACCGGGCCGTTTTCGACCACGCGAATCTTTGCCGGACCGCCCACGTAAGCGCGCGGCGCCGCCTGCTCCTGGTCAAAATCCATGTTCCAGGCCGGCCACCGTTTGGGCGCATCGTTGTTGATGGCCAGCCGCACAGGCCCGGCCAGCAGATCCTTCTTCAGCGACTTGTCCACGATGCTCGTCACATCGCCATCCGGACTGAGCGAGACGCGGTAACGCGCGTTCTCCAGCGTCAACTCGCTCACCTTCAATTCCTTCGAGGGCGCGGAAGTTTCTGCGCGGCGAACATCGTAAACGGCATAGCCGACCGACGGCGCCTCGGCGAGAAACAGCACCTTGCCGTTCTCCAACTGCGAAGGAACCTCGTGCCCATCGGGACCGAACACCCG
This sequence comes from Acidobacteriaceae bacterium, assembly GCA_003139795.1. GTDB lineage: Bacteria > Acidobacteriota > Terriglobia > Terriglobales > Acidobacteriaceae > Telmatobacter. Next base: position 2,461 of record PLGM01000389.1, on the reverse strand, counting down.
AACCGCCTTCGGTGCTTCGCCGGGAAAGGTAACAGCAGCTTCCACCACATCCTCTCGTGCGATGTTGAGCGGGTTGTAAACCACGACCGGCATTCCGCTCACCTGGGTGTCCAGCGCGGAAGCCACCGACTGAGTGGCGCTGGTGAGCACGTCGGCAAACTGATTCAGCGCAATCACATCGTCGTTCTGCGCGAACTCATAGGAACGGGGAGTCGCCGTGCCCGCGCCTGTATCGTGAAACTGCCCGGCCATCACCAGCGTCCATGCATCGTTCAGGCGTTGCTGCGGGTAAGTGCGGCCACCCATCCATGCGGCCGCGACCGAAGCTTTCTCGGCGGCATCGGCCAGGATTTCATTCTTGCGATTCCATCGTTTGTGGTAGGCCTGCGATGTCAGCGACCCGGCCGAGTGATTGATCAGTTCCAGATCGCCTTTGTACCGCGGCATCTTCGACTCCATCTCCGGCTTGATGTCGAGGAACATCTGATCGGCAGCCGAGGAGATCACGCGGACCGGCCCATCGCCTACGCGAACCGGCTTGGCCGCGGTCTCGGCAGAGAGGGATTCGCCGGTGAAGGCGCTAATGTCGATCACCGCGGGAGGGAGCACGGCCTCGCCCTTGGTGACCATTGCTTCCAGCAACTTCACGGACTCTTCGTCCACGGCGCCGCCAATGTCGCCGGTGCCGATGTAGTGATAATCGGCATAAACACCGGTCACCTTTCCATCCAGATTGATGCGCGTGTTCCAGTCAGGCTCTTGCATTTCCTTTACAAAGGCTTTGACTTCCTCTGGCGAGAACCCACCTGGATTGTTGCCATGCAACGGCGGCAATTTGAACTCCGGCGGCGTTTTGCTCAGGTCGGAGCGAATCCGGCTCCCATAGTCGCCTGGATTCAGCGCTGCGAGCACGGTCTCTCCATCCGGTCCTTCCCATATCCCGACATTGAACGGAATGCCCTCGGGCGTCTTTTCCGGAGAATCGGGCCCGCCGATCAGTGGCGCAGGCTGCCACGCCGCGCTGAGCTTCTGTGTCGAAAACCCTTTCACGCCGGCGTGCGCCAGAATCGTGGGCAGCGACGCGGGAAAGCCGAAGCAGTCGGGCAGCATGTATTCTGCACTGGCTTTGCCGAACTCGCTGCGGAAGTATGTATTGCCATAAAGAACCTGGCGAATGATCGACTCCGCGCTGGGCAGATTCACATCGCCCTCCTCCACCGAGGAGCCGGCCGGATACCAGTTGCCCTTGGCCACGTACTGCTTCAGGCGCGCATAGTCTGACGGGAAATACTCCTTCATCAGCCGATAGCGGTTGGAGCCCGTCCAGTTGAAGACATAATGCGGATATTTATCGATGTAGTCGAAGTTCACCCGCATCGTCTTCAAAAGATACTCGCTGATCACCTGGGGAAACTCCCAGCGCCACTGGGTGTCGAGGTGGGCATAGGGGACCACGTAAAGCGTGGGTTGCCTGGTGATGTCCGGCGCAGTCATGGTCTGGGCCTCGACAGGGGCGTGCGCGGCCGGCGCCAGTGCACAAGTGAGCAGGAGCAACTTGAAGAAGCGGGACATGGAACCTCCAATCGATGGAGCCCTGAAAGGCCGCGGTGATCGCATGACGCGGCCGGGTGGCGGGCAGGTGGAAGCGGGGCTCGATGGTATCGTTTCCACCGGCTCATGGTAAGTCCCTCGCTTCCCCCTGTCAAGCGAAACTGCGTGCGTCTCGGCCGCGGCAGAATGGCTCCCCCGCGGCCCTCGGATAGCTCTCCAAGCTTATTGGCATGGAACCATCCTCGCCGCCCGCTAAGCGGGCATTTCATTTGCTACCACCGGCCGGCATCCTGATCGTCCGCGGAAATCGGCATCAAACGGATCTGCTCAATTTTGTCGCTGAGTGGATAAGCATACTCCTTAAGCGAAATACGGCCGTCCTCGCAAATCGCATAGCACGCGAGAGGACGACCCGTCTTGGGTTGGCCAAGACTGCCCGGACTCACGATGGTCGTCTTGCCTACCGTGTGGACCAAGGGTGACCTTGACAATACGCCTCAAGTGGTGTGGGCGGCCCGAAGATGGTGCATGCGGCATGTTGGAGCCACTCGAGGCGGAAGTTTGTCGACGCGATCAAGCCCAACAAGCTGGATGCCGCCTCGATCAGCATCGTAGAGCTGATGGATAAGCTGTTTGCCATCGACGCCCGGGCTCGCGACGAGAAGATGAATCACACAGCGCGTCATGCCCTGCGTCAGCAAAACGCACCGCCCCTGCTCGAAAAGATCCGGGAACATATCCTGGAGATGAGCAAGACTGTGTTGCCCCAGAGCGCGGCAGGCAAAGCTTGCCGCTATACGCTCGCGCTATGGAAGAAACTGAAGCGCTTCCTGGACTATACAAAACTGGAGTTATCCAACAATCTGGTCGAGAACTCCATGCGTCCGGTCGCGATGAGGTGTTCATTGTG
>PLGM01000099.1 GCA_003139795.1 Acidobacteriaceae bacterium | reverse complement strand
TTCGGTCCTGCCGATAAGCCGGCTAATCGTCAGCTGACGATTAGCCGGCGACACGGCGCAGGGCAATGGCCTGGGAGTGCTTGGACGCGCGGCAAAGAGGCTGATCGCTCTCACCGGAACTTTGATGGGCGGCTATGCGGACGACCTGTTCAACATCTTCTACCGAATGGAGCCGCGCACCATGGCTGGCGAGGGCTTTGCGTATGGCGGGCAGGGTCGGCGGGACTTTCAGCAACAGTACGGAGTGCTGGAAACCATCGAGAGGGTGCGGGACACGGACAATGCTTGCTCACGGGCGACCAAGAAGACGATCCAGGTTCTGAAGAAGCCGGGGGCGTCGCCGCTCCTGTTCGGCAAGTTCCTGATGAACACNNCCGCGATACGACGAGAGCGTGCTCTCAGTCGAGATGGAAGAGGAACACGCCAGAGCCTACGAACAACTCGAAGAGGACATTCGGGCTGCGATGCGGGCCCATCGGGGCAACAAGAGCCTGATGAGCATTCTGCTCAACACGCTTCTTCTCTATCCCGACCACCCCTATGGCTTCCAGGACATCTGGGCGCGGGCCTTTGACCCGCAGACCAAAGAGTATGTGCGATTCCTGGTGACCACGCCCCAGAACCTCTCGGAGGATCGTCTTTACGCGAAGGAGCGTGCCCTCATCGCCGACGTGCGTGAGGAACTTCGGCAGGGGCGGCGCTGCCAGGTGTATGCAACCTACACGGGCGAGAGGGATGTCACGCTGCGGCTGGAGACTGTCCTACGTCAGGCTGGATTCCGGGTTGCCGTGCTGCGCTCTTCGGTTGCAACGGACAAGCGCGAGGAGTGGTACGAACGGCAACTGAAAGCCGGGGTTGAAGTCGTGATCTGCCACCCGAAATTGGTGGAGACGGGCCTCGACCTGTTGGCCTTTCCGACGCTGTACTTCTACGAGACTGGCTATTCCCTCCATACGTTGCGGCAGGCCAGTCGCCGCTCCTGGCGCATCGGCCAGCGGCACGCGGTGCGCGTGAAGTTCGTCACCTACACGGGCACTATGCAGGAGACTTGTCTCCGCCTGATGGGCAAGAAAATGCTCGTCGCGCTGATGATGGAGGGTAAGTTCTCCGGTGAAGGCCTGCAATCGCTCGATACCGATGAAGACCTGATGAGCGCCATGGCGCGCGAGTTGGTTGAGAAGGCCGGAGTCGGGGCAAGTGCAGATCAAATGTGGCGTGAATTAGAGAGAGAGCGGGAGCGGGTGTTGCCACAGCCGCCTCCAATGAAGGTCGAGGACGAAGACAATCCTGTGTTTGACCTGTCTGTCACCGACCCCGTCAGTCCGCCGCCTGAACGGGCCAGTATTCACCTTGTTGAACCTCCTGCGGGCGTGAGGGTCCGGAAGAAGTCCTCGCCGTGGTCCACGGGCACAGAGCCTGCCGTGCAGCTCAGCCTCTTCGGCTGAGCCAGCGTACTGTCACCATGTCTCTCGTTGAAGAGAAGTGTGGGAGTCGTGCGCCCGTTTTCGTTTGAGCGCCAGTCTGCACTTCAGTTGACCCACTTCCCCATCCTTGAATCCCTTGAGGAAAACTGTATGACGATCGCAGATAGCCGTTCTCAGACGTTTGTTGAAAAGGTGATGGCGCTGCTCGAAGAGAGGTTTCCCTGGTTGGGCAAAGAAGGCGACGAACAGGTCAGCGGGGCGGACACGGTCGATGAGCTGACCGATCTGCATCGGCGCCTGACCGAAGAGCGCACCGCGGAGCGGAGCAAAAGCCAAGACACAGATCAGTGACCCGCTTGCCACCGAAGCTGCTTTCCAACGAAACAGATTCTTCGATCTCTCTTTCATAGCACTTCCCGATGACTGCGAAGAATGGTAGCGTACCCAATGGGAGAATCGTTCCAGCGATTCCGGCGATAGCCGGTTCGCAATCAAAGGCAAGGAAGAGGGTCGGCGCGAGCTGGCTCTTTTCTTTTGCACGGAGACTTCCAATGCCGAAAGGACCGTTTCTTCCTTCGGAGTTTGTGCCAACCAAGTTCTCAACGGCACAGGACAAGGCTGATTTCGGCAACACATTCTTGCACTTCATTGAATCTGAATGGGTGCGGACAGCGTTTACGAAGAGCTTCTACAACCGCCTTTCAATGTGCTTCTCGCACATAGCGCATTACGATGCCGCTGGATTTTATGAAACGTGGTTCACGTCGGATGCCGACAGGCTGCGCTTCTTGCGTCACACGCTCGTGTGGCCGTGCTGGGGTGACCCGGAGTTCACATTCTGCGATGTTGAGCGCGCCATCCAGCAAGAGATTCGGAAGCGTAACTATCTCGCTCGATATGAGCTGAGAGCCGCAGAGGCTGTGCGTTCCAGGGAAATGGAGATACTCAAGCGGCTTGAGGCAAAGTATCGGACAGTTGCCCCTCCTGTCGCAGAAGGAGAAACGGAACGCGTCGCCCCTGCGATAACTCCACTTCAAGCGGACGGTACCACCAGGTTCCCCGTGCAAGCCAGTCTGTTCTAACCGCGACGAAGTTCCATCCTCTACCCTTAGCCAAGGAGAAACACTGCAATGGCCACTCTCAAAACCGAGGTATTACTGCGAGAATTTCACTACAACGGCGTTCGCATTCCAGATCCGGCGCCGCAGATGAGCGTCGAGCAGGTTAGGGAAATGCTATTTAAGAAAACACCAGTCACAGAGATTCATGGCAAATACATCTAACAGCAATGACGTTGTATGCGGCGTCATTGCATAGTGAAATGGAAAGGCAAAGCCGAGAACATATCAAACATCATTTCGTTTGTTTTGGTTCTTGCCTTTGTTTTTGCAACTCAGAAATGAGTTGCCTGTGCAAAGAATGTACAAGCTGACTTCAACTCCGAGCTTGGCCTACCGCCATCAAGTTGTCGACCACGACGGCCTGCCAGTGATTGCACTGACTCTTTTCGCACACGATCAGCAGATGTCGCTGTCCGAGTCGTCGGTGCCGATGTACCTTCGTGAAATCATCTTACTTGCCAACTGGGCGAGCAGTGATCAGGTTGCCTTGGCGAATGGCTGGACACTCTTTGGCAGTCCACAAGAAGTACGCGCACTGCTGCGCGAGTATCTGACGGTTGGATCGCATTGTAAAGTGACGGTGAGAGCTGACCTATGCGGCCTCAAGGTCTCTTACATCAACGCCACGAATGGAACTAGAGTCAATGTGCGCACATTGTTGTCCGCGCTCAAACGGCTCTATGACTTCCTGATTGTTACTCGTCGGTACTCCTTTGCAAATCCCATGATCCATGAAGACGCAGCGAGGGTCCGACTCGAATTGCGGGAGCAACACCGACTATCAATCCGGACGCTTAAAGGGCGCGATCCTATGCCGACAGA
>PLGM01000010.1:569-13090 GCA_003139795.1 Acidobacteriaceae bacterium | reverse complement strand
GACTCATACGGACTGCTCGCGGTGCCTGAGGGGCAAGAACTGCCCGAGTTGGATGAACTCAATGACGAGGCGCTTCTAGCCGAGTTGGGAGTGGGCGAAAAGGGCGAGAGCGACATCACCGTCTTGAAGCATGTCAGTCCGCGCAGTGAACGGCAGGCAGCCGAGGAGATTGCAAACCGCAGCGCTTGCCGGGACTTTGAACGCTTCAAGCCGTTTTTCGAGCAGGCTGAGAGTGATCTGCAAGCTGGGCGTCGGGAGTCGCGGCGGTTTGGAAAAGATGCAAGCGTTGCCGAGGGCGATTTCTTTATTCTCGGCGGCCAACTCGTTTATGTCGTTGAAGTGGGCGAGACGATCAAGGCTCCGAATGGAGAAAGCGATGCGAGGCTGCGAGTGATCTACTCCAACGGCACCGAGAGCAATCTACTGCGACGGTCGCTACAACGGGCGCTCTACAAGGATGAGGCAGGTCGCAGACTCACGGAGCCGAATGCCGGGCCGCTATTCGCCGAGAAGTGGGAAGAAGATGACATCGCCAGCGGTACGATCTATGTGCTCCGCAGCCTGTCGAATCTGCCCTATGTTGCCGAGCACCGGGAGTTGATTCACAAGATCGGCGTCACCGGCGGCTCGCTGGAAGCCCGCATCGCCCATGCGGCCCATGACGCGACGTACCTGCTNNCCTACAAACTGGCGGACATCAGCCGCACAAAGCTTGAAGAGATCATCCACCGCGTCTTCGCGTATGCTCAGCTTGACCTGACCATCGCGGATCGCTTTGGAAACCCGGTACGCCCACGAGAGTGGTTTCTCGTTCCACTGCATGTGATTGACCAAGCGGTTCAGCACATCCGCGATGGTTCCATTACAAATATGATGTACGACCCGAGGAGTGCTCGCTTGGTCGGAAAGTAATCCTACAGCGTTTTCAATTGAGACCTAAGAAGAATCTGTTTGACTCTAGCGGCATCCGATACCAAGGTGTGCATCCTCGATGGCGCATGTCCGATTGCCCGCCATCGCCGTAGCTACAACCGGCAGCAACTGGTNNAGCTTATGCTTGCCATCCTGGCTCCGCTGCACGGTCCAACCATCGCGGTCACATCGAATCAAAGACCGCAAATCGCCGTCCTGATCCAGCTTATATGCAGCCTGCCCTGCACTTGACGCGGCCCAGGCAGACACTGTTTTTACATCGAGCGAACGGGCATATCCATTTGTGTTCCCGATGTCATATCCCCAATAGAAGATCCCACCCATCAAAAGCATTCCCACAACCGTTGCGCCGCCGAGCCACTGAAGCCAGGATTTGCGGGCCGTGATTTGCGCAACAGTCTGAGCGGCCTGCGCGATCTCTCTTTGCGCAGACGTTACGACCGCTTGTCCCACAGTTTCTTCTATGCGTGCCTTCGTTGCCGCAAGATCAGTTTCAGCCAGCCTGCGAGCAGTATCGAGCGAAGATGCGTACTTGGCAAGCGATTGCGAAATCAGTTTGTCGATTTGTTCCGGCATCTGTTTCGCCAGATCAAGATGGTGGCCAAGTAAAAAGGCAATGGCCCATATCGCATCGTTGTCCCGAATACCTAGCTCTTTACCGATGCGATTGAAGCGGTTCGTTTCCTCAGGACTCGGAGCACGGCCATAGATTGAGAGAAAGGCTGTATCGAGATTCATGCAACAACCCCATCGAAGACCGATGCACACTCCTTTACCCAGCGGTTTACCTCAGCACGATTTCCGATGGGCGCGACCTCGATTACTTTTTCAATCGTCAGCCGCTCGCTGTGTAACAGATCAGAGATACGGTCTGCCACCTCTGGAAAATTGAAAGTCTTACCCTGAGCCTCTACCGTTGCCCTGATCTTTGAAGTGTTGTACAACTCGAATTTACGCTCCGGACCGTGGTAAAGATTGCGAAGAACATGGGTCGTGTGGCTACCCGCTGTGTCCAGATATTCCTTCAAGAGTTGGAGGCTATCTCGCTGTGAATTTATTACCCACAGCGTTACCAACTCGCGCCCCAGTTCTTGCATGGACTCCGTGAGCAGCGTTCCGTAAAGTTTTACGCCCACTCCACTGCGAGCGGGTGTGTTGACGACCACGGTCTCGTCGGGCTGCACGGCCAGACGATTCACGAGGTCCATCCATCCGTCCTTTTCGTCCAGGTTGATGTAGACGGTTTCGACTGTCTTTGAATACGCCTTGCCGACATCTGGATTTGCAGTATCCGCGTCAATCAGCAACAGTTTCTCGCCGCGTTTCGAGAGGTAATGAATCAGAGACATCGAGACGATGCTCTTGCCGACGCCACCCTTTGAACCGCTGACCATGTACACAGGCTTTCCCATACTTCCTCCTCATATTTCCTTGTCGTCTTCGATTACCGTGAATGTTCCCTTTTTCGTTGCAACTGTGTTTACCGGGGCAGCACATGATTTTGCGGGCGCAGCCGGAGCAGTCTTCGCAAGCAGCTTCTCTTGGGTTTCCAGTCGAACACCATTGCGCCCCTTGCTTGTTTTTCTTCCGGGTTTCAGATATTGCCGCGCGGTCGAAATTGTCATGCCGAGGCCGACACCCTTGAGATCATCAAGCACCGTTTCGAGAGTGTGTCCGGCAGCGAGTGCTTCCTTGGCCTTTCCGCGCAACTTTGCAAATGCTTCTCTGCGCGAATATCTTTTCTCCGCAGGCAAAAAAGGCATCGCAATTCGTTTATCCAATGCCGCGATGGCAGCTTGTAGCATTGCCTCAGTGATTACTTCTCTTTGTGTCATCAAGTTCCTCCGGAGATTCTCCTGCAACGAGGACTAAATGCAAAATAGCACGAGAGGAGATCGGAGGAAAAATGTCAAAATCCTTTATTTATAGGGTGATGAGCAGTTATTCCAACGAGTGAGTAATGGATCATAATAGTGCGTAACAAAAATATTTCTGCGAAGATTACCGCGTGCGATGTGGCCTTGCGTAAAAGAAGTTTCTCGGATAAGTTGTGAGTGTACCGCGCTATGTGTTGGAAGAGCGGTACAGGATGCGGGTTATCCGTACACATGGCTTCGCCCTGTGTCGTCTAACCCGTCGCCTGCGATGCTCCGCGCTACGCTTGTCTCATCGAGGCTCATCCTGAAAGCAACCGCGCACGCTACGCGTAGAGAAAACAGTATGCCGTTCACTCCACGAAACAATGATCGCGCCTCCACACGATTCGAAATGCGTTTGACGGCAGCAGAGCGTCAACAGCTTATCGAGGAGGCCGACCTTGCCGGGATGTGCATAAGCGAGTTGGTTCGCAAGCGCACTTTTGGCAAAACGATTCACGCGGCGACTGACCTGATGATGATTCGCGAGCTTCGCCGCTTGGGCGGCCTTCAGAAATATGCAATGAACAAGTTCGCCCAGCACGTCGAAGTGGTGGACGAGTGCATCGCGACAATCTGCGCAATACACGCGGCTATCGAACGAGTTGCCAACCATGATCGTTAAGTACATCGCCAATCCGAAGGCGCAATCGAGCAAGGCATCGCGTATTGGCAGCCTGCTCGACTACATCGAGGCCGATGGACGCGCCGACGCACAGAAGGCAGAGTACATAGGCGCAAGCGGGAACTTCTATTCGGACTCGCAGCAAGGGCAGCGAGCCGAAATGGTTGCTCTTGCAATTGAGGCCACTCGCAGTAAAGACCCCGTCGATCATTGGTTGTTGAGCTGGAAGGAAGGCGAGCAGCCAACGCAAGCGCAATGCAATGAAGCTGTAGAAATCCTGAAACAGCATCTCGGTATGAGCAGCGACCATCTTGCCGTTTTTGCATTGCACCGCAACACTGAGAACTATCATCTTCATGTCGTTCTCAATCGCGTTCATCCCGATACGTTGCGCGTAGAAGACAAGGGATGGTGCATCGACAAAGCGCACAAGGCCATCGCAGAGATTATCCAGGTGCAGGGATGGGAGGCAGAGAGAAACGCTCGCTATCTAGCCGACCGCAACGGCCAGGTCACACGAGCCAGCGGTGTGCGCGAGCCTCAGCCTCGGTCGAAAGCGCGGGATCATGAGAATGCAACCGGAGAGAAATCCTGCGAGCGAATCGCGATGGAAAAGGCTGCGCCGATTTTGCTCAATGCGCAGTCGTGGGCGCAGGTGCATGAAGGGCTGGCCCAGGTTAATATGCGCTATGAGCGGAAAGGCAGTGGCGCAATGCTTTGGGTGGGCGACCAGCCGCTGAAAGCCTCTTGCATCGGTCGTGAATTCAGCAGGCTTCGGATGGAAGAGCGGTTGGGTGAATATCAGCCTGATACTCGCAGCAATACAATGGTGCCCCTGCCGCGCACAGCCGAGCCTCTTCGCCCGGATATGCCAGCGAACTGGGCTGAGTATCGGAAGACCCTCGGAGCGAACCGCAAACAAAAGGACGCTGTCCAACTCCAGCAGCGTATGGATCATCGTGCAGCGCGTGATATGCAGTCTGCGGAGTTCCGCAAAGAGCGGTCCGCGCTTTACCAGGGCGGGAAGTGGTCTGGCGATGCCTTGAATGTTGCCAGNNGCGAGCGCGACAGTCTCCGCATGAGGTTTGGTCGGCGGAAGACCTTCGAGCAGTTTCTTGTCGAGCAGGGAGAGCCACAGCTCGTGGAGCAATGGCGGTATCGGGATACGGAAACGCCGGGTGCGGCAATTCTTGGAGACGGTGACGAGATCCCACGCAAGCGCGACATCCGCGACTTCACCGCGCAGGTGCGCCAGTCTGCGCACACGCGGTTGGCTGAAATTCACTATTCATCGCGCTCCGATCCAAGCCGCGTCAGCTTTACAGATCGTGGCAAGCGCATTGATGTCTGGCAAGCGCAGGATGAGGCCGCTGTACTGGCCGCGCTCCAGTTGGCCGCGCAGAAGTGGGGAGCGCTGACCATCACCGGCCCCGACGAGTTCAAGCAACTGTGTGCGCAACTCGCCGCGCAGCATGGATTCAAAATCAACAATCCTGAGTTGCGGCGGGAGATCGTTCGCGATCACAGAGAGGGCGGGCCGGTTCCGGTAATGCCGTCTGGAATGCCGTTGCCAAGCGCGGCATATCAGTTGCACAAGGCTGACATTCTCAATCGGATCGAGGTACGGAACGCCTCGCAGCTTGATTGGATGATTGCGGTAAGAATGCGCGTAACGGGCCACGATCAACAGACCGTAGCGCAAGCTCTGAAGGAAAACGCCAGCCAGGGGCGCGAGGCAGAGAACCGCAACTGGACCAACTACGCGGAGCGCACCGCCGAGGCCGTCATTGGCCCACGCGGCGACCGGGAGTGCGCCAGGAGCGCACAGCGCGCCGAAGCATGGGCGCGGGTTGAAGGCAGAGACCTTGCGCACGAACGCCAGGTCCTGCCCAGCCAGCGCCGCAAGATTCCAGAGCGCCGCCGGGAAGACTTTGAGATCGAATGAAAATGGCCACTTCCACTATCGCCTACTGCATTCGTCGCAAATGCCTGCATCTCAGTTCAAACGCATCTATCGAAACGGCTTCTGGCCAAAAGTTGTCTGGACAATACAAATCATCTCGTTGGCGCAGCTTTGCCGTTGTTTCGGAGGAAGAACCGCACATGGTGAAAATTTAGTTCGATTCCGCGGCAGAACCCGGAGAATCGAGCAACCTGCGCCGCATTGATTGATCTTGCCCCCAGGAGCGAAGGATCTTTATGATAGTTTCTGATTATGACCGCTTCTCGCCTAGCCGATGTCCGACATGTGAGAATAGAATCTCATGTGGTCAGCTTTACGCTTGCAAACCTTCAGAAATATGGGGCTAAGGGCCTTGAGGGCCTCGTTTTGTGGCTTGGGGAAGTCGAGGGTGACGTCGCGCACGTATCACGAGCGATTGTTCCAGAGCAAAAATCGATTTCCAGGGAATCGGGAGTCGGGTATTTTGTCGAGGGCAACACACTTTTTCAACTCAATAGAGCACTTGCGCAAACTGGACTTCGATTGATAGCTCAAGTCCATAGCCACCCGAACGAAGCTTATCACTCTGAAGCAGACGACCAGTATGCAATCGTGACCGCAGAGGGTGGATTGTCCTTCGTGGTTCCCAACTTTGGCAAGGCTCCTCTGGACCCAACGATCTGGGCAATTTACAGGTTGACCCAAGGCGAGTGGCGGGGACTAAACATGAATGAAGCCAAACTGCTTATCAGTATGAGTGAGTGACACATGAGTCTTGAAGCTATTAGGTTGGAGAATTTTCGAGGTTTTAGCGACGCTTCCATCGAGTTAAAGCCGCTGACTGTCCTTTTAGGAGCGAACAGTTCTGGAAAGTCTTCATTTGGGCATGCGTTGGCGGCTATGGCCCATGCACATTCGCGTGACGAGGGTACGCTCCAAGCATCATTGACTCCGCATTCCGATCCCGCTGAGTGGCCTGTCGATCTAGGAACCTTGGACGATCTACGTACACAAGGAGCCTTAGGCCCAGTTTACATTGAGCTTGTAACTTCAAAAGGCACGGTTAAATGGGGCTTTGGACTCGATTCCGTCAAGTCGGAGACTCGCGACCTCATTGTAAGCTACATCGAGTGGCCAAAAGCGCTGGAATTCAGTGGGACTAAGCCTGCTGATACTCTTCCACCCCCGATACCACAACCAGAAGAAGCGAAAATAACAATCCCTACTGGCAATTTGGTCTTACACCAAGGAGCTACCGCTCATCTCAAGAATAAGAGCCATCGAACCTTCGATCGTCTTAACCTACAACAATGGCGTGAAGTTCCTGGGGATACACAAACTACGGTGGTTCTGCGTGGCTTGATACTCAATACCGCCATGCATGCGGCAGGTACTAGCGTCGAGTTGAACAATGAGGTTCTCAATGAGACTCGAAAAATTTTCGATTCTCTGACCTACCTGCGAGCAATCCGAAACCGGCCCATCAGGGCCTATGACGAATCTAGAATTCGGTCACGTCAGGCTATTGGATACGCTGGAGAGAAAACTGCACTGGTATTGCATAAACGAGGCAATGAACAACTAATAGTGAAGTTGCCACCTCCAATTCCCAATCATTCCTCTGAAGTAACGGATTTGATGGACAAGGCATGGGAAGAGCGTTCATTCACATTGAATGAAGCAGCAGGTGCTTGGCTTCAACACCTACAACTTGCGAATTCGATAACAACAGTGCAAAGCGAGATTGATAGTTCAATACATAAAGTTAGGATCACTCTTCCTGGCCAACAATCGCACGACATCACAGAGGTTGGATTCGGCGTTAGTCAAGTACTTCCAGTACTTGTCGCAGGACTGCTTCAGCCAAAGGACAGCTTATTCATCGTCGATTTACCAGAAGCGCATCTCCATCCAAGGCCACAAGCTGAACTGGCAGATTTCTTTTGTTCGCTTGCCTTATCGGATAGATCTGTACTGGTAGAGACCCATTCGGAAATGTTTATCAATCAACTCCGATTGCGCGCTGAAATGACACCTGGACTGATGGACAAAATAGCAGTGTATTTTATTGATCCCCCAGAAAATGGACGCTGCTCTCAGCCCCGTCCCATAGACCTAAGTTCAGAAGGCGAACTGCGCTGGCCAGCCGGATTCCTGCAAGAATCATGGGAAATAGAGACGAGGATTAGCTCTGTACGGGAAGCCAGACGAAAGGCTGCCAAATGATTCGAGCGTTATTAGATTGCCCCGGATCTTTAACCGAAATACTTGCCACCTCTCATGGGTCTCAGGTTCTGTTGGATTTCGACAATCTTCTCAAGAATGAGAGGTTAGACCCCGTTGCATTTCTGACACCCGAAGAACATAATGCTTGGCGCATGAACCCTCCTCCAGGACTGCGAACCGCGCGGGGAGCGATTGAACGATTGCTAATGCGAATTGTGCGCTGGGAAGGCGGAACTTGTCAGGCCACACCCACCTCGGGTCCGGGAGACCTTTCCACAATCTGGAAATGCGGTCTGCGTGATGCTATGTCCCAGACGAATGATTGGCGGAGTCCGCAGATTATTGTCCCATCCAGTCGTCGTAGAGACTGGCCAAATGGTTCAGAGGTGGAGATATGGATTGAGGCGTGTAGCAGCGCGGTGCCATCTGGTCCACACAGTCGGGTTATAGCTGAGCTAGAAACGTATCCAGATCATCCACACACGAGAGCGGATGTAGACCCTTGGGATCTACGCCATGCTCACCCTCCACAGCAAATTAATTGCAATCAGAACCCTTGCAAGTTGCCCAAACCGCCAGAACTTAAGTACGTCGCCTTGAATGACATTCCTGCTAAATTGAACAGCGTTAACAGGAGCGAAAAAGATAAATGGTATTACATTCCTTCATCGAATTGGGATGCCAATTCAATCAGCAAGACAAGCTGGCGAAGGGGGCGTGCATTTCCCTATGGGGAAAAGAACGGTAGATCTGGATGGATTGACGAACGCCAATTTGTTTGGCATTGGGATCTGGATCACGTAAGCGGCCATTGGGATGTGCAATTAGATAATGGCGGTCATGTGAACGTGAGTTATACGGGAGAGGTATTCAGATAGGTCTTAGACGAGCCATTTTTCCCGATAGACAGATTGATAAACCTGATCACCACAAATGCATCCGTTTTCTCTCGGACGCGGTTTTTTCCAGTTCTTTGGTGCCGGACGAAGAATATCGTCCCATGAAATAAGCGTTTCTGGCTGTGAGATGGAAGCGAGTTCGGGCTGGCATCTTTTTAGCAATTCAACAGCCATTAGAATTCCAGCCAGCACCGATTGATGTGCAAGCGGAACTACCTCCACACGACCAGCACCCCCAATATCCAAAGGCACCGCACCGCACACAACATCTGTATAAAGTTCACCGATGGGCTTATTTCGCCAAGGCTTCAGAACCGCTGGCTTAACCCCCAGTACCTTTGCAGCGGCCTTGCGCTCATCGTTGGACAGCGGGGCTCGTGTGACCCAAAGCGTAGCAGCTCTCTCTTCTAACAATCCGAAAGCACGCGCGGCTTGCTGTGTTGCCGACAGACCTTGACCGTGCGGTTGATATAGACAAGCCAGACATGCAGCATTTCTCGAAAACTCGTGCCATGAAGCGCCTAATGCACCTTCTCCTGTCCAACCGTTGATGACCAGCTTCGGAAGCAGTGCTTGAGCAACTCTTCGCCCATTCACATTGTCAACTGAAATACAGGTTGTCGGAGGCTGAACCCACCCAAGGAGCGGGGTGAATTCTTCTAAAGTGGACTGACTGGTCAAGACGGACAGGGCACTGTGCTGCATCGCACTAGCGGCCAATTCAACTTTTATTTTGGATACATCAGAATATGCAGCCAATACGTAACGCTGTAGGTTCGAGAGCGTGACAGTTTCATTATCCAGCAATGTGAGCGTTCCGCGAGTTTTCTCGTCCTTGGACATAGCCCAAATGGCGGCGTTACCAACTGCTCCAACACCAACAAATAGTACATCTCCAATTGATTCGGTAGTCAGCTCCAAATGTTCGCCAGCGTTGGACCCAAAGTCAAGTAACGAAATCGACAAATCAGGCTCTTGTTTTGAATGGAGAAAGATTCGGCGGAAGAGTTCTGAGCAGGCGAGCGCAGATGCCGCACTTGCCGCATATGGATTCTCAATACCACCGCTCAACGGCGGCTGATGGCTTACCCGAGCCACCCATCCAGACGCGCTAGGGTAAATTGCACCCTCTACGTTGGTCGAACCTACGCAAATGCTCGTTTCTCCGATTGCATTAGCGACAATCTCTATATCCGGATTGATCTCAAGCGCAAGGCTCTTCAACCACTCGACATCAACGTCCTGTCCGATAATGGCCAGTTTGGGGTAAAGCCGTGCAGCGAGATTTACCGTCAATTCTGCAATGATCCGTTCGTTAGGATTAAGGTTTGGACCGCAATGTATTCCAACAACCGTGGACTCAAGAGAAGAGGACAAATTCTCCCTCGATACGGATAGGTGCATCCCTACTGCGCCATAAATGCGATCAAAAAAGGGTGCCAGAGCCATATCAGGCCTTTGCCTCCGCAGCCCACATTACCTGAACCTGAAGTTGTCCCGCGTTTGGTGCCAGAATGATCTGAGGGCGAACAATG
This sequence comes from Acidobacteriaceae bacterium, assembly GCA_003139795.1. Taxonomy (GTDB): domain Bacteria; phylum Acidobacteriota; class Terriglobia; order Terriglobales; family Acidobacteriaceae; genus Telmatobacter. Next base: position 3,014 of record PLGM01000010.1, on the reverse strand, counting down.
TCGAGCGTGACACGCCAAAGTGCAATAACCATGGAGAATAAACTGAGAGTGTCTCTATAGAGAAACCAATCGTCACCCGAATGCTGGGGATGCTCATGATATTCACGAACCCCTCTCAGACAGAGGAATGGCTTGTGCGTGATGGGATGATCTGGCAAAAGCACAATATGAGCACCGCGCTGCTGGTCGAATTCAAGTGAGCGAAACATTGTTTCGTAAGGTAGTAGCACGTTTGTCCATGGGTCCAAGAATTCAAGTGAAGGCGCAAGTATGTCGTAATCAGAAAGATCGAATCTTGCCTTGAAGCCTCTCCCCGCTAGACTGGGGATTTCTATCGCATTCATTGCATTAGGGACCATTGGCCAGGACGGAGTTGATACTGCCGGGACAAGTAACAGAAGGGCGTTCCTAGGTGCGTAAAACAGTTCGACGTGAGGATATGCGGAGGATTGGAGAACAAAGATTCCGCGCTGCTCAAGCGTGGAACGCTGATCCACCAAGCGTTTCATCTCGCATTCGTACTTGCGTCGGTTGACCTCAGGATCTACTCGCATCGTTCCCGCCTGCTCCTACCTTCAAGCTGAGAAATAGACGGGCTCCATCATCGAGACCAAGAGCTTTGATTTCGCGAGCCATCTCAAGCAACACGCCGGCAGAGTCTCGAACTTCCCACTCCGAAGGATCACGCCGCCCGGTGTTTCCGCTCTCGACCAGAGCTTTCTCGACTGCCGCCCTCAGCAAATCTTCAACATGCGTTTCTACCTTGAAGTCTTCGCCATTGATAATAAAGACCAAGAAGAATGGCTTTTTGGGGTGGTTGTGATGATGCTCCTTTTCCAGCTCTCCCTCAATCTTCTTTTCTTCTTGGCGCACATGCTCTAGTTCACGCTCGAGTTTCTCTTCTTCAGCGTGGACATGAGCAAGTTCCGTCTCCAGCCGCTGATCACGTTCCTGATTGTCCGGGGTACGGCGCGGTTGATCCTTCATTTGAAACACCTCAAAACTTCCGACAGCCTACTCATATTCTACGTCAATCGGGCCGTCGAGGCTCTCACAGACTGGTCACCCTGCCGGGGCCAACAATAATCTGCTGATCGTTTTACGGTCATAGCCCGTCAACCGGCTGATTGCTTGAATGCTCAACCCTTCTCGCTTGAGTTCCTTGATCTCGTCCACGTCTTTCCCCCCCAGCAAGGTCGGCCCTCCGTTGTCTCCAGAATCGGACCAGTGGCTCACCGCCTGAGGGTGGGGGATTTTTCAATCGGCATTATGGGGATTTTTGCATCGGCGGTGACAGATTGTCGATCTTCACTGTCACGGCGGAGGTCACGGTCTTTGGCATTCACCGAGGGAGCTGATGCGTTTGAAAACGAGCGAATTAAAGAAAGGACTGTGGGGACTTTTGTGGGTAGACTGCTTCAAAAAAGCGGGTAATTGTGGGTAGTCCCCACACTTTCTTTGTAGCAGATAGTCCTCGCAAGCCATTGAAACTAAGCAATATAGAGCAGACGCGAGCAATGCTGAAACGGGCAATTTCCTAGCTGTTAACCGAAGGGTTGTAGGTTCGAGTCCTACCTGAGGAGCCAAAGAATCAACAACTTACAGTGTTTTCCTTGATTTCCAACCCCACAGAACCCCACAATAGCTCAAACCGCCACTGGCTGCCGCACAGCCAAGGGCGGTTCTTGCGGCATCACCATCTGCACAACCTTTGAGTTGGCATGTTGCTTGGCTCTCAGGCTGGCGTTGCCGTAGACGTTCATGGTCGTGGCCACGTTGCTGTGCCGCATGAGCTTCTGCTGCACACCGATGGGAGCACCCGTTTCGTCCAGAAAGGAACGATACGTGTGCCTGAATACGTGCCAACCAATTCCCGGATGGCCAATCTTTTCACCGGCAGGCTTCAGAATCTGTTGCTGAATGACGCCCGCGTAGTAGCAGCCGCCGGTGACGTGCGACGGGAAGACAAGCCCGGTCGTTCTGGCTCCCCTCCAATCGCGCAGGATTTGAGCAAATGCNNCGAAGTCGATATGCTCCCAGCGAAGGGCCAAAACCTCGGACACCCGCATCCCGGTGCACATCGCGACAATGACCATCGTCCTGTATGGCTCATGCAGCATGGAAACCAACTCCTGAAACTTCTCAGGGGTGAGAATTTGCGGCTTTTTAAGCCGCTTGCTGGTTCCCTTCAGCTTCACCAACTCCATAGGGTTTCGCTGAACGTCCATCAAGCCCCACAGCATTGCCCGCTCGAACAGGAGATGCAGGAGGGCNNCCGACATGGCCGCGTGTCTTCGGCGACAGAGGCAAAGACTTCAACCATTCAGAGATTTCGAGTGGTCTGGCGTCTGTGAGTAGAGTGCTACCCCATTTGGGCCGGATGTGCTTCTTGAGGTAGCTGCGGTAACCGGCGGCGGTGCTCCAGGAAAAGCCGTCCGTGATGGT
>PLGM01000010.1:167-536 GCA_003139795.1 Acidobacteriaceae bacterium | reverse complement strand
CTTCCCGGCTCCGCATGGTTGCGAAACCTGTACTCCCAAACCTCAGCTCCAGACTTGCGCCGCACTTTTCGTAGACTTCCTTGTTGATACCGATTGCGCGTGAATTTCAAGATGCTCTCCTGATCACTTCACGCGAAACGGCTGGCTGAAATGATTGTGCTGTGAACGCATCCATGAGGTCAAGTGCGGACAGACAGAAACGCCAATATCCGCCCAACCGCCGAGCATTCTGTCGTTGTCTCGCCAAGGTCTCCATCCCGTTCAGTTCGCGCTTACGATTCCCCAGCCGCAAACATTCGTAACGATGCAGTGTTCGAACAACCAAGGTTTACCTCTTGCTCGGCTACGGGCACGAGTAGTTGGGAATGG
>PLGM01000010.1:0-149 GCA_003139795.1 Acidobacteriaceae bacterium | reverse complement strand
GCGTTGCAGGGTCTTCGGGTGTATTTTGACCAGAGCCGCAGCTTGTTCACTATCGAGGAACGGCTCGAATGATTCAAGAGAATGAGGAAAGTCGACCATGGTTCTGACGCTCCTGTAGCAAAATCGGACTCTGAGGCTTGGGCTGTGGC
>PLGM01000093.1 GCA_003139795.1 Acidobacteriaceae bacterium | reverse complement strand
CGCAACCTGAGCGAGGACAAACGGTTCAAGCTCTTCTCGGGCACGGCCAACCGGCCGCTGGCCGAGGAAATCGGCCGCCACATCGGCGTGCCGGTGGGCGAGGCCAAGATCCAGCGCTTTGCCGACGGGGAAGTCTACTTCCAACTGCTCGAAAACGTGCGCGGAGTGGATGTTTTTGTGGTCCAGCCCACCTGCTATCCGGTCGACCAGCACCTGATCGAGCTCCTGGTGATGATCGACGCCCTCAAGCGAGCCTCGGCGGCCAGGATCACGGTGGTGGTGCCTTATTACGGCTACGCCCGCCAGGATCGGAAGGACCGCCCCCGTGTGGCCATCAGCGCCAAGCTCATCGCCGACCTGCTCACCACTGCCGGGGCCAACCGCGCCCTGTTCGTCGACCTGCACGCCGCGCAGATTCAGGGCTTCTTCAACATTCCCGTCGATCACCTCTTCGCCAGCCCGGTGCTGGTGAGCTACTTCCGCGAACTCAACCTGCCCAAACTGACTGTGGTTTCGCCGGACGCCGGCGGCGTGGAACGCGCCCGGTTCTTTGCGCAGAAGGTTGGCGCGCCGCTGGCCATCGTCGACAAGCGCCGCACCGACATCAACGTCTCCGAGGTCATGAACGTGATCGGCGACGTCACTGGCAAGACCTGCCTCATCATTGACGACATCATCGATACGGCCGGCACTTTGGTAAAAACCGTGGATGCCCTCTACGCAGCCGGCGCGGCCACCGTGTATGCCTGCGCCAGCCACGCCGTACTCTCTGGCCCAGCCATCGACCGCATTGCCAACTCTCGCCTGGAACAAGTCGTCGTCACCAACACCGTGCCTCTGCGCGATGCGGCGCAGAAGCTCACCTTACCGCCGGGCGATGCGGCGCAGAAATTGCCCAAGATCAAGGTGCTCTCTATCGCCGGCCTGTTGGGCGCGGCCATCGAGAGCATCCACATGGAGACCAGCGTAAGTTCGCTGTTTTCTTAGAAGCAGCTACTAGCTTGCAACCTCTAGCTTCTAGCTGGTTCATCGGGATCAAAGGCCTTATGCGCTGAAGAAGATGTCTGAAAGAAGGAGCTGAATCGACGGAGTAAGCCGATTCAGAGCGAAACAGCAACAAGCAGCCAGAAGCTGCTTCTCAACAAAGGGAGCGGGCGATTCAGTTCGCATGAGCAGCAGACAGCTAGAAGCTGGAAGCTGCTTTTCCGTGCCCGAAAATGAGGAAACGAGAGACCGAATGCCAGAAGTAGTCGTAGCCAAGCCCCGTGAGGGCAAATTCAATAAGAACGCCGCACGCCGCGTGCGCGTCGCAGGCAAGATTCCCGCTGTGCTGTATGGTGCCGGGCACGACTCGGTGGCCATCGAGGTGGACCCCAAGCAAATTTCACGGATTCTCTTCTCAGAGACCGGCCACAACACCATTTTTGACGTCGAGATTGCCGGCCAGCCCGTGGCAAAGGCCATGATTGTCGACTGGCAGCGCGAACCGATCAAGGACCAGCTGATTCACATCGACCTGAAGCGCATTGCCCTGGACAAGACCCTGCGCGTCAAGGTGCGGGTCAAGCTGCTGGGCATACCTGTGGGCGTCAAGGCCTCCGGCGGCATCCTGGACCAGGTATTGCGCCAGGTCGAGATCGAGTGCCTGCCCGCGGACATCCCCGCCAACATTGCCGTGGACGTGAGCGACCTGGCCCTCTTCGACTCGTTGCGGGTCAGCGACCTGCCCCACTCGGGTTCCATCAAGTTCCTCAATGCCGAGGATGCGACCGTGGCCCACGTGGTCTCGATTCGCGAAGAGGCGCCTACTGCGGCCGAGGCCGAGGCCGCCGCTGCAACAGCAGCAGCTACGGCAGCAGCTGCCACTACCACAGCCGAGCCCGAGGTTGCCAAGAAGGGCAAGCCCGAGACTGAAGCAGCAACCAAGAAGCCCGAGGCGAAGAAGTAACCCTTGGCCGAGGCAAGTGAGTCCGGTGCGCGGCGCAGCCCCTTTTTGGTGGTGGGGCTGGGCAACCCCGGCCTGGAATATCTGCGGACCCCGCATAACGCGGGGTTCATGGCCATCGACCGCATCGCCCAACAAGAGGGGGTTGTGGTCCAAAACCGGCGCTGCCGGGCCGTTACCGCAACCTGCCGCATGGCGGGGCGCGAGGTGGTCCTGGCCAAGCCGGAGACTTTTATGAACCTGAGCGGGCTGGCAGTGGCCGCTCTGGTTCGAGAGTTTGAGGCGGACCCGGCGAAAGATTTGCTCGTTATCCACGACGAGCTGGACCTGACGCTGGGGACCTTCAAAATCAGGGAGCGTGGTTCGCCGGCGGGGCACAACGGAGCCCGCAGCGTTACCGGAGCCCTGGGAAACCAGGAGTGGTTGCGCCTGCGCATCGGCGTGGGACCGGATCTTCCACCGGAGGCCATTGCTGCCGTTGGCGGCAAGCGTCCCGGCAGGGATTATCTTCTGTCGCCCATGCGCAAGGCGGATTTGGCGGTTCTGGACGAGGTGCTGGACCGGGTGGCAACCGCCACGCGGCGCATCCTCGAACTGGGGCCGGCAGCCGCGATGAACGAGTTCAACCGCCGGAGCGAAACTCCCCCGGCGGAGGAGTAAGCAAGGCACGAAACCGCCAAGGCGGGAGAACGGTCGTCCACCAGAGCAAGTGGAAGCCAACTCTAGCCGGCGGTGCAGGCTGGACCCTGAGAGTCCAGCGGAAAAGGAATGCTGATGTCCCGTGTGTATGAGGTTATGTTCATTGTTCGGCCCGATGCGGCCGAAGAGGATGTTGACAAGTTGATCGCCGGCTTTACCGCCACCGTTACGGGTGGGGGTGGGGTGGTCAAGACTGTTGAGAAGATGGGGCGCCGCAAGCTCGCCTACACGGTGCGCAAGTTCAACGACGGCAACTACGTTCTGCTGACCATCGAGGCCAACGGCGCGGTGGTGCTGGAGTTGGAGCGCCGCCTGCGCGTCACCGAGCCGGTGATCAAGTTCATCACCGTGCGCATCGACGAGGAAGAGAAGCGCCTGGCCAAGGTTAAGGCCCTGCGCGGCGTCCGCCGGAAGTTGACCCCTGAACACACCGCACCGGTGGCAGCAGCCGCCCCTGCGGAAGCGACCGAGCCGGTTCAGGCCGCCGTCTAGCAAGGCTCACGCGAGTCGCCGCCGCGCCGTCCTTATTGGCTAACCGGCTCCGGCTCGATCCGGTTTTCAATTTGTTCCGCAGCGCCCCATGGGCGCAATCGGGACCGAAGAGAGTGAAGAGGAAACGCTATGTCTGAAGAAACCCCTGGAAAGGCGCCCGATACGGGCGCAGCACCCCAAGCAACGTCCGGATCGGATTCCGGCCCGAGTTCTGGACCCGGTTCTGGACCCGGTTCTGGTTCAGGCCCCCGCTCCGGCGGCCGGCCCGGCGGCGGACCTGGCGGCAGGCCATCCGGCGGACCCGGCGCCCGCGGAAAGTTCTTCCGCCGCAAGAAGGTCTGCAAGTTCTGTACCGAGAAAATTGACGCGATCCCCTACCGCGATGTCCGGCTGCTGCAAGGGTTTGTAGCCGAGCGCGGCAAGATCGTGCCCCGGCGGCTCACCGGCGTTTGCACCACCCATCAGCGCCGCCTGACCCGTGCCATCAAGCAGGCCCGGAATATCGCCCTGCTGCCGTTTGCCACAAGGCACTAACTTCCCGGCCCGGCTGTCGCCTGTTTGGCCGGTCACCTCATGCGTTCGCCCCGGTTAACTCTTTCGTAACGGGGACCGACCTTGATCGGACCGAATTTGGCAGGCGACAATCTTTCGGGTGCAGATGTAGAATCCTGCGCGGCGCAACCGACGGCTGGCATCTCCGTCAAAAAGACAAGACCGCCCACGGCCCCGCCGCCCATAACACTGGAGAGTTTCCCATGGAAGTAATTCTGAAGGAAGACGTAACCAATCTGGGCCACCGCGGAGACGTGGTGAAAGTCGCCGATGGCTACGGCCGCAACTTTCTGCTGCCCCGCAAGCTGGCGCTGCAGGCTACCCTGGCCAACAAGGCCGTCATCGAGCAGATGAAGACTGCCGCTGCTCGCCGCTCCGCCTCTGAGAAGGCGCAGGCCGAGGAGCTGGTCACCAAGCTCGAGCCGCTTGTGCTCAGCTTTACCCGCAAGTCGGGCGAGGCCGGCCACCTGTTCGGCTCCGTCACCTCGGCCGATATCGCCGCCGATCTCGCAACCAAGGGCTTCGAGGTCGATCGCCGCAAGATCCAGTTGGATGAGCCGCTCAGGAGCCTGGGCGACTTCAGCGTGGCCATCAAGCTGTACCGCGATGTCACCGCGCACTTAAAGGTCAAGGTGCTGAGCGAAGCCACCACCGAAGCTCCGGCAGCCGAGCCCGTCGCGGAGCCCGCTGCCGCAGAAGCCTTAGCCGAGTAGCTCCAACCTGACCCGCGCCTACGCCGCCCCTCGGTTTGCCGAGGAGCGGCGAGCATTTAACCAACTTTTTCCTTGCGGTCCTCCAGAATCAGCCGAATGGCTGCACTCAGGCTGGCGCGCCTCTCTTCCACGTTGCGCCCCTGACCATTGGCGTCTGGGATTTCCGGCGACCAGCCGGCGAACCACTTGCCATCCTGCCCAATGACTGCCGCGAACTCATTCCGCATGAGGAGAGCATATAGCTGATCTCTTTGTTTCAGGGCGGTATTGCCGCTGCGGTTCTTAGAACCAGTCCAAAAAACCAACAGCGCCGGGTACGGCGCTTGGTTCAGGGATGCTTCCCCATCGCACCCGGAAAACGGCTCACCTTTTTGCAGTAAATTATGTGTCCGCGGCGCACAATGTGAATTGAATAGGGCGCGATAGCCCGGCAGCAAGGGTGGTGAGCTCCACCATGCGAAGCACAGGTCGGAAAGCTGCGCACAGGCAGGCGCGGAAGCAGAGGGCCTTGACTTGGTGGATTTGGCAAGCAGAATATCCTCGTCGCAAAGCGAAAAAAGCGGCATAACTCCTTTAACGTCTATTCTGCAAATAACTCGTTTCGAATCAAGAATTTGGAGCGAAACCTCTGTCGTAACCCATTGAAAACAAGGAATTTCTTTCCAGAGACGGGGGTGGGGTAGGGGGGCCGTATATAAAGTGCAAAAAACAACAAACCCCGTAATGCTTGCGCTCCCCCGCCAACGCAGACCCTCTGCTCCCAACGGGGCGCTGCCCGCGAGTTCTTGGACAGGTTCTAAGAGCGCGGGCCTGAGCCGCAACGCTAGAACAGATCCTTCTCCGGTGTCCCGCCGGCCAGTACGATCAGCTTCTTGATCGCCTTTCCCATGTTTTCCGTGAAATCGGGAACTTCGTTGGCCTTGGCAAGGGAAAAAAGCAATCGAACCCGATTGGCGGCCAGGCTTGTGTCGACCTGATTATGGCTGTCGTAGCAGGTCCGGGCCTTTTTCCCGCTCAACGAGGTCAGTGTGAGCCGCAAAACCTGTTCGCGCGTATGGTAGGTGTCGCTGGGGTCGAAAACTTCCCAGACCGCGCTGTTGGTGTCGATGGCGCTGAGAAAGATGTCGCAGCGGCCGTCGGGTTGAGTGATCGACAGGATCGCCGAGGCCGGATCGAACGCCACCTCCAGATTGTCGTTGATTCCATCGCCGGGACTGAGGGAAAGAAGTTTTCCGCGAATGTACTCAAATAGCTCCTGTTGGGTGGGCTCGGGCTTGGGGTCGGGTTTTTTCCCGTGGTGCGGGGTCTGTGCGGAACACGCGGGCAACACCAGGATGAGCGCCGCGGCGCAGATGCGTGCCAGGTGTGTCATAGGATGCTATCTCCCTGCTCCTCCAGGCTTTGGCCGGCCCTGCATGCACCTGGGATCCGGGGCGACGAACCCGCAAACCGCTCGGCGTCCTGCTCGATCCTAACCGTGAACTCAATCCGCATGGGGAGAGTATAGCCCCGCATCCGAGGGGGAATCTCCCACCATCGCCAGCGGCCGGTTCCTATCGGTTCGCAACGTAGGAACGGCGGCCAGCAGGCTGCGTGTGTAAGGGTGCTCCGGCGCTGTCAGCAGGCGCGCGCAGGGGCCTGTTTCCACCACCTGCCCCGCCCGCATCACCGCAACCCGTGTGGCCACTTGGCCCACCACGGCCAGGTCGTGGGAGATGAACAGCATGGCCAGCCCATACTGCTGCTTCAGGTCCTTGAGCAACTCCAGCACCTGCGCCTGCACGGTCACGTCCAGAGCGGTCGTGGGCTCGTCGGCAATCAGCAACCGGGGACGGTTGATGAGCGCCATGGCGATCAGAATCCGCTGCCGCTGCCCGCCCGAAAACTGGTGTGGATAGTCGCTGTAGCGCCGGGCTGCCTCGGGAAGGTCTACTGCCTCCAGCGCGGCGATGGCCTTTCGTCTGGCCTCTCGTCCAGTCCAGGAGGAAAAATGTGCGGCAGCACCTTCAGCCACCTGGCGGCCAATCGTCATCACCGGATTCAGCGCCGTCATCGGCTCCTGGAAGATCATGGCGATCTCCCGCCCGCGCAGGCGCCGCAGAACGCCCGCGGGTTGGCGCAGCAGGTTGATCGCACCGGCGGCGCGGATGCCCTTATCGCCGGATGATTCCTTGAAGCTGCCGGCTCCGCCGCTCCGCCACAAGATCTGCCCCGCAACCTGCGCCGCCGGTCCCAGCAGTCCCAGGATTGCCAGCGCCGTAGCGCTCTTGCCCGACCCCGACTCGCCCACCAGCCCCAGCGCCTCGCCCTCATCGATCCGCAGGCTGATGCCGCGCACCGCCTCCGCCGCTCCAAAGCGAATTTGCAGGTTGCGAATGTCAAGGAGAGCGCCCATGAAGCCATCGTAGTGCATTGGCCGTTCGGCCGCTGAGCCTGTAGCGCCGCCGCCTGCTACCCCTGCGAAGCGGAGGCGTGCTCATGGTTCGTGGCGAACAAGGCGTTCGATGCGGGCTACAATGACTTGTGCGAAGATTCATTGTTGTCGTGCTTGCATTAGCCGTGCTGTTGCCGATTGCGCTTCTATTGGCGCGGTCAGCGACCCCTGTTGTGGACCTGCCATCTCCAGTTCCTTCCTTGGGCCAGGCCACTCCGATTACCGTCCGCGTACGCGATCCGCATGGAATTCGCAAGCTCGCGGCATTCGTGGAGCAGAACAGCGCCCGATATCGCGTCTGGGAGACGGCGCAACCTTCGGGCCTTGCGGACAGTTCATGGAACTTTACTGTAGGCGTCAAGACCACGCCGCAGCTCCGCGATGGCAAGGCGAGATTGATCCTCGAGGCTACCTCGAACGATCTGCTTCGGAAGACCGGACGCTGGGAAGGCGAGGTGACGGTGGTGACCGAACCGCCGACCATAAGCGTTGATTCAGACCAACACTACCTATACCTGGGCATGGCTGACCTGGCAACGTTCAATGTCTCCGGCGCATGGACAGAAGCAGGTGTGCGTGTCGGCGACCAGACATTTCGGGCTTGGCCTGCGCCCGGAGGCAAGCCGGGCTTCTTCTCGCTCTTCGCCTTTGCCTGGAATATGCCGTCCAACACCGTGCCCCTGATTTATGCCTCCAATGGCGCAGGAAACGACGTGACCGGCCCGATCGTGTTTCAGTTTCCCAAAAAGGAGCAGCCGAAATACACCGTACACGACATGCAGGTGAGCGACCAGTTCATCCAGAAGGTAATCGGCGAGCTCGACCCGAATGGCTCGGGCGATCCGGTAGCGCGCTTTCTGAAGATTAACAACGAAATGCGTCGTGCCAACAACAAGGCACTTTCGGATCTACGCTTCAAGACCGCGGACAGGTTCTTATGGTCACAGCCTTTCGCGCGGCAGTCCCATTCCCAGGCGGAGTCGAGTTTTGCGGACGTGCGGAACTATATATATCAAGGGAAGAAGATCGATCAGCAGGTTCACCTCGGATATGACCTGGCGGTTACGCAACATGTTGGCGTGGAAGCTTCCAACGATGGCCGGGTTGTATATGCGGCTCCGCTGGGCATCTACGGCAATTGCATTGTGGTGGACCATGGCTACGGACTACAGACGATCTACGGCCACCTTAGCCAGATCGATGTGCACCAAGGCGACATGGTGAAACAAGGCCAGATCATGGGCCGGAGCGGCCAGACCGGAATGGCCGGCGGCGACCATATTCATTTTGCCATGCAGCTCGATGGCATCCAGATTGACCCCAAGGAATGGTGGGACCGCCACTGGATTCAGGATCACATCGCGAAGCGCGTAGACCTCCCCGGATTCAACAAATGAGGTACCCGCACCCTCAGCCCCACATCGGTCTCAGTCATTGCCATGTGGCTCTCAGGCGCCTCCATATCGAAGGCTCCGGCGTCGCGGGCTCTGGGTGCTGGATGTAGCACCGCTTTATCTCTCCCCGAACTTCACGGCCCGATGGACTTTAACTTTCGGCTTGGGCTTATCCATGCAACCAGCTAGCCTAGGGCCAGTTAACACTACTGGGGCAGGTGGCGCCGGGAGCCAATTTTTCTCAGTTCTAGGA
>PLGM01000377.1 GCA_003139795.1 Acidobacteriaceae bacterium | reverse complement strand
CAGCAGGGGCAGCAGGCCGTGCAGCAGGCGCAGCAGACCGTGAGCCAGGCCGCGGCGCAGGGTCAGGCCGCGGCGCAGCAGGCGCTCAGCCAGGCTCAACAGCAGGTGCAGCAGTGCAAGCAGGCCGCAGCGCAGGCCGTGCAGCAGGCGCAGCAACAGGCCCAGCAAGTTCAGCAGCAAGCTCAGCAGGCTGCCGCCCAGGCGCAACAGGCAGCGCAGCAGGCGCAGCAACAAGCCCAGCAAGCGCTCAAGCAGGGCCAGCAGGCCGCCCAGCAAGCCCAACAGCAGGCTCAGCAGGCGGCCGCTCAGGCGCAACAGGCGGCAAAGCAGGCTCAGCAACAAGCTCAGCAGGCAGGGCAGCAGGTGAAGCAGGCGGCGAGTCAGGCACAACAGCAGGCACAACAAGCCTCGCAGGCTGCGCAACAATCGGCGAATCAGGCCGTCAGTCAGGCAAAGAGGGGGTTCTAGCGCACGATGGGCACGCCGACCTGCAACATGACCGGTGTGACTGCCCACTTCGGAAGGCGGTTTATCCTGGGTTCGCCCACGACCTTGGTGGTGGTGGGCAGGGCCGGGGCAGACGACGGCATTTACGGGTGCAGATGCGGTGGGTAGTCCTGGCCCAAAAACGACATCGGCCTAAGGGGCGGTCGAGTCCCAGATCTTCAACAACGCAGGAGAGACGTAGGCTCGGACCGGGCTGTAGTTGGCCTTGCGGGCTGCTTTGAATGCCGCCAGTGCCTCCGGGGAAGGTCCGTGCCACTGTGCTCGCGGGGTTCTCAGAATGGACCGTTCAATCAGCGTCGCTCCCAGGTAGAAGTCGGCCACGCCAGGGTTCTGGGCGGTCTGCGGGGATTCAAGATAGTCCATCAGCGCTCTGCGCGCGTCGTCGAACTGCCCTTGGTAAAAATAACGGATTGCCGATTTAAGCTCGTTCATGGCAGCCGCTGGATCGCTCTTGATTGCCTGCTCGAGTCTTGCCGTACTGCTCTGCGCTTCCTGGTTGCCGGGCTGAATCTTCAGGACCATTGCGTAGTCACTGAGCGCATCGGGCGAATTGCCCTGTTTTTCGGCGTTGCGCGCATCGGCGAGCAGTTTGTTGACCTTCCTTGCAATCTCCGCACTCGAGTCGGGTGCGGCCTTGGGAGTGGTGGTCGGAGGCGGCGGAGGTTTCTTTGCCGCGATCGATTGCTGCAGCGCGGCGATCTTCGCAGCGAGATTGCCAGGCCCATTCTGGTTGAGAGCCACCGCCATTTGAAGCTGCTTAACCGCCCCTTGGGGGTTGTCCTTCTGCAGCTTGTCGGCTTGATCGACGTACCCGTTGTAGAGGCTCACATTGTTGACGTATGTATTCGCATTTGTTTTGAGGTCCGGGTTGGTAATTTTCTGCGACAGCGTGGTGACGGCGTTGAAGTCGCCCTTATCCCAGGCTGCCTTCACCTGGCTCAGCAACTGGGACTGGAGCTGGGACTGGGACTGGAGCCTGTCGTTCTTGATCGCGTCGAGAATGACCTTGGCCTGGCCGGATAACTTCGGGTCGTAGTTTGTTACCTGCCTGGCCATGGATTCCGCTCTATCCATGTCGTGATTCTTGTAAAGTGAAATGGCGCTTGCCAGAAAGGCTGTATCGTCATGGATGAGACCGCCGCGGTAGTTATTGCAAGTATCGGAGTACTTCTTCTCCTTGGGGTCTAATTGCGCCGCCTGACAATAATCCTGAACCTGCCGGGCCCGGTCGTTGTCTTCCGTCCTGGCTCTGTCAAACAGTTCTTTTGCCTGCTGCTTGGAGTTCTGCGCCGGCGTCGGCATGCCGGAAAGAAGCAGGCAGACAATGCAAATGGATCGCAGCAGGGTCATTTTGCCCCTCCGACGATTTCCTCGATCGCCTGGTCGTCGATCGGTTTCAATTCAAAGCTGCAGAACTGCCCGGATTGATCCACCACACACGGTTGCGTCAGAGCGGCTCCGTCAGCGCCTTTGACCTGCACGGCATATGTGCCGGGCGGAATGTCATCAAGACGCAGGGGAGTCCAGTGATCCCCGGCAGGGAGAGGAATGGACTTGCCTTTGTCCGAGGTAACGCTGACGACCTCAGCGAAGGGGGTGGCGTTGACTTCGAGAGCGCCCAGGGGGACGGCAGGCGCGGGACGCAGGAAGAACCAGTAACCGGCGCCCGCGGCTGCGAGCAGAACGACCACGAGGACGCCAAGCGCCAGAGTCCACGGAAACCCAGACCTGGCTTTGGCCGGCTGGGCGGCGACCTGCGCCGGCTCAGCGGCGGGCTTTGCCTGCTTTTTGGGGGAGGCCTTGGCAGCCTCCTTGGTCAAGCGCTTCAAGTTGGCTTGCAATCCGGGTTCCGCGAACTCCGCTGCATCCGCTACCCCGGCTAACTCCTCCAAAGCACGGGGCCGGTCATCCTGCTGAATGGCCTGCGTAGCCGAGGCGATGGCGGTGGTCAGCAGTTCATTGGCAACCTGCGCGCGCCTGCTTTTGTAAGCGGCGATGGCCGCCGAAAGCCGCGGGGAATCGCCACACGTGCCTCGCGCAGACTCGAGAGTATTGAGACCGCTATACAGGTCGCGCTTCTGGAGCGCCTCGCCGGCATTCCGGATGGCCTCCACGATTACGCGTTCCTGCTCCTTTGCCGCGCGTTCCTGCTCTTTGGATGACTCCAGTCTTGCGCGCAATTCACGCACGCGCGGATGCTGCTGGATTTCCTCAGGCTGGCTGGAAAGGAGCTGCAATGCCTGTTCGGCGTTCTTTTCGCTCAATGCCTGTGCGCGGCTCACGACGGCATCGATGCGCCGGGCCAACTCGGCCTGGCTGCCGGTGGCCTTGCGGAGCAATTGGTCGACAGATGGATCCCCGGTTTCGAGAGCAACGGGTTGGAGAAGGTCGATGGCAGCCTCAAACTGGCCGGCCGCAAGCAGCGGTTGTGCTTCGCGGATGGCGTTTGCCGCTAACTGACCCAGTTCAACCTTGCGCTGGTTCTCTCGCGCATAATTCATCAGGGAAGCAATATCCGGGCTGTCGCCACACTCAATTGCCGCGGTCTCGAGAACCTGGATAGCCTGATCAAATTGCTTCGCGTCGATGGACGCCTGCGCCTGCTTCAGGAATTGAGCCTTCCGTTCTTCGCTCTTGGCCTTCCGGATCTGTTCGGCGACTTTTGCCTCAAGAGCAATCAGCCGAGTTTCCCCCGGCATTTGCTGGAGCGACTGCTGAACGACCCCAAGAGCCTCCTGGGGATTGTTCACCAAAAGGTTGTAAACATCCCGGGTGGTCTTCTCGACCAGGTTCCCCGCGGCCTTTTCACGCTTCTTGGCTTCGGCATCGGCCTTCAACTGCAACAGCACTGCCTCTCCGGGAAGACGCTCCTGGGCGCGCTGAATCAGGGCCAGTGCGCGCTCCAGGTCCTCAGATGCAATGCTGTCGGAGATCTCGGCCACGATTTGATCGATGATCTTGCGGCGCCGCTGTTCCTCCTGGCGGTCGATCGCTTCCTGGAACAACTGCTGCGTTTCAGCATCCGTGGGGTCAATCTCCAGCGCCGCGCGCAGACTCTGAATGGCGTCCGTATACTGCCGGGCAGCCAGTTGATTCCGGGCAGCATCGCTGAATTGCCGGAGGTTGCGTTCCCGGTTAGCCCGCTCGGCTTCCTGAACGATCCTTGCACGCTCGTTGCGGAGATCCGTGCTGCGCTCGTCGAGTTGCAGCGCCTGATCGATGAGGTGACCCGCCGCTCCGAAGTCGCTGCGCTTGCGGGCTTCGCGGGACTGCTCAAGGAGCATGGCAACCTTGTCGGCCTTTTCCTTCAATTTGCGGGCGTTTTCGATCTTTTCAGCAAGTTCGGGATTGGCCTGATCGATTCCGGCGGCCTGATTATAGAACTCAAGCGCATCGCCATAGCGCTGGGAAAGGACAGCCTCCTCGGCTTCCACCAGCAGTTGCCGGAGCTGCACGGTCTTCTGCTGGCGCGAGACCTTTTCCTGCACTTCGCGGAGCAGCTTCTTGACTTCCGTGCTTTGTGGATTGAGGCGCTGAAGCTCGAGCAATACCGGCCGGACGCTGGTCCACTGCTCCTGATCCATCATGGGCTTGACGCTTCCCAATACCTCGGCCACATGTTCGCGCTTGAGTCCCTCGTTGATGGCCTCGATGTCCGTGGCCATGTCTTCGGCCGTCTCGTATCGATCGACGGGGTTCTTGGCAAGCGCATGGTCAACGAGATGGTCGAGGGCAGGCGGATACCCGGTGAGGATGGCCGACAGCGGGTCATGCGGTTCGCGGACTACCCGGTGCAGGGTATCAGGATCGTCGCCGGGAAATGGCAACCGCCCGGTAAGCAACAGGTAGAGAATGCAACCCGCGGACCAGATATCGGCCCTCCCGTCGGCGGTCTTGCCCAGAAGCCTTTCCGGCGAGATGTAGTGGAAGGTGCCGATCACCATGCCCGTTTGTGTGTGGCCGGAGGCTTTTTCCAGGCGGGCGACGCCAAAATCGACAATTTTGATATTGCCATCCGGCTGAACCATGATGTTTGCCGGCTTGATGTCGCGGTGGATAACGCCCTTTTGGTGTGCATAGCCCAAACCGAGGCACAGTTGGCGAATGATATCCAGCTTCTGGATAAGAGAAAACCGATGTCCGGCGCGGAGCAGATTCTCCAGTGAATCTCCCGGAACGAACTCCATGACGATGAAGGGGTTGCCGTCCTGCTCGCCGAAGTCGTAGACGGTGACGATGTTGGGATGGTTCAGGATGCCGGAACGAGCCTCCAGCACAAAGCGATGACGCAGTTCATCCGTGGCGTTGGTGATGGTCTTGATGGCCACTTCGCGGCCGACAGAGTTGTCCATTCCGCGGTAAACCACACCCATGCCGCCCACGCCCAGGACGCCCAGAATTTGATACTTTCCGATTTGGGTGACGGTTGTTCCGGTATCCATGCTACCCACGGTCCCTGTTCAATAGTCCAGCATCGGTTGCACCCATCATAAACCGGGTTCGGACAGCATAGCCAATACTTTCAGAAGGGCTGGTTTGTACCCCGCAGAAAAGACACGGCGCTTCGAAGCACGCGGCTTTCGTGCTCGGTCCGCCTGCTTCCGGCTCCGGTTGCAGGGGGGATTACCCGTTGGCCTGCTTCTCCGCCAGATCGCCAAGAATCGGCAGCTTGAAGCGCTTGCCGTTAAAGGCATTGATCAGCGCGATGATCCAGAGGATAAGGAACCCGAGCGCCACCAGCGGCCACAAAATCAGGTTGATGAGACCGATGAAGGGGATGTGGCCAAGAATGATGAGAACGACGTCGGCAGCGATCCAGGCAATGATCAGGAAGATGGACTGCCAGGAGTGGAAGCGCACATAGGGGTTTTTGTTGAAGGGCTCGACGAGGAGGAAGATAAGCGCCGGGATGAAGGTCACGTAGGCAAGTCCACCGGCGGCGTTGTCAGAGAGGCCAGATTGGTTCGGGTCAGACACGATAGCTCCTTTGGGGGTCCAGATAAGACCGCGGGGTCGATCGCTCCACGCTCAAGCCAGATTGGGCAAGAAGGGGAGATCCCGGCCGTGGATACGCAAAATGGGCGTGGCGTTGAACGAGACAATGAAAATCCCGATGCCCGGAATTGTCAAGAGGGATTTGAGCGGGGCCTGCGGATTTGCCTCCAGAATCGTCCTGCCCCGCGTGCGACGCTCGCAACCGATGTTACGCCCGTGGCAGCAAACGGTGGTCCTATCTTCCTGTGCCGGGCGTCGGCTCCGATTTCAAGGGAGCGATCTGCTTCATAAGCTCAACTTTGCGTTGGGGACGGCGACGCCGGCGCGGAAAAGAGTGCAGTTTCCGCCCTGGTCGCACCGGTAATGGAGATTTGCGCGATACTCCTGCCACGGCGCCATATAGCTTTCGCCTACTGTCCTGTCGATGACAAAGGTCTTTCCCTCCTGCGTTGCGATCGTCCCCTGTGAGGCGTCGTAGTCGGCTACTGTAACGTCCCCTTCGATCGTGAACGACATAGGTTCGGCCGCATCGTCAAGGCTTGCCACCTGGCTGGCAGGAGGCAATGCGTCGGGAGCGGGCGCCCTGGAGGAGACGAATGATCTGCGCATGGAAGAAGCCTTGCGCCCGGCGGAGGACTTGCTCCCGGCAGATACCGTGCGGACTGCGTTTTGCCCATGGACGGCAGACACTTTGTGGGCGGCCGATGCTGTTACGGCGGTGGATTGCAGAGGAGATGAAAGCTGTTTGTTCTCTTGGTTATCTGCCTGGCGTTCGAGCGGCGAAGTCTGCCCGGCATAGGCAGCCGGATGGCTAATCGATACGGCCGCGCTGGAATTGACCCGCGCCAGACTGGGCGGCGCCACTGGGGTGTTTGTCAACCAGGCAGAGCCTGCCAATGCGGTTCCAACCAGGATTCCCAGCGCCACACCTATCCCGGCGCATACCAAGGTCGGCAGCTCCGCGGTTTCTGTAGCCGCCGCGCCGGCAAGTTGCCTGTATCCGTATCCGGCCACGATCTGGCCGGGGGCGTATGGCTGGTAAGCGGTCGACATCTGGCAGCACCCTCTCCGTGACTTCGAAAACCCCTCACTTAGGGGTCAACAAAATTGAACCATCGGTTGGTGCACTGCGCAATGCACCAAAAGGGGCATGGCCAGTTGCGGACCTCCAACCTCGCGGTCCATTTTCGTTTACCTCAACACGCTTTATCGGTACTGGGCGGCCAAGCATCAAGGTTGTACAGCATTCAAACGGCTACTGACCGGCGTTGCGGCATTCGCGCCTCCCAGCAAGCCGGGCTAACCTGGTGCCGGTAACCGGCAGCCCTCCGTGCTAGATTGGGCAGGCGCTGGCCGTGCCCGCGTCGGTTCAGACCGCTGCTTTGGTCTCTTCCGGCCTGGCGGCGGTTGAACCTGGCGTTACACATCTCGTGCCGATCTCCGACAAAACAGATTTGAAGGAGCAAATCAAGCCCGTCAAGAGCCGCGCAATTCAAGAGACTCTCGACTCTTGCGGATCGTATAAGTCTTTGATTCCTGAAGGCTAACGGTACTTGCGCAGCACGCCCAGCACGCGTCCCTGAATAGCCACATCCGACGCCTTGACGTAGATGGGCTCCATCTCCATGTTGGCCGGCTGCAGCCGCACCTGGCTTCCCTCCGCGTAAAAGCGCTTCAACGTGGTCTCGGCGCCATGGAGCAAGGCCACGACGATCTCCCCCTGGCGCGCCGTCCGGGTGCGCTCCACCAGCACATAATCGCCGCTGATGATGTGCTCGTCGCGCATGGAATCGCCGCGGACCTCGAGAGCAAAGACGTCGCGGTTCCCCACCACGTCATGCAAGGAGATGCTCTCCGGGTTTTCCGTGGTCTCGACGGGAAGTCCGGCGGCGATGCGCCCGGCCAGCGGCAGACGGTCGCTCGACCGGGTGCGCGTGCCCGGCGGCAGCACGTCGATGGATCGGCTGCGGTTGTGCACGCGGTCCAGCAATCCCTTCTTTTCGAGGTTGGTGATGTGTTTGTGTACGGTGGCCAGGCTCTTCAGCCCCATTCCACGCGCAATCTCCTCAAAGGAGGGGGAATAGCCGTTGCGGGCCACAAACGACTCGAGGAAGTCGAGAATCTCTTTTTGCCTTCGGGTAACAGCCATGGCCGCATTATAGCGAATAAAAAGCGAATTGCAACAACTCTTTTTTCGCATATTTTACACAGCCGGAGATGGCGGCGGGAAAGGGAGGTGCGAGCGCCCGCGGACGGCCTTTTCCCATGCCGGTCCCATCCCGATCGCGTCGATCCTGTGCATCGCGACGGGCGATGGTCCTAGGGCGAGCCGGATGAGGGCCGCGAGCGCCCGGAAAACCTCAGCCTCAAGAAAAAGGCAACTCTGCCGATAAGCACGGGGATTGTCCGCGCCATCATGGCTGGCGGACGAGGCTGCTCCGAGGGCAAATGATCTCACTGAAAAAGTATCTTGATTCCGCCCGGCCGGGCACGGCACTGGATTGCGATCCGGAAGAGAAGGACATTCTCCCTGGGACGATTGCGGCCTACAGCTCTGCCCTGCGGGAGATGGGAAGCTCCAGCGTGGATGCCTGTCCGGCCCTCGGGGAAGAGCTGAGGCAGAGTCTCGGCAAGCTGGCAGCGGACCTCTCCATCGACATGAGCGGTGAGGCGGTCGCAGCCACGGAAAGAAGCGTTCGGGAACAGTTGCGGGACTGGGGCAGGCGCACCGCCGGGCACTATCGGCAGAAGACCGGCGAGGTGAAGGAACTGCTGATCGTGATGGCGCGCACCGCCGAATCGGTGGGCGAACGGGATCAGCGCTGCGCCGGACAGATCAGCGAGGTGACCGCGCGGCTGGAAAGAATCGCCAGCCTGGAAGACCTGACCGAAATCCGCGCGTCGATCGAGCAGAGCGCGGCGGAACTGAAGACCTCGGTCGACAGAATGGCCACGGAGGGCAGGGAAGCGGTCGAGAAGCTGCGGGTGGAAGTCGCGAATTATCAGACCAAGCTGGAAGAGGCTGAAGAGACAGCTTCCCGCGATGCGCTGACGGGGCTTCGCAACCGCCTGTGGGTGGAAGGCCAGATCGAGCGCCGGGTGGGCGCCGGTGTTCCGTTTTGCGTAGCCATCGTCGATGTGGATGGCTTCAAGAAGGTAAACGACGATCATGGACACCTGGTTGGCGATGAACTGCTGCGGCAGTTTGCCACCGAGCTCCAGTCGGCAAGCCGTAGCACCGATCTGATCGGGCGCTGGGGCGGGGACGAGTTCATTCTGGTGCTGGATGGCGGCCTGCCCGAGGCAAGGGCGCAGATCGATCGCCTGAGCGTGTGGGTCTGCGGGAGCTACAAGATCCAGGAACGATCCGGCCCGCTGAAGCTGACGGTGACTGCCTCCATCGGCCTGGCGGAACACGTGCCGGACGAGACGATGAAGGATATTCTCGCGCAGGCCGATGCCGCGATGTACGTGCGCAAGGCGGCTTCCCGCGCCAATGGAGCCGGTTCTGGGCGATGAGCCGGCCGGTTGCGATTTCAGTGGCGGAGTAAGCTAAGGCGCGTAACTTCAACAAAAAACAGGAGATCAGCGCGATGCCTGGACAAAATGAATAGATAGTCTGGTTTGCCGTGACAACCATCACACAGCAACGTTCATTCGCCCTTAAGGGGACACCCCTTCTGAACGTGTCCAGTCCTGGAATCATCCCACCGGGTTTCTTCTTTCTAATCTTGAGTTTCTTCTTCCCGCGATTCAAGGTGGATGTGGGTCCTTGGTTAGTACCCGTTAAGCCGGACCGCTGGAAGTTGGAGCGGTTGGAAGCTGGCAAGCGGCGCGGGTTGAGGATGCCGCTCAGGAGAAAGGCTGCCATGAGGTTATTGATCGCCGAAGACGACAAGGCGCTGGGCTTGTTTCTAAGCCGGGGCCTGGAGGCCGACGGGCATCGCGTTCGACTGGCCCACGATGGAGGGGCCGCCGTGGAGGCATTTCGCCAGGAGATGCCGGACCTGACCATTCTGGATCTGAACATGCCTGTCAAGGATGGCGAACAGGTGCTCGAGGAGGTTCGCAGCCTCGACGCCGACCTGCCGGTGCTGGTGCTTACCGCCCGGCAGGAGGTGGACACGCGCGTCCGCTGCCTCGACCGCGGGGCCGACGACCTGATGATCAAACCTTTCAGCCTGCATGAGTTGCGGGCGCGCTGCCGGGCGCTGTTGCGGCGCAAGCGGGAAGCCCGCCTGCAGTTGCGCGCCGGGGACCTGGAGCTGGACAGGCTGGACCACACGGCCCGCCGGGGAGCCCAGTCGATCATGCTCACCAACAAGGAATTCGCCCTGCTCGAACATCTCATGCTCAACCGCGGCCACTGTGTTTCGCGGGTGGAACTGCTGGACTCGGTCTGGAATCTGGAGCCGGCGCAAACCACCAACATCGTCGATGTCTACGTCAACTACCTGCGCCGCAAGCTCAAGGATCCGCCCCCCGGGCAACTGATCCGGACGGTGCGCGGACAGGGGTACGTGGTGCCGTCGGAGGCCGATCTGGCCCTGGCCGTCCCCGTAGCCCTCCCTCTGGCACCAGCCAAGCCGGCAGCAACCGGCCTGGTTTCTGAAATGCACTAGCATTTCATCAGCTTTTTCGTTGGTTAGGAGACTCCTCATGCAGACTGTTCTTGCTCCTGTTCCTGTTTCTCTGCTCCCTTCCGTCACCCGCACCCGGTCGCGCACCGTGCTGGTGGCCAGCGCCGATCGCAGCTTCCGCCAACGGCTCGCCGAGATCCTCACCGGCCTGCGCTGGCAGGTGCGCGAGGCCGAGAGCGGCGCGCAGGCCTGGGGGGAAGCCGAGACCGCTGCTCCCGAGGCCATCATTGTCGACTCCTGGTTGCCCGATCTCGACCTTACCGAGTTTCTCAAGGACTTCCGCGGAAGCTTTCCCCAGGTGGATCTGGTGACCGCAAGCGGCGCAGCGGCCGAGGAGAGCCCGCGCGGCCCCTATCGCCAGGAGCTGCTCTACGCCCTGCGCCGCTCGCAGGACACCGACACGGCGGCATGGAACACAGCGCCCGCCCTCGGCAAACCGGACGCGGCGCCAGCCACGATGCACGCTGACCCCTGGCCGTTCCCGGCGCATACTGCCGCAGCCCCGACGCCCTGCTCGCCGGCCCAAGCCGCAGCCGCCCCGATGTGCCCGCTGCCCAGCCTTCCGAAGGCCGTTCCGATCCGGGTCGGGCATCCCGTCACCGGCGGTGGGCCGGCGTCCAGCGACCGGCTGCCGGAGCTGATCGGCAACGCCCCCTGCATACTCGAGGTCAGCCGCCGCGTCCGCCTGGTGGCCCCGCGCATGACCCCGGTACTGATCGAAGGGCCCACCGGGTCAGGCAAGGAGATTGTTGCCGAAGCCCTGCACCGGCTGTCAGCCAGAAGCCGCAAGCCATTTGTTGCCATCAATTGCGCGGCAATTCCTGAAGCTTTACTTGAGGCTGAATTGTTCGGCCATACGCGCGGCGCCTTTACCGGCGCGGTGCAGGGGCGCATTGGGCGCATCGAGTCCGCCGACGGGGGGACACTGTTTCTGGATGAGATCGGCGAGATGCCGCTGGCCCTGCAGGCGAAGCTTCTTCGCTTTGTCGAGAGTGGCGAGTTGCAGCGGGTGGGCGACAACGAGACCGTCAAGGTGGACGTGCGCATCGTGGCCGCCACCCACCGGCCGCTGGCCCAGCACACCCAGACAGGCAGCTTCCGCGCCGACCTCTACTACCGGCTGGCTGTCTTCCTCATCCGCACCCCATCTCTGGGCGAGCACGGTCAGGACTTACCTCTGCTGGTGGACCACTTCATGCAGAAGATGGGACGCGAAGCGCCGGTCAAGCGCGTGGATCCGGGGGCCCTGGCCAAGCTTGCCGTTCACGACTGGCCGGGCAATGTTCGCGAGCTCGAGCATGTTCTGGAGCGGGGCGCCATTCTTGCCGGCGAGGAGGCGGTCCTGACGGCGCGGGAGATCGACTTTGGGTTGACGTTGAATTGAGGAAGCTGAACCGGAGGTTCGCATGAGCATGGAAATCGAGACCCGGCTGAGCGACCAGTTGGCCCGCTATCTGGATCTGGCCACCAGCCAGATCAAGCTGACCGCGGCCAACATGGCCAACATCGATACCCCCGGCTACCGGGCCGTGGGGATGGACTTCGAGGCGGAGATGCGGGAGGCCATGGACGGCGCGGACCAGGGGCGCGCGCCCCGCCCGGCGCGCCTCAAGGCCGTGGACGGGCTGATCGCACGGCCCGACGGCAACAACGTGTCGATGGACCGCGAGAGCCTGAACCTGGCCGGAGCGCAACTGAAGTTCAAGGTGGGCGTGGCGCTGCTGCGCGGGGAGAATCAGCAAGTGATGGACGCCATCCACGCCGACAAATAACCCGTCGGCTTCCAGCTTTAAGCTTTCAGGCCCTGGCCGAACGGCGTGCCGATGCTCCAGGCGAAGGCTTCGGCGCGGCGGCAGAGTTCGAGAATAGCGAAACCGGC
Organism: Acidobacteriaceae bacterium; assembly: GCA_003139795.1. Taxonomy (GTDB): domain Bacteria; phylum Acidobacteriota; class Terriglobia; order Terriglobales; family Acidobacteriaceae; genus Telmatobacter. Next base: position 11,235 of record PLGM01000377.1, on the reverse strand, counting down.
TGAGAACCGGCAGCCGGAAGCTAGTGGCTAGAAGCTAGCGGCCAAAAGCTGCCTTGAAAGGAGCAGACCCGATGAATCTTTTTGGATTGATGGAGACCTCCGGCGGGGCCATGCAGGCCGAACGGATGCGCGCCGAGGTGGTGGCGGCCAACATGGCCAATGCGGAAACCACCCGCACCGCCTCCGGCTCGCCCTACCGCCGCCAGCACGTGATCTTCGCCGCCGATCGAGGCGATCCCGGGTTCCTCAATTCACTGGCCACTGCATCGGCGGACACGGCCCCCGGTTCGCTGGCATCGGCGGCTTTGCCCACGCTCAATACGGCTGGCGCCGGTGCGGCTGCGCCAGGAGTGCATATCGCGGGCGTGGTCGAAGATCCCGCGCCCCCGCTCAAGCGCTACGATCCCGGTCATCCCGACGCGGGACCCGACGGATATGTTTCATATCCGGACATTAATCCCCTCACAGAGATGGTGGACCTGATGGGGGCGACACGTGCATATGGCCTGAATGGCTCCGCCGTGCAGGCCGAGAAGGGCATGATCACGTCGGCACTGGAGATCGCCAAGTCGTAGCTGCTGGCTGCGCTTGCCGGCCCCGGTGGTAGTCAACGCCAAGAGTGTGAAACAGCTGGGAGGACCCATGCAACCCCTAATGAACCCCCTCACCGCCGTAGCTCCGGCATTCTCCAATCCGGTTGGCGCCGGGGGATCGCCGTGGTTGTCTTCGAGCGGCGGCCAGGGTGGTGCGCCGGCGCCGTTTTCCGATCTGTTGACCGACGCGGTGGGCCAGGTGAACCAGCTTGAGGACCAGGCGCACGCCGCCGTGACTGGGCTGATGACCGGCTCCGGCGTGGACGTGCATCAGGCGATGATCGCCACCCAGAAGGCCAGTATGGCCTTCGAACTGGCGCTGGCGGTGCGCAACAAGGCGGTGCAGGCCTACCAGCAGGTGATTGGAATGCAGTTCTAGGACCGCAACCGGGCGGGTGCGCACGGCCGTTGAACCAAGGGGGCCGGAAAGAGACCAGGCTCCGGTAAAGGTCGGGCTGCAAAAACGGCGAAAGCGGCGGGACACGGGAACCATGGCCACCGGAACACAGTTGGAGAAGAGCGTGCCCGCCGCGGCGGGCCAGCCTCAATGGGCGGACCGGCTGGCCGGCTTGTGGGCGCGGGGGCGGGTTCAGTGGTCTACGATGCAGCCGGCGCAGCGCCACGGGGCGCTGGCGGCCGCGGTGCTGCTGGGGATGCTCGGCGGGGGCCTGCTCTGGTATGCGCTGCGCACCGACTGGCGCACCCTGTATGCGGACCTGGACCCGGAGGACGCGCGCCAGACCGGGCAGGTCCTGACCCAGGCGCAGATTCCCTTTGATACCACCGCCAACGGTGCGGGCATCCGGGTTCCGGCCGAGCAACTGGACAAGGCCCGGCTGGTGACCGCGGCCAAGGGAGGCGTCAAGAGCGGGCGGCTGGGTTTTGAGATCTTCGACAAACCCAACTGGGTGGGTTCGGAGTTTGACGAGCAGGTCAATTACCAGCGGGCGCTCGAGGGGGAGCTTGAACACACCGTGGGCTCGCTGTCCGATGTGGAGTCGGCGCGGGTCCATCTGGTTCTGCCCCACGACTCGCTGTTTCGCGAACAGGAACGCCCGGCCAAGGGGTCGGTAGTGCTCAAGCTGCGCCATCGCACGCTGGCCGACGGGGAGCCGGAAGCGATTCGCAACCTGGTGGCCTCGGCCGTCGATGGGCTGACCCCGGACCGCGTGGTGCTCGTGGATGCGGCTGGCCACCTTCCGCTGGGACCGAAGACCGCCGATGCCATGCGCCTGACGGCCGAGCAGGCTCTGGAGGAAAAGTTGATTTCCACCCTGGAGCCGGTCACCGGCGCGGGCAACGTGCGCGCCTCGGTGACCCTGGACTACGATGGGGCGGCCACCGAGGAGACCCAGGAGACCTACGATCCGGACCAGACGGTGACTCTTTCCATGCAGCGCACCGAGCAAAGCTCCGGCGCCCAGCCGGTGGCCGCCGGAGTTCCCGGGACGGCCTCGAACGCTCCCAACTCGCAGGCGCTGCCCGTCTACCCGCAGCAGGTCACGCCACCGCAGACCGCGAAGACGGAGTCCGGGACCTACGGGGCTTCGAAGACCGTACGTCATGTGATGGAGAACCCGGGCCGGGTGCGGCGGCTGACCGCGGCGATCGTGGTGAACGACCGGCTGGCGGAGCTTGCAGCCAAGGGAAAGGCGGCGGTCTGGCAGCCGCGCTCGGCCGAGGAGCTGCACAACCTGACCTCCCTGGCCCAGGCGGCGGTGGGCTTCGACGCGGCGCGCGGGGACATGCTGACGGTCCAGGATCTGGCCTTCGAGGAGAACCGCACCCAGCAGGCGGTCTCGCTGCCGGGCCAGGTGCTGGCCACGGCGGAGAATTCGCCGGTGCTGGTCAAGTACGCGGCCTTGCTGGCCGGCCTGCTGGTTGTACTGGCTTTGGGCGTGCGCCCCGCCCTCCGCCGCGCCTGGGTGGCGCCCAGGGAAATCGCAAGGGGGTCGGCCAGAGAGTTGCCGGCCGGATCGGCGGTGATGCCGCAGGGCGCCTTGAACCCCCCTGAGCCCGCCGAGGTGGACCCCGAGCGGATCAGGGCGCAAGAGGTATTCGAGCAGGTTAGCGGGCACTTGAAGCGCGAACCGACGCAGAGCTCGCGCTTGCTGCAGAGCTGGATTCACTCCGACTAGCTCGCGGTGCATGCCGAACTCGACCAAGGTGGGCAGCCAGGAGGCAGTTGGGGGAAGGCAGATGGGAAATAGCAAAGGGAGTTTCGAGTCGCCGGGGCAAGCGGAGCGGGGGGCAGGAGAGAAAGAGCGAAATTCAGGGCAGAAAGAGCGGAATTGGGGAAAGGAACGGAGCCTTGGCCGAGCAGGGGAACGAAAACGGGGCAGGACGGCGCCGCCAGTCGGCGAATCTGTCCGGGGTGCGCAAGGCGGCTATCCTTCTTGTGGCCGTGGGCGAGGAACTGGCCGGGGAGGTCCTGCGCACCCTGCCGGAGGTGGATGTGCAGCGGCTCACCGAAGAGCTGGCCGACCTGCGCGGGGTCACGCCCGAGCTCTCCGCCGAGATATTGGAGGAATTCTGGGAACTTCTGGAGACCCAGGGCTTCGTGATGCACGGCGGACTGGACTACGCCAGCCGTCTTCTGATCGAGACCTTCGGCAAGGCGCGCGCCGACGATCTGCTGATGCTGGTGCGCCGTTCCCAGGAGGCCGCGCAGGGCAATCTGGCCAAGCTGCAGCGCACCGATCCCCAGCAGTTGGGCAAGCTGCTGGACTCCGAACATCCGCAGACCATCGCGCTGGTGNNCAGTTTTCGCCGGAGATGGCGCAGAAGGTGGCCCACATTCTGCATCGCCGCTTGGAGAGCGTGGGCGACACGGCGCGCAAGAGCTATTCCGGCTTCAAAGCGGTGGCCGACTTGCTGAACCGGCTCAACGCCGAAGAGTCGAAGAAGATTCTGGAGACCATCGAGGAGGGCCAGCCGGAGCTGGCCCTCGGCATCCGCAACCTGATGTTCACCTTTGAAGACCTGGTCACGGTGCCGCCGGCCACCATCCGCGAGATCGTTTCCGGGGTGGACAAGCGGCAGTTGGCGATGGCGCTGCGCGGCGCCAACGATGAGCTGCGCGCCCAGATCTTCAAGTCCATGAGTTCGCGGGCCGTGGAGATGCTGAAGGAGGATATGGAGGTGCTGGGACCGGTGCGCTCGCGGGAGGTGACCCAGGCCCAGCAGGAGATCCTCAACCTGGCCAGGCGGCTGGAGGCCGAAGGCAAGGTGGTTCTCAAGTTGGAGACCGGCGACGAGATGCTGGCTTGAACAGTTTTCATTGGTCAGTTTTCAGTCATGGGCTGTCAGTCACCCGCCCCATCGGTAACAACTGACTACTGGCTAGCGACAACCGACTACTGACAACTAAGGGAAAGGGAACCCCTGCAGCGCACGGAATCACCAACGAAGAGCGGCACATCCGGACACATCGAGGTCTTTCAGTATCCGGCCGGCCCCAATGCGCCCCCTTTGCCAGCCTGGAATGGCTGGGCGGAGCCTGCGGCAGGCGCGCCCGAAGAGCCGGGGTACGACCACGGCAAAGGGGCCGTCGCGGCGGGGATGCGCGCCGAGTTCGAGAAGCGGCTTGCCGAGGAGACGCGCAAGTCCTTCGAGGCTGGGCGGGAGCGCGGCAGGCAGGCCGAGCGGGAGGCTCAGGCCGCGGCCCAGAAAGCTGCGGAGGAGCGGCGCACACGGCAGGCCGCCGAGTTGATCGAGAGCTTTGCCCAGGAGCGCGACCGGTACCTGCAGGCGGTCGAACAGGAGGTGGTGGAGCTGGCTTTGGCAGTGGCAGCCCGCATTCTGCGCCGCGAGGCGCAGATGGACCCGCTGCTGCTGACCGGAGCCGTGCGTGTGGCTCTGGGGCAGCTCTCCGGGTCAACGCAGGTCAGGCTGCGCGTGCCTCCGGCCGAACTGGACTTATGGACCGAGTGCATCGCTCTGCTGCCCAACCTGGCATTGAAGCCCACGGTCGTTGGCGGGGAGGAGATGCGGCTGGGCGACTGCGTGATTGAAACCGATCTGGGTTCGGTGGACCTGGGGATTCGCGCCCAGCTGGGAGAGATCGAGCGTGGCTTCTTCGATCGCGCCGGCGGACGCAGAGCCGGGCCTGCCGCCCTCCAGGATGCAGCGCGGAGCACCAGGCCGGAGACGCGCCCATGATGCCGCCGCCGCCACCACCTTCAGCACCGCTTCTGGCCCGCTACTTTGCCCGCCTGGACCGTGGTCAGCCCTGGCGCTGGCGCGGTCAGGTTCTGGAGTTGGTGGGCCAGACCATCGAGTCGGCAGGCCCCCTGGCCTCGGTGGGCGAGTGCTGCGAGATTCGGGATCAGTTCGGCGGTCTGCACCTGGCCGAGGTGATCGGATTCCGCGGCTCGAATGTGCTTTCGATGCCGGTTGAGACTACGGAGGGCATTCGCTTTGGCAATCCGGTGGCGGCTTTGGGAGTGAGTCCCGAGATCGAAGTAGGCGCGGCGCTGATGGGAAGGGTGCTGAATGCACTGGGCGCGCCGATCGATGAGGGCCGGCCCGCGGCGGTCTCGCAGGCGCTGCCTTTGGATGGGGCGGTGCGTTCCCCGCTCGACAGGGTGCCCATTCGCACGCCGCTCGGCACCGGCATCCGCGTCCTCGACGGCCTGCTGACCGTGGGCCGGGGCCAGCGGGTGGGCATCTTTGGCGGGTCGGGGGTGGGCAAGAGCACGCTGATCGGCATGATGACCCGCAACACCGAGGCCGATGTGACCGTGGTGGGCCTGGTGGGCGAGCGTGGCCGCGAAGTGGGAGAGTTTCTCGAGGATTCGCTCGGCGCCGAAGGCCGGGCTCGCTCCGTGGTGGTGGTTTCGACCTCCGATCAGTCACCCCTGATGCGGATGCGGGCCGCGCTTGCGGCTACCACGGTGGCCGAGTACTTTGCCGCCCAGGGCAAGCATGTGCTGCTGATGCTCGACTCGCTGACGCGTTTCGCCATGGCCGCCCGCGAGATTGGCCTGGCCGCCGGAGAGCCGCCCACAGCCAAAGGTTATACTCCTTCGGTCTTTACCCGGCTGGCCAGGCTGATCGAGCGTACCGGGCAGTTCCGTGTGGGCTCGATTACGGCCTTTTACACGGTGCTGATGGAGGGCGACGATCAGCAGGACCCGCTTGTTGACGCGGTGCGGTCGCTGCTCGACGGCCACTTGGTGCTCTCCCGCACCCTGGCAGCCGAGGGCTGGTATCCGCCGGTCGAGGTGCTGGACTCGATCAGCCGGCTGATGCCGGCCGTCACCCAGCCCGAGCATCGCGAGCAGGCCGCGCTCCTGCGCCGGCTGATGGCGGTCTATGCCCGCTCCGAGGACCTGGTGCGCATCGGGGCCTACAAGCCGGGTTCGGACCTGGATCTTGACCGCGCTCTGCGCGCTCGGGGACCGATGCGCGCGTTCATGACTCAGGATGCGCACGAGCAGGTCCGATTTCCCGACTGTGTGCGCCGTCTCGCCAGCCTCGCCGCGGAGGTGTAAGCCATGGCCGCCTCGCGCGCACTGCGCCGCTTGCTCCGCATCCGGGATATCGAAGAGGAACAGAGCCGGCTGGCGCTGGAGTCCGCGCTGAGCCAGCTCAACCGCCTGGAACACGCGCTGGCGGCCACTGCGGAGCGGGATCGCCGGGGCCGCCGGCTGGTCGATGCCAGCGCCCGCACCGGGGAGTTGCCGGACCGGCTGGCCGGCCTTGAGGAGACGCGCGCGGCTGGCCGCCATGCCGCGGCGCTGGCTCCCAGGATTGGGGATGCAGAGCTCGGCGTGGCCGCGCGGCGCCGGGAGTTTCTCTTGAAAAGGGTCGAGCGCCGTCAGGCCGAGACGCTGATTCAGGAGGCCGAGGCGCGGGACGCGGTCGAGGCCGGCCGGCGCGAGCAGCAGGCGCTCGACGACTGGTTTCGCAACCGGCTGCATCGGGAAGAGGCGCAAGCAGAGCCGTCCGCATCAGCCACCCCTCGAACCACCCCGCCGAGCAGCGATCAGACGGCGGAGGAAACTTGAGAGAAAATGCACCTGGAAGCCGCAATGTCTTCCTGAATCGGGAACGATCTTCCCAGACGTGACAATGCTTTAACCCTAACCCACCTCATTTGGCACGGCATCTGCACTGACCCTCTCCATGACCGTCGCCGCGGGTATCGAGATTGGAACGGGAGGGCGTCCGGAACCGAGCCCCAGTCAGGTTCCGGCCAGTGTGCCGGGCAAGGCGCAAAGTGCAGCGCGGATTGGTGCGGGCGCGCCTGGTTCTTCTTCCTCTTCAGAGCAGGGATGGGAAAGCTTTCGTTCCAATTGGCAGTCGCAGCTGGCCTCTCTGGGCGCGGTAGACGCGTCCGTCGCGGAAGAGGCTGGAGCAGACGGAACACGTACCTCCGTCGAATCCGGTCTGGAAGAGGCTGCTGGAAGTGAGTCCCCGGCAACTTCGAACCTCGCCGACAGCGCAGTTCTACCCTTGAACCAGGGAAACACACAACAGGTTGCCGCGAACGTCGGGGTGACTGGTTGGCTTTCGCCCGGTTCCCGCGCTGGGATTTCATCCGGCCGTATAGCCGCGGCGGGGTCGCGGCAAGCTGCGGCCAATCTGAAAGCGAAGAACCTGGCAGACGCCCGGCCTGCAGAATCTGCCGGCGGCACACGGCCCGCCAACACGGGCAAGAACGCGAAGCCGGAGCCGGCCGGGGTCGGATCGGCGCCGTCGCTGGTCACTGCAATCGCAGAGAATGTTCCGCCGGCAATAACGGTATATGGTGCCGGAAGCCCGGTCGCAAACAGGGCAGACGCGCAGCAATCGCCCTTGCAGACAGTTCTCACGACCGCATTGCCAACCGGCTTGGCTCTGAACTCCTTCAGCAGTCAGGCGCCGCTTTCAGGCGGTCCCGAAGCGGCTGTCGGGAGAAAGAGCACAGACGGTAACCAGGCCGCGGACAGGGCGGGGGGACCTGAGGCGCATTCCTCGGCGCCAGACGGACCCGGTGCGGGAGCCGGAGTGACGAGTGCTGCCGGGAATCAAGCTGCGACCGGGGCGCCCAGCGAAGAGCCCACCGCGACGGAAGCATCTGCCAGGGGTGGTCCGGGACCCTCGGCTGCTGACGAATCGGCTTCATCGGCAGGCCGGATTAGTGCGCAAGCCGAGGAACCGCGCGAAACGCAGCCGCAGAACCTGGGACAGAATCAGATCCAGGCGCAGCCCGGCAGCCAGCCGGTGGGCGGGGTTGCGGCTCCGATCGCCATTCAAGCAGCAGATCGAGAGTCCGCGGCCGGCAATGCCGCCGCCTCCGAATTCGTCCCATCCCCGGCTGTGGACCCTATCGTGGAACAGCCAGGCCGGTCTGGTGGCGGGCGAGTCTCGGCGCGAGCTACCGAGGGGATGGCGCACGCTGCCAGCATGGCCGAGCCGGTCCAGCATGCGAATCACTCTGCTGAGGGCCAATCCGGCGGCACGGGCGTGGATGCTTTCGCTTTGGCGCGCGACCCGGCAGGCGCACGGGGGCCAATGAACGTGGCGGACGGCAATGCGGGAGGTTCAACCGGCGCCGCGGCCGAACCGGCGGTTCGCGAGGCTTTTTCCGCGCTCGATGCGGAGGCTGCGCCGGGAACGCCCAGCTGGATTCACGCCGGAAGCCGGCGGGCCGAGGCCGGATTTCAGGACCCCGACCTTGGCTGGGTTGGCGTAAGGGCAGAGATGGCCGCAGGCGGGGTCCATGCCGCTCTGGTACCCGATTCGGCGGCGGCAGCGCAGGCGCTTGGCGGGCATCTGGCGGGATTGAACGCTTATCTGTCAGAACAGCACACGCCGGTTGAGACGTTGACGCTGGCCGCTCCCCATGGCCGGGGGGCTGAGCAGGCTGCGGACGAGGGGGTAAGCCATGGAATGCACCAGGGGTCGGGACAGGATCCGCAGCAGGGGGCCTATTCAGATCCACAATCGGACACTCAACCGATTGCGCGGGCCATTCCGGCAGCAGCCGTTGCGGAGGTTTCGGCTCAGGCCGGGAGGCAAACTACAACTGCCCAGGTTCGAGGGCCGGGGGACGGCCACATATCGGTGATCGCCTGAGCCTCGGGGGTCTGGCGGCCAAGACAGCCAAGCAGGAACAGTCCGCGGAGCAAGAATTTCGGGCAGCACGAGGGCCGGGCAGAAGGAAGGCAGGGAAAAGATGGCGGCAATGGCAGGACTCTTGAATCACCAAATGACGGCGGGGCAAGCGCTGACGGGCAAGGGCGCAACTCCAATGGCCAGCACAACGACCGGGACGAGCAGCACGAGCAGCTCAGGCAGTTCTTCAGCCACCATCTCCGCCAATGATTTTCTTACGTTGCTGGTGACTGAGATGCAGAACCAGGACCCGACCGCGGACACCGATCCCAACGAGTACATCAACCAGCTTGTCCAGGTAAACAGCCTGGAGCAACTGATCTCCATCAACCAGACTCTGTCTACCGATCTCGGCAGCCCTGCCACCGGTTCAAGCGGCGGCGCCACCTCCGGTCAGGTCGGCGCGTCAACGTCCGGACTGGCCGGCGCGAGCCCGGCAAGCGCAACCGCACAGGTCCGTGCGGCCGGGCACAAGCCAGGCGGAATGACTGCGGCGCAGCCTGGAGGCTCCAGTACGGCCGCAGCCATCAATCAGTTTGCACAGTCTGTTGGCGCCAAACGCGCTCCCGGCAATCTGAGTGTTCCCGAGGCCAAGCCATCCGCCCATCGCGTGGCCCATGCCCTGGATGGGCGTTCCCACGCGCAGCCGCTCTCGGGCGGGCTGCCCGGGGCGCAATGAAGTTCGTTCAACCGCCGGCCGGCAAGGCCTGCGTCAACCTGAAGAGGAGAACCACAATGCCCAGCTTTTACATTCCACTCAGTGGTCTCGACGCCGATTCGACGGCGCTGAACACCATCGCCAACAACCTGGCCAACATGAACACCAACGGGTTCAAAGCGCAGACGACAAACTTCGGCGACTTGTTTTATCAGCAGGTGGGCACGACCGGATCGGGAGACCGGATTCAAGTGGGCACGGGTGTGCAAGTGGCCGCCAACAGCACGGATTTCTCGGAGGGCTCCATCTCCTCGACCGACGTTTCGACCGACGCCGCGGTCAATGGCGCGGGTTTCTTTGTCCTGGATGGCGGGGGAGGGAGCCAGTTGTATACCCAAAACGGCGGCTTTCAACTCAGTTCGAATGGCACGCTGGAGACCGCCGACGGTCTGGCGGTCATGGGCTATCCGGCCACCAACGGCGCGGTGAACACCAATGGCGGATTGGTGGACATCAACATCCCCACCGGCCAGGTGATGCAGCCTGCGGCGACAACGAACTTCAGCATGACCCAAAACCTCGATTCCCAGTCTGCCGTAGGCGCGCAAACAACCGGGCAGGTACAGGTCTATGACTCGCTCGGCAATACGTACGAAGCCACGGTGACCTATACCAATAAAGGAGACAACACCTGGGGCTACGGCATCTCGATGCCAGACACGCTCAAAGCCAACTCCAGCACCGCAGCGGGAGTAACGACGATCAATTACAACTTCGGCTCGAGCGGCGGCACGCTGGCCACGGTGGATCCGGGAACGAATCTGACCATTACCGGGCCAACCGCCAACGGCACTGCGACCACCACTGCGCCGACGGTGACGGCCGGTGAAACGGTAGGCAACCCCGGCCCGCCGGCGACAGGCTACGTGGCCGCGCTGGACGCCGCTATTACAGCGGCAGGAATCACCGGCGTCACGGTTACGTCCACTGCCGGCGGCCAGTTGAGCATCACGGGGACAGGCATTTCGACCTCCGGAAGCGTGATCCAGGATCCGGTGGCTTCGGCCAACGCAACCGGGACAATGACCTTCAATTCGAGCGGCAATCTGGTCAGCCCGGCCACGGATGTCAGCGGCATTACCTTTGCCGGCCTCTCCGACGGAGCGGCGACGATGAACCTGAACCTCAATCTCTATGGCGCCAATGGTACAGGGGATATCAGCCAGACCGCGGCCGCCTCTTCGACCTCCGCAACCAGCCAGAACGGATATGCGAGCGGCCAGTATGACAGTTTTTCGATCAATGCGAGCGGCGTGATTTCAGCTACCTACTCAAATGGCCAGACCCAGAACGTAGGGCAATTGGCAATCGCCACGGTCAGCAATGAGCAGGGACTGGTTGACGTGGGGTCTACTGAGTATCAGGTCACCACTGCCTCTGGCAATGCCTCGGAGGGCGTGGCCGGTACCGGCGGGCGAGGGACCATCGAAGGGAGTTCTCTGGAAGCCTCGAACGTCAACATCTCCGCCGAATTCTCCGACCTGATCGTCGCCCAGCGGGCCTTCGAGGCCAACTCCAAGGCGGTCACCACCTTCGACACCGTAACCCAGGAAACCATCAACATGATTCACTAATCATGTTGATTCTAAATAAGTTGCTTGTACTGTTTAGCAAGAACAGGGTGCTGATAGTGCAAAAGCACTGAAAGACGGGATCGAGTTTGCAAATTTTATGCAAAAAAGAAAGACCCACCGTGGCTACCTGCCAAGGTGGGTCTTTTTACGTCTGGACCGGTTACTTGTTCTGAAGCGTTGCACCTACGCGGAGCATGATGGACTCAGGGATGCGGAGGCTCTTGTGGGGTGGACCCCTCGGCTGAGA
>PLGM01000287.1 GCA_003139795.1 Acidobacteriaceae bacterium | reverse complement strand
AAAAATGATATTGCCAAACTCGTGGCGAATGGAGAGCGACTTATGGACGCCATGATCCTTGAGACATTTCCTGCCGATAAAAAGAAAATGTCCGCAGAGAAACTCGCCTCTGTGCCGCGATTCATCGACGGATATCAATCCTGGTATTCAGAGGCGCTCTCCATCCTCTCACAGCTCCTGCCGACCCGCGTTAATGACTTCAAGGAATACTACTCGTTCAAGAAGCAGGCAAAAGATTTCTCGCCACTGAACTACACGATATCCGACTATTTGCATGGCATGAGTGCCACTCGTGGCTATGGCCTTGAGGAGAAAAAGATAGCAGGCCCGGATGCCGCTATTCCGAAGTTCAAGCAGCAGCTAGAAATTGTGAAATCTCTTCAGCGCAGGTTCGAGAGCAGTCTCTTCGACGTTCGAGCGGTTGCCCAGGCCGATCTTTATGACAATGAACTAGAAGCTGCCGCCGATTTGAACAGGAACGGATTCTTCCGAGCGGCTGGCGCATTGGCCGGAGTTGTGTTGGAGGGCCATCTTCACGGGGTCTTTAGCAATCACTCCCTCACCGTTCCCAAGAAAGCAACATTAGGAGTGCTGATCGAAGATTTGAAGAGAAACGATGTTTTGGACATTCCCACTTGGCGCTTCCTTCAGCATCTCACAGACATTCGCAATCTTTGCGATCACAAACTAGACCGCGAACCTACCAGCGAAGATGTAATCGGACTCCTGGACGGAGTGAAAAAGGCAATCAAGACGATTTACTGAGCCGGGGGTGGAATTGTGCCAGTTTGTGCTACCGGTTAGGCCATGACGGGCCTTGCGAACTTCGTGAACATAATAAAAATCAGCGAATTACAGATTCCATTAAGCGCGTGGCTAGCCCAATCCCAACAGTTCACCGGCAGCGGCCTGAGCGAAATGCGGTAAGGCCGCTGTTGCCTTTTTGGGGAGTGCGCGGAGGGCGGGAGTGCGGTAGACTTGGACGCGATGGGGGTATTCGGGATTGATTGCGGGACAGAGGTAACGGGGTTCGGGGTCGTGGAGTCGTGCGACACCGGACGGGAGCCCAAGCTGGTGTTGAAGGCGATGGGGGCGATCCGGCTGAAGAAGGGGCTTTCGACGGCGGAGCGGCTGGAGCAGGTGTTTCGGGAGCTGAGTAAGGAACTGGAGCGGTGGCAGCCGGACACGGTGGCGATCGAGGAGGTTTTCTACTCAGTGAATGCGAAGAGCGCGCTAAGGCTGGGACAGGTGCGGGGCGTGGNNAAGATCAAGTCGAGCGTGGTGGGATACGGGCTGGCGAAGAAGGAGCAGGTGCAGTTCATGGTGGCGCGGCTGCTGGAGTTGAAGGAGACGCCGGAACCGCCGGACGCGGCGGATGCGCTGGCGTTGGCCATCTGCCACATTCACACGGCGCAGACGCTGGCGCTGCAAGGGGTGGGGCGATGAGGGGGGTGTGGCTGGCCTTGGCTTGGGCGGCTATGGCGATGCCGGCGCGGGGCGAGGCTGGGGCTGCGGCGGGGCCGGTGTTCGAGGTGGATTATTCCAATCCAGGGCTTTCGCCGTCGCACTGGGTTCTGACGCTTTATCCGGACGGGAGCGGGCATTTCTGGTCGGAGCGGGGCAGCGTGGCCGGCGATGCGGCGCGGGGAGCGGGGCAAGGCGCGGGGCAAGATGTGGCGTAGGTGATTGAAGCGCCCAATGTGGATCGGGATATCAGGGTGAGCGCGGAATTTGCGGGGCGCGTCTTTGAGACAGCCCGCCAGCACCAGGCGCTAGGCGTACGCCATCGACGGGGTACTCAGGAATCAAGTGGGTTGGCTCGTCTGTCTTGGCGGCTGGCCGCAGGTATACCTGGCTGGGTGCGAGGAGAAGCTGGGTGCCCCGCCGTCGCGCCCCGTCAACAGCCACTCGATCGGCGTCCCCTACAGCCTGGCAATCCTCAGCGCCCTGGTGCGAGAGTGGCGCATTGGACCGCGAATCGCGGCCGCGTGCGGCCGATCACAGTTGCGTGCAGTAGTGCGGACTTGATTTCTGAAGAGATCTAAGGCATGGTTGTGCTGACCACGCCATGTACCTTGTTCCTTCTGTACGAAGAGCTGTTTTGCCCGCGCTGCTGGCTCTGCCACTCGGCTTGGCTGTGCGACCCGATGCGTTGCCACTCGTGCCGTCGCGGATGAGTGTCTTGCCCGCGAGCACGCTGTGGTCGTGGGAGCGGCGCGAGGACCTGCGCGGGTTGGACGCGCAGAGGTTCGCGATCGCTTACCTGGACCAGACCCTGACGATCGACCTGAGCCTGCACCGGGAGGCTCGGAGGAATCCGGTCATGCTGCCCAGCGGCGCGGTGCGTATCCCAGTGGTGCGAATTGAGCCGTCACGACATGCGGTCCTGGATGCTGTGAATCGCGAAGAGGCGGTGCGCGCGATTCTGCTTTCGGCCGAAGAGCCGGGTATTGCGGCCCTTCAAATCGACTTCGACGCCACCGTTTCCGAGCGTGCGTTTTACCGCGACGTTTTGGCAGGGGTGCGGCAGGGAATGCCGGCAGCATTGCCGCTGTCGATAACAGCGCTCGCTTCCTGGTGTTCGTACGACGACTGGTTGAGGGGTCTGCCGGTGGATGAGGCGGTTCCGATGATGTTCCGGATGGAACCGAACAGGCGGCGGGCTCCTGCAGATGGGTACGACTTTGAGATTCGTGAACCGCTTTGCCGAGGCGCGGTGGGGGTTTCAACAAGCGAGCCCTGGCCGGCCCGTGTGCACGGCAAGCGGGTCTATGTGTTTGCAGACGAAGGCTGGCGCAGCGAAAATCTGGCGCAGTTGGAACGGAGAGTTCGATGAGAGTTCGGTTGCGGAGAGATGTGCTTGTTGGAGCCGTGGCGCTAGTGTTTCCTTGTGTGACGGTGCAGGCGTGCGGGCCAGATTTCCAGCCTGACGTGTTCGTGCGCACCACGGAACCCGACGATCTGCATGCGTTCGCCGAGGGCAAGCTGGGCATTTTGCAGAAGGGGTATGACTCCAACGAGTTTGCGGTGGCCTACCGGTATCTGAGCGGCGGCACGCTTTCGGCGGAGGAGCGCGCTGCGTATGCGCCTCCGCCGCAACCGGTCAAGGACTGGACCAACCTCACATCGGAGCAGATACAGGCAGCTCGGCAAGCAGAAAAGGCCGCTTCGCCCGTTAGCGCATGGCTCAAGGCGCGGAAGGAGGCATTGGCGACGGCGGGAGCGGAGGATGGCGGGGCGGTGGGTCTGCCGGACCCGAATGCGTATTATTCCCCGGAACAGGTGAACTGTCCGAATGCCGCTTTCAGAACGGCGGCACTGACCGTGAGCCGCCGCGCGGAGACCTGGGGCAAAAAGAACGCCTGGCTGACGGACTGGATCCATGCGCAGGACGCGGTATTTACCAACTGCGACGGCAAGACGGCGGGGTTCCCGTCGGCTGCTCCGATGGGAGCACCCGCCCTGCTGCGCGCGGACCGGGCCTACCAGGCGGCTGCGGCGAACTTTTACGCGCGGAAGTATGACGAGTCGCGAGCCGGGTTTGAGTCCATCGCGAAGGACGCCGACTCGCCCTGGCGGGCATGGGGTGGCTATCTCGCGGCGCGGTCGATGGTGCGTAAGGCGTTCGCGATGGGCAAGGCGACCGACGAGTACAGCATGGACCTCGCGGACTTCGACATGGACACCATGCGGGAGGCTCAGCAGATGCTGGAGAAGCTGGTAACGCATCCGCCGGCCGGGCTGCCGCGCGAGGCGGTCGAAGGCGAACTGGACTTCGTTCGCATTCGCACGGAGCCGGACAAGCGCGCCGCGGAGATCTGCGCTGCGCTGGCGGGTCCGGGGCCCGATGTACGTCTGAAGGAGGATCTCGACGATTTGAATTTCATTCTGTCGAAGCACGTGAAGCTGACGAACACGCCCTCGCTGCTGGAGTGGATCGATGCGCTTCGGCATGGTAACGAAGACCAGGCGCTGGCGCATTGGGAGAAGACACAGGCCAGGCCCTGGCTGATAGCGGCGCTGATCGAGGCGGATGCGAAGACGCCGGAGACTCCGGCGCTAATCGCAGCAGCGTCGAAGGTCCAGTCGGGTGATCCGGGGTTCGAGACGGTGTTGTTTCATCGCGTGCGGATTCTGACGGAGCTTCACAGCACCGATGAGGCGCGGGCACTGGTGGATTCGGCACTCAAGACAAAGCGGCTCGCTGCCAGTTCGGACCGCAACGCGTTTCTGGGCGAGCGGATGCAACTGGCGCGCAGTTTTGATGAGTTTCTGGAATATGCGCCACGTACGGTACTCGACCCCGAGTCGTCGGGATATTTTGCAACCGGCGGCGAGTGCGCCAGTTTTCAGAACCCGAAGGACAGGCCGAAGAACTGCGTCGAAGACGTGCATGCGCCGGAATTCGACGATGATGCGGTTGTGGTGGTGAACGAGCACTCGCCCTTGACGAGGCTGGTGGAGGCGGCGCGGTCAACGAAGCTGCCGCAGAACCTGCGCGACGAAGTGGCGATGGCGGCCTGGACGCGCAGCGTTGTTCTGGAGGACACGGCAAGCGCGGCGAAGCTCGCGCCGCTGCTCCCCGAGAAGCTGCGGAAGACGGCGGGAACGAGTATTGGTTTCCCAGCAACGCTGGCGCTGCTACACAATCCTGGGCTGCGGCCCGTGGTGGAGCATGGATACTCGCGGTTTAACTCGTACGACACGCTCGACAGCTTCCGCGACAACTGGTGGTGCAGCGGGTGGCAGACACCCCAGGCGCGCCAGGACCCGATGGCGCAGAAGCCACTGCCGGTGCCGTATCTTCCCGCCGAGGATCAGACGATGGGGGCGGCGGAGTACAGCCGCGTAATGGACTTGCCCTGCGCGCCCACTTACCTGGGGCGTCGCGTGATCGAGTATGCGAAGGGGCACCCGGAGGATCCGGATGTGCCAGAAGCGCTGGCTCTGACGGTGCGGGCAACGCGATATGGGTGTCTGACATGGGGGAAGAGCAGCGATCAGACGGCAGGGGCGGAGAATTCGGCGACCAGCAAGGCGGCGTTCCAATTACTGCACGCGAAGTATCCCAAGTCGCCCTGGACGTTGAAGACGAAGTATTACTACTGAGTTTGTCGCGGTAGGGAATCCCACCGCGGGGCTTCACGCACCCGGCGCTGTTCCAGGGGCATGCAGACCTTGCCGCCGGCCATGTCGTACAGCTCCAAGGCGTCCGGGACCGCTTTGTAGTGTCCGGCGTTCAGATCCCGGAGAGCTGCTGACCGGCTTAGCGTGCCCGCCCCGACGTTGAAGGTGAAGTCTATCAGGGCGTCGAAATAACACCGTCAGGGGAACAGTCAAGTACCTGTTGACCGCAGCCTCGGCCCCGGCCGCGTCTACGCGCAGCAGCGCTACAGCTTGCGCGATCGTGATCCCGTTGGAGTACCGCCGCAACCAGGCTGTGCATACCCCGTGCAGACGCTACAGAGCGGGCAGAAGCCGACGCCGCCCACGGTCCGGGCGTGGAACTGGTGAACATCTTTACCGGCGAGCAATTAATCACGTAAATATTTGTGCCGATGATGTCCCCGACCGGCGTCGGGCGCGGTAGATAGCTTATAGAGGTGCACCGTGCCGGAACCAATCGAGGCGGACCAGATCAAGACGGCCGCGCTAAAGTGGGCGGCCTACAACGCGAGGATGGCCGATCTCTTCGTGGAGAGGGACAAGTACCCCGTCGACTCCTCGGAGCGGGAAGCCGCCGCGCAGAAAACTCTGGAACTGTGGGCGGCCGAGGGCGAATAGACGCCAGCGCCAATTTACGCACTCATCCCCGATCCGGCCTAAATCCATAGCCAGATCGGGCCTCTGAACACGCAAGGCTTCTACTGCGCCAAAACAAGGAAATGAGGCTTCACATGGGTTTGCTCGAAGGGCTATGCCTGCTGGTGGCGCTCCACCTGGCTGAGGGGAAGGAATGCCTGATCGTCGGCGATCTGCAGACCGGCTACATAATCGTGCCCCCCGACGCCGGGCTTTGCGGTGAACTCGACGTTTGCTGCAACAAGACCTGTCGAACGCCGTCGAAGTGGGTTCAGGTGTTCCGCCTGACGAGTGCGCTGGGGGTGCACCACTGCCGTGACGCTAGGCCGCCCCTTATCGAGGATCACCTGCAGATGCGCAGGGTCGAAAACGCAAGGTAGTGACAATGCTGTCAGGTCACACCACACTAGGGCGTGTTCACACTA
>PLGM01000148.1 GCA_003139795.1 Acidobacteriaceae bacterium | reverse complement strand
ACTTTAGTGTGAACACGCCCTAAGTACTTCGGATGCAAGATACCCTGCACGAATGACAATTGAGTACAAACACTGGCGAACAATCTTTTTCTTCAGCGCATCAGACGCGTACTTAGAAATTCCTCTTGCTGTCTTACCGATCTGAAACTGGTGCTTTGTAAAATCTGGGAATTGGAGTTCAATGAGAACGACTTTAGCGTTCGGGTCAACGAATGTGCGAAAGTCTTTTTGAACCCGATAAGAGACCAATTGGCGCATATTCGCAATCTCGATCAGCTCCTTAACTGCTTTCGGCTCTTCGTTCGAGTGTTTTGCTCTGAGTCCACCGAGCCTGAATGCCACGGCATCTTGCGTCCCGGTGAAGTTGCGCTTTTTTTCGGCAATAAGCTCTCGCAGCGCATCTCTCATAGCAAGCGTCGAGTTCCTTTCCTTAAGATCGCGGTCGAAATAGCTTAGCGTTCCTCCTCTGCCTGGCTCCAAATACCACGAGTCATATTCACCCTTTGTAAGATGCAACGGAGGTGGCTCAGGAATGTCCGGGAAATCCGGGATTGGTGGAGTCTCAAATAGCTCGTCAAAGCTGAGCCATTTTGATTGACGAGGAAGCAAGTATCGGTCAGTAGTATCAATCCCCCCACACGGTCGGTCGTTCTCATAGACGGTTATCCCGTCATAGCTCATTGCACGGACTTGTTCCGAGAATCGCTTGATTGCGTCGCTGAAGCTACTCCACTGGCGTTCGAGTCCCTTGCGCTTCCAATCAGACGAATTTCTATACATTTCTTTGCCCTAATCGATCATATAGAACCGATGCCTACAAATTGAAGGTTCTCTTCATCCTTTTAGACTACGGCCAGAGCCGGGTGTCAGGCACCCCGGGTGCCGGGTGCCCCAGGCTAGGATTTTCGGACCTGGGATACCCCCCCGGCTTCGCCACCCCAACCAGCGTTTGTCTGACCACTGACCACTGTCCACTGTCCTCAGGCTGCGGTAGCAACTTTCTTCGGCCTGCCGCCCTTACGGCCGTTCGCTCGTGACGCCCGCGCCTTCGCGGCGCTCTTAGCTTTGCCGCCCAGCTCTCCCAGGCGCGCGGCCATCCATCGTTTCGATCCGAAGAACCCTTCCAACAGCGCCGGAATGTACAAGTCAGCGTCCAGCGCGGGGAAGTGAAGGCCGAAGCCCGGCGGGTCAATCTCGATCTCCCGCAACTGTTCCCATGTGGCCGTCTCCAGCCCTTGAGCATCGCGTGGCGAGAAGGAAATCTCCAGCCCAGTGCTCAGGCGCACCACAACGCGCCTGATGCGGCGATCGTAGCGGGCGCTGAGGGCGTGGGGAATTGTAGCCAGCATCTCTTGCCCTCTGCGGTTGGCTTCCAGGAATTCTTCATGCTTGTCCATGTATTTCCTCCCATGCCGGGCACAGGTCGGCGATGCGATGCTGCAACTGAACAAGTCGATTTTGGAGACCGTCATTCCCTCAGGGGCTAAAGCCCACGCTGACTTTGCAGCATTTGCGGCACGCGACCCAGAGGGTACCCCGGTCGTGCCCTTTCAAAACATCGACTTGATCAGAGACTCCCTGAAAAACCGAAATTTGCCCGCAAACTCAGTGGGCCAGCCGGACAATTCAAGTTGAAAATGGCGCTGTTTCCCTGCCCGATGACGTGAACGTGCGCCGGCCAATGATCGTTGGGGTAAATAACGACTCGCAGACTCCCCAATCGCAAGTCGGTTGGCATGTGAGCAGTGTACGATAAACCTGAGCGGTTAGGATAGAGACCGAACCATAGTAGTTCACTATAGGCCCCGGGCGCTCTGGGTCCGGACTTTCGGACCTTGGGAAATGTGAGCCTCGCAGTAGCCCTCTCTGCGATACCCTAAACTTATGCGGGCAGTTTCCTCCTGGTTTCTCTATGGCTTGATTGCAGCAATGTTGGCCGTTGCGGCGCCTCTGTCTGCCCAGCAGCCCGATCCCTTTCGCTGGATGGACTTCCACTCGCAGAAGGACCAGGACGTGATCGTCTGGGTCACGCGTTCGCTGGAAGCCGAGAAATGGACCGCCATTCGCGAGATCGGCGTCCAGTACGATGCGGCGCTGGTGGTCACCACGCTGCGCGCCACGCCGCAGTCGCCGGCCAACGCGGACACCTTTGCCGTGTGGAGCGTTTCGCTCACCAATCATTTGCTTACGCCCCTGCTCAAGGGCGTCAACCTTCGCTGGCTCGACTCGATGACGTTTGCCGACGGCGGCCCGCAGGAGCTGGCCGCATTCTACGACGGTTGCAGGGAGTGCGCGGCAGACACCTATTTCACCGCCTTTCACTACGACATGCGGGCGCACACCTGGGCGGCTCGCTGGATGCGCGGCGGCCAGGGAGCGCCCATCTGGACCGCCAGCGCGCCGGCCGGCGTGGCCTGGACCCAGATCTACGCGGGGCTGGCCGAGCCCAATGGCCGCGAACTTGTGGGCACCTGGAACCACTTCGACTACGGCAAGGAGAAACCGGCCGAGGACTTTGTTTACCGCTACGATCTGGACCCCTTCAGCGGTCTGGAGCGGACGCAACTGCTCAGCGGCAAGGACGCCGGCGCCATGAAACTGCGCCTCTGCCGCGGGCAGGACGCGCTCCCAGGGCTGGCGCGCGGGCAGGACGCGCCACTCTGCCAGCAGCTTGTGAATCCGCGCCCCGAGCGCAAGCCCGTTACCACCCCGCCGGCCAACAACCGCGGCCGGTCCGCGCCGCCGGGAAGCCGGCATTGATCCCCGCTCCGCGATGCTCAATAGAGAACTGTCTGGCCCCGCACGCTTCGGATAGCATTCGGATGAAATGGAGCGTGAAATGAGCTATTTCCTCAGTCCTGGGCGATTGGCCCTGTTTGGCCTGGCAGCTTTGCTTTGCATCGCCGGGTGCCACAAGAATGCAGCCCAGATCGCCTCAGATACCAACCAGGCGGGCACGCAGGATCAATCGACCGATCCGGCAGCGGCTAACCTGGCCCCTGTCGAGGCAGCCGCGAATCCCGCCGCGCCCAGCTCCCCGGCAGCCAGTCCGGCAGCCGGCTCGGCCCCGGCACCGGCCCCGGCACCCGCTCCAGGCCAGGCCCCGGCCCAGGCATCATCGGCATCTTCTGAAGCGCAGAGCGCTCAGCCGCCAGTTCCATGCGTCTCGCCTACCCAGGTTTTGGGCCAGTCTTCGGCTGATCCGAGCACCGGCGAGCGGGCTGAAACTTACGCTCCCCAGGCCCCGCCGCCGTTGCCTGAATACGACCAGCCCCAGGCTCCCGGCGACGACTACCTGTGGACTCCCGGCTACTGGGGCTATGCTCCAACGGGCTATTACTGGGTGCCCGGCGTGTGGGTCGAGGCTCCCTATGAGGGCGCCCTCTGGACGCCCGGTTACTGGGGCTTCTGGAATAACCGCTACGGCTTTTACCGTGGATACTGGGGCCCGCACATCGGCTACTATGGCGGCATCAACTACGGTTTTGGCTATGTCGGCTTCGGCTACCAGGGCGGTTACTGGGGCGGCGGCCACTTCAACTACAACCGCTCGGTCAACAACATCAACACCTCCTTGGCGCACAACGTTTACAGCCGCGCAGTCGTAGGCAACACCAACAACACCCGTGTGAGCTTCAATGGCGGATCGGGTGGCATCCAGACGCGGGCACGGCCTGCGGAACTGGCGGCGCGGCATGAACAGCATGCTGCGCCCATGAGGGCACAGCTCCAGAATGAGCGCGCTGCAAGCACCAACCGCGCCCAGTTTGCCAACGTCAATCATGGCCGCCCGGCCAACGCGGCCGTCAGCCGGCCCCTTGCGGCCGATCGCAACGTGAGGACCCCCACCGCGCTTCAGGAACGCAATCGGGCTGAATCGCAGCAGCGGGGCGCGTCCGAGGGGCGTCCAACGGCTGCAGAACCAGCCCGCGGCAACGCCGCGCCCCGGAATGAACCTTCCAGGGCGGAACCGGGCCGGCCCGAGTCCAGGGAGCCCGCACCGCAGCGGCAATCAGTCCCGCAGCGGCAGGCCGCTCCGCAAAGACAGGCGGCTCCGCAACACCAGGCTGAGGAGCGCCCCAAGAAATAGCGTCGCACTGAGCATCCGCACTGAACTGTGCGGGTATCATGGCAAGGGGGCCGGAGAACCGCCGTAACCCCACTGCAACACCACAGCCCGTAACCCCTAGCCGGCCAGGCCTCGCGCGCAAAATGCCGGGGCCTGTTCCAGCACGGGCAAAAAAACTCTGGACAGCATGCAACCCTCCTGGAGAGTGAATATGAGCCGTTTTCTCAGATTTGGATCCATCCCGGTGCTTGCCCTGGCGGTCCTGCTTTCGACCGCCGGATGCAAATCGAAGCAAGACCAGAACGCCGCCAATGCCAACCCGGCCGTCGCGCAGGATTCTTCCTCCGATCCCGCGGCAGCCAACCTGGCCCCCGTTTCCACCGATACCGGCGCTCCGGCGCCTGCACCCTCCGGCGCCCAGCAGAGCGCTGCGCCGCCTGAAGCGGCCTCCTCCTCTGCCCCGGCGCCGGAGCAGAGTGCGGACGATTCCGGCTACGGCGAGCAGCCGGTGGCTACCGCTCCCCAGCCGCCGCCGGCCTTGCCCGACTACGAACAGCCTGCGGCCCCAGGCGACGACTATCTCTGGACGCCCGGCTACTGGGGCTACGCCTCATCCGGCTATTACTGGGTGCCCGGCGTGTGGGCCCAGGCACCGTATGAGGGAGCGCTCTGGACGCCCGGCTACTGGGGCTGGGCGCACAACCACTACGGCTTCTACCGTGGCTACTGGGGCCCGCACATCGGCTTCTACGGCGGAGTCAACTACGGCTTCGGCTACGTGGGCACCGGCTACCAGGGCGGCTACTGGAATACCGGGCACTTTTACTACAACCGAGCGGTCAACAACATCAATGTCACCGTGGTTCACAACGTCTACAACCGCACCGTCGCCAACAGCGCGATCAATGCCCATGTGAGCTTCAACGGGGGACAGGGCGGCATCCAGGTGCGCGCGAGGCCCGCGGAACTGGCGGCGCTGCGAGAGCCGCATGCTCCGCCCATGAGGGCGCAGGTCGCGAATGAGCATGCGGCCAGCACCAATCGGGCCCAGTTTGCCTCAGTCAATCATGGCCGCCCGGCCAGTCTGGTCGCAGCCAAGCCGCTTGTGGCCGATCGCGACGTGCATCCCGTGGCCCCGCCCGCGGCGCGCAATCAGCCTGGTGCGCAACCGCGCGGCCCTGCGGAAGCGCATCCCAACGCCGCTCAACCCGCGCATGGCAATGAGCCGGCTGGCAAGGAGCCTGCCCGGCCGGAAGCCGCACCCCACGCTGCGCCGCACGCCGAGCCGGAGGCCAACAAGGCACGG
>PLGM01000152.1 GCA_003139795.1 Acidobacteriaceae bacterium | reverse complement strand
GAAAGCTGAAGTGCTGGCAGCGGGAGCGGATGGTCTGGGGAATGTTTTCGGACTCCGTGGTGGCCATCATGAAGATGACGTGCGCCGGGGGCTCTTCGAGGGTCTTGAGCAGGGCGTTGAAGGCGGCCTCGGTGATCTGGTGGGCTTCGTCGAGGATGTAGATTTTGTAGCGGTCGCGGGACGGGGCGTAGCGGGCGGCTTCGCGGAGTTCGCGAATCTCGTCGATGCCGCGGTTGGTGGCGGCGTCGATCTCGATGACGTCGACGGCGTTGCCCTGGCGGATCTCGATGCAGGAGTCGCAGACGCCGCAGGGTTCTTGTGTGGGCCGGGCTTCAGTGCCCACCTCGCTGCGGCAGTTGAGGGCCATGGCGACAATGCGCGCAATGGTGGTCTTGCCGATGCCGCGATGGCCGGAGAAGATGTAGCCGTGGGCAATGCGGTTCTGGCTGAGCGCGTTGAGCAGGGTGCGGGTGACGTGCTCCTGGCCGGCCACATCGGCGAAGCGCTGCGGACGGTATTTTCTGGCCAGAACTTGGTAACCCATGGGGGAACGCGCTCCTTGCGGCCCGCCTGTGTTTCCGGAGGCCTAGACGCGATTGTATCGCCCCAGGGCAGGATAGGGGGCTGGCGGCGAGAGGTTGGAAAAACAGCTTTGCTCTGCGTGGATCATTGTGGCGAGTGGAACTGCGTTCAGGCTTTTGCTGTTTTGACGCTCTTGCCGGTCTCGCGCTTGCCGCGCTTCTTGGCGGCTTTCTTGAGGGGTGGTTGCGCGGCTTTCTTTTGGACGGCTTTGCGGCGGCGGACTTCTTCTTTGGAGTACATGGTGCCGCGGCACTTCTTGGCGCCGCAGTTGCAGACGGCTTCGTCGTCGCCGCCGTCATAAAGGCAGTAGTCGTAGGTGATCTCTTCACCGGCGGGGATGTTCTTGATGGCCTTGATCCAGATGCGGCCGCGCACTTCGCTGGTTTCGCAGTTGGGGTCGCAACTGTGGTTGATGAACATGGCCATGCAATGGCCGTCGATGACCATCTCGCCACGCCCCAGTCCAAAGAGATAGGTAATGGGCGCGTTCTCGTAGCAGGCGTCGGCCTCGCTTTTGCTCAGCCGCGGGCCGGTGTACTCGGCGACGCGCGCGCCTTTGCAGATGGGGGTGGTGGTATAGCAGCCGGCGGCGTGAATGGCGGAAGAGCAGATGATGAGTGCCATGCGGGTGTGCGATGCTTTCCTTTGGGGAAGATTCTCGTGTATGGACCGCATCTTAACATTGGAGGGGCCATTGAATAAGCCACTACAGGGGCGAGGGAAAAGGAAATGAAGCGGGGCATTTGGGTTGCGCTGGTTCTGGCGGGCTGCCTGGCGGCGGCGGAGCGGGGACACGCGCAGGCTCCGGCGGGCGGAGATGGGACTGGAGCTGGACAGAGTACGCCTGCTGCCGCGGGCCAAAAGCCGGCTGCCGCGCCGCCGCAGGGTGCGGCCAACCCGTTTCCGGAGGATACGAGTACGGTTCCGGTGATGCCGTCGAAGATTGCGCCGGTTTTGCCGGAGGGGACTTATACCGGGGAGGACGGCGGGGCCGACAGCGGGCGCGTGGCGCTGCCGGGCGAGGATCGGGACCCGGTCCGCAGCCCCGACGACCCTGCCCCGGCTGCCGACAGCGCGCAGGACCAGGATTCGAGCTCGAGCCTGACCGGACTGGACAAGTTTCTCCCAGGGCCGGACGACGATCAGGCGGAGAAGAAGAGAAAGCTGACGGTCAAGGAGCCCACGCACCAGGAGGCCGCTTCAAAGGACCTGGAAGTGGGGGGGTATTACCTGGAGATCAAGAACTGGAAGGCGGCGCTGTCGCGGTTCGAGTCGGCCATGGTGCTGGACCCGGAGAACCCGGAGGTCTATTGGGGGATGGCCGAGGCGGAGCGGCATCTGGGCAATTTTGCGGACGCGCGGGGCTACTATTTGAAGCTGCTGGACTACGATCCGGACGGACCGCACGGCAAACAGGCGCGCAAGGCGATGAAGGACCCGGAGATTGCGAATGCGAAGGCGCCTGCCGCGGGACAGCCGGCGGTGGAGACGGGGAAATAAAGGCGTTCCCTCGGGGAATAGAGCCCCACCTCCTTTTGGCGCGTCCTGTGGCGCGGATTCTGTCAGGGTTGAAACACTGACCTGCCAGCCGCGCTCTTTCAAAGCACTCTGGTCTTAGTTTTGTGGTTTCCCACACTTGCGGCAGAAAGAATCGCAAGGCTGGGGCACCCAGCTTTTGTCTTGGAACTTGGCCCAGCTTTTGTCGTGGAACTTGGCCCAACTTTTGTCGTGGAACTTGCCGTTTAAAAGACACACGGCGGCTACGACCGCGCCTTCTCAAAGCAACTAAAAGCCGGACCAGCGGAGATAGGCGGCGATGATTGGCTGCCCCCACAGGGCGCTGACGACTCCGCCTGCACAGAGAAACGTGCCCAGGGGCAGCTTCTTGAGCGCCCAGCCTTCTGTGCTGGTTCGTGCAGCGGGGATTGCCAGGAGAACGACGGCGACCAGCGCGCCGAGCACCACGCCGAGACCAAAGGCGAGCAATGCGCCGGGCAGGCCGAGCCAGGCGGCGAGCAGGGCCATGAGCTTCGCGTCGCCCAGGCCGATGCCTTCGCGGCGGCGAATGAGCCAGTAGATCCAGCGGATGAGGAGGATGAGGAGGGCGGCGGCGAGGATCGCCAATATTCTCTTCCCGGCCTCTTCGGCATCTTCCCAGGGCGTGGGGGGCACGTGCAATGCCCATCCGACCTGTTCTCCCTGGAGAAACCACCATACGAATCCCAATGCGGCGCCTGGCAGGGTCATGGCATTCGGGAGCCAGAGGTGCTCCGCGTCGAGGACGGCCAGGCCCACCAATACCCACGCAAGAAACATCATTCCGGCGGCAAATTCGAGCGGAAAGAAGGCGTAATAAGAACGCCACGCGATAACTGCCCACAGCGCTCCCACGGCCAATTCGACCAGCGGATAGCGCCAGCCGATTGAGGAGCGGCAGTTGCGGCAGCGGCCGCGGAGGGCGAGCCAGCTCAGGAGTGGAATGTTCTCCCACCAGGAGAGCGTGTGATCGCAATTGCGGCAGTGGGAACGCGGGCTTACAACGCTCTCGCCCTGGGGCCAGCGGCTCAGGCACACGTTGAGGAAGCTGCCGAAGGCCAGGCCCAATAGCCCTGCAAAGATCGTTCCCAGAATGCGAATCATGTGCGTGGTTGAGTATACGGCTCTCGATGAACGGACTGGGTTGAGATTTGTGGTTTCCCACCCATGCGCCAGGAAGAAGGCGCATGGATGGGGCACGGGAGCTTGTTGCTGAGGCGCAGGGCGTGTGGCTGGCGCTTTGGTTGTGAAATTGAGTGGAAAAGCTGGTGGAGTAAACTGAACAGGCATGGACGTTCCGCCGGAAAGCTACCCCGCACATGCTCCTGCTGCCAAGACTGCGACCGATCCGGCGCGGGCGGCGGTATTGTTTGAGCAGTCGGTGAGCATCATGGCGCGGCTGCGCGCACCCGGCGGCTGCCCGTGGGACCGCGAGCAATCCTTCGATTCGATCCGCAAATACACACTGGAAGAGACCTACGAGGTCTTCGACGCCATCGAGCGGCGGGACTTTCCGCACCTGGCCGAAGAACTGGGCGATCTGCTGCTGCAGGTGCTTTTTTATGCGGAGATGGCGGCCAACGAGGGGCATTTCACCATTGCCGAAGTTTTGGAGCACCTGAATAACAAACTGGTCCGGCGGCATCCGCATGTGTTTGGCGACGAGGCCTCAAGGGCGGCGGGGAACCGGGCGGAGGTTGACGCTGCGGTCGAGGGTTCTTCAGCGGCGGTGCTGCGGAATTGGGAGGAGATCAAACTGGCCGAGAAGCGGGTGTCGAGTGCGGACGACGAAGGCGGTGGTTTGGATGGGGCAGGGAAGATGGCGGCGTCGCGGCTGGACGGGGTGCAAAGGGCGTTGCCGGCGTTGGCCGAGGCGGCCAAGCTGGGGGCCAAGGCGCAGAAAAGCGGGTTCGACTGGGCGAGCTGGCGGGATCTGCTGCCCAAGCTGGCGGAAGAGACTGCGGAACTGGAGGCCGAGGCCGCCTCGGCGGACCCGGCCCGCAAGTCGCGCGTGGAGGCGGAGTTGGGCGATCTTCTGTTTACCGTGGTGAACCTGGGCCGGCACCTGGGCGTGGACGCGGAGATGGCGCTCAGGGGATGCAACCGGCGCTTTCGCGATCGCTTCCGGGAGATGGAGCTGGCGGCGACGCGGCCGCTGGAGGAGCTCTCGGCCGATGAGTTGGAGGCGCTTTGGGCGCAGGCGAAGAGGAAGTTGGCGGCAGAGGTCGATTCCGGCGTCGGCGCTGCAACCGGTTCCGCTCCAGGAGCGCAAGGATGATCGTGATTCGAAACTGTGCGGGGTTTGACGAGCTGGAGGCTTGCGTACAGCTTCAGGTGGAGACCTGGGGCTACGACCCGACCGACGTGATTCCGCGCAAGGCGTTTCTGGTGTGGCAGAAGGTGGGCGGGCAGGTAATTGGGGCGTTCGATACGGAGATTGCCGGCGCAAGTGCTGAGGGAGGGCCGGAATCGCTGGTTGGCTTCGTTTTGTCATTGCCGGGCGTGAAGACCGGCAAGGGCGAGCCGCGACCCTATCTGCACTCGCACATGCTGGCAGTCAAGCAGGGGTACCGCAACCGCGGCCTGGGCATGCAACTGAAGCTGGAGCAACGGCGGGAGGCGCTTGGGCGGGGCATACGGCACATGGAGTGGACGTTCGATCCGCTGGAGATCAAGAACGCGTTTCTCAATATCCACAAGCTGGGGGCGATCGTTCGTAACTACCATGTGGATTTTTATGGTGTATCCTCATCTCGACTGCAAGGTGGGCTCCCGACGGACCGTCTCCTGGCGGAGTGGCATCTTGATTCGTGGCGGGTGGGGGCAATCCTGGAGGGCCGCCCGGCAGTTGCGCAGAATATCGAGGAACGAATTCCGGTCCCGGCCTCCATCTACGAGTGGAAGGACACAGAAGCGGGCCGGGAACGAGCCCTCGCCGTACAAATGGAGAACCGCCGAAAGTTTCAACAGGCATTTTCCCAGGGGTTAGCCGTACTTGGCTTCGTCCGGGATGCGGAAGGAAATGGAGTCTTCGAACTGGGTCCCCTTAACCAGGCGGAGCTGGATTGATTTCCCAAGGAACTTAAAAACTTATGAAAATCGATGCGATTATCCTGCGCGAACTGCACCTTCCCCTGGTGCGTCCGTTTGAAACCAGCCTTGGCGTGACCCACAACCGGAGGATTCTGCTGGCGGAGATCCAGTCGGAAGGACTGACCGGCTGGGGCGAGTGCACGGCGGGTGAGCGGCCGTTCTTCTCCGCGGAGTCAACCGACAGTGCCTGGCAGGTGACCGTGAATGAACTGGGGCCCATGCTGGCGTCGGAGGCGCCGGAACATGGAGGGGATTGCCCGCGGATCTTCCGCCAGGTGCGGGGCAATCGCATGGCCAAGGCCACGCTGGAAAACGCCATTTGGGATATCGAGGCACAACGCGAGGGGGTTCCGCTCTCGCGGCTGATCGGCGGGGTGCGGGACGCGATTCCCTGCGGCGTGTCGCTGGGGATTCAGGCGAGCATTCCCGAGCTGATGAAGATCATCGAGAAGGAATTGGCGGCGGGCTACCAGCGGATCAAGCTGAAGTGCAAGCTGGGCTGGGACGTGGAGGTCTTCGAACGGGTGCGTAGCCGGTGGCCGGGAATCATGCTGAGCTGCGACGCGAACTCGGCGTACAGGCTGAGGGATGCGGACCACCTGGTGGAGTTTGACGCCTTCGATCTGCTGATGATCGAGCAGCCGCTGTGGCACGACGATTTCTATTACCACTCGATGCTGCAGAAGCGGCTGCAAACACCGATCTGCCTGGACGAATCGATCCGCAACCGGCGGGACGCGCTGGCGTCCATCGAAATGGAGTCGTGCAAGATCATCAACATCAAACTGGGGCGCGTGGGCGGCTTCTCCGAGGCCATCGCGGTGCACAACGCGGCGCAGGAGCGGGGGATTCCGGTGTGGTGCGGGGGAATGCTCGAATCCGGCGTGGGACGGTCGCACAACATTGCGCTCTCGACGCTCGAGAACTTCACGCTGCCGGGCGATGTGTCGGCTTCGGCGCGCTATTGGCGCGAGGACATCGTTGAGCCGGAGATCACGGTTTCTTCAGCGGGCGAGATTGCGATTCCGGACACGCCGGGCCGGGGCTACGAGGTGCGGACCGATCTGGTGGAGCGGCTGACGGTGCGGAAAGAGACGATCCGGGCGCTTGAGCTGGTGGGGTAGGGTGTTTTCGGGTGCGCTCAGAGATCCAACACTTTGGGCTTGACCGCGCGGATATGGAGAAACAGTCCTGCTATCTGCGTGTCCGCCAGGATGGGAGTGGCCGCGGCGACTTTATCCGAGGCGCTGGGCTCGGCAAACTGCTGGATGACAAAGCCGGCCTGGCAGATCATCTGGACCCATGAACTCAAGGTGCGGTGAAACCGCGCCACGCAAAACGGGGCAACGCGCTCGCGTTCGTCACTCGACAAAGCGGAGAACCACCAGGTTTCAACGCGGCCGTCGATCTGATCGAAGTAGCCGCCAACCTCGACGGCTCGTACGCTGCCATCGTCGTGGCGCAGCACCTTGCGGTGCGGGGGAACAAAGCAGGGATGCAGGATGGAGAATTGCAGGAAGCCGCCAGGCCGGAGTACGCGGTGTGCCTCTTTGAGCGCCCGTCCCTGATCCGGCATGTCCATCAGCGACATCAACGCCGTGACGAAGTCGAAGGAATCGCCGGGAAACGGCAGGGCCATTCCATCGCCGACCTGGAAATCGATGCCGAGCGGATCAGCTTCCTCGGTCTCGCGCGCATGGCGGATGAAGGTAGGCGCTATATCGACAGCATGCATTTTCGCTCCGAGTTGAGCGAGCTTGCGGGTGTTTGAGCCCTCCCCGCAGCCGACATCCAACCCTGTCAGGCCGGCGACGAGCGGAAGCATGGCCAGGAAAGCAGGGGTGTTGAGAGCATCCCGGTAGATGTCATATCCTGCGCGAGAATGGCGCGTCCAGGTTTCTGCATTCGCCTCCCAAAGGGCAGCGGCTTCAACGGGTTCCATGAATGAATCCTCCCTGATAGGCGATCTCAATCCGGTCGTTCGGGTTGGGACCCGGGCTGGGGGTGTTGCCGGTCTTGGTTCGGGAACAGGCTGTCCAGCTTGCGCCCATCTGGACGAGAGTCCCATCTTGTGAGACAGCGTTGCGGCAGCCGGCGGGCGAATCGATCCGCCGGGGATCGATCTCCGGCCTGCTCATTCATCTCATTGTCCCTCTTTTTCATGGGGTTGAGAGCGGACAGGTTGTGAGCGGGCAAATCGGAGGCCTGATTGATGGGAGTGAAAGGGAGCAGCCCAGCGCTCTAGTTCTATTCCCTAAAGTAATTAGGCATTCTTTTCCTCGTGTGATTTTACCCCTTGACATATTGAAACGGAATAATGTTTCCTCAGATCACTGCATCTTCTCAGCTCCAGCGGAAGGCCTCTTTTTACAGGAATCCGTATGCGTTGTCACGAGGGGAGCGGCTCAGATGGTGAACGGGAGTGGGCGCGCGGGCAAGAGTTGACCCGCTGTCGCGTCCGGCAAGCATGGGCTTCCGCACCGCCGAGCACGGTTCCTTTAAGCGTCTGCAATCCCGGCATCGGATTGGGACGCGGAAGGCCTTTTATCTGGAGGGTCTCGTGCTCAAGCGCAGCATGGATATCTCACTGGCAGCTTTGCTGCTCATCGCCGCACTCCCGGTTCTGGGAATCGCAGCCATCGTGATCAAAGTGGATTCAGAGGGGCCCGTATTCTTTCGCCAGGCGCGGATGGGGCAGAGGTTCAGGCGTTTCAAGCTTCTGAAGTTAAGGACCATGCGCATATACGGCGATGGGCCAGCCTACACGCTGGGCGAGGATGCGCGCATTACGCGCGCCGGGCGCTGGTTACGCTGGCCTAAACTCGACGAACTGCCGCAATTGTGGAACGTGCTGCGCGGCGAAATGAGCCTGGTGGGTCCGCGGCCGGTAATTCCTGAGCTGACCATGGAATTCAAGCAGGCTTACGAGCAGTTGCTCAAGGTGCGTCCTGGCCTGACCGACCCGGCTACGCTCAAATACTGCCGCGAGGACGAGTTTCTGGCGTTGGTTTCCGATCCGCTCCAGTATTTCAAGACGGTGTTGACGCCGGACAAGCTGCGCATCTCCCAGGCCTATCTCGAATGCGCCACCGCGTGGAGCGACGTGGGCGTGATGATGGGGACGGCTCTGGCCCTGTTCCCGTCCAGATGGCGCCCGCGGTTCAGGCAGGCGCGGTTGTCTGTGCCGGGCGAAGCTCCCACGCTTTTGTTTTCGGAGTCTGTGCATAGTTCAGAGGCGCAGCCCGGTCATTGAAGACACCCTATTGCGCGATTCTGCTTGTGCGCGAAAGAAGACGCAAGCCTCCAATCCTCATCAGTAGTGTCCGGCTAAAAT
>PLGM01000383.1 GCA_003139795.1 Acidobacteriaceae bacterium | reverse complement strand
GACTTGTGCAGAGGTTCCCTAGACGCTTTGTCTGCATGAGAAATCGCTCACGCAAGGGTTTCCTTAGCCAGGGCCAAAATGCAAGACACCATTCTAGCCCGACTTCCCCTATTCGCGGGGTTAAAATGGTAAGTACTTGATTCTGCGCGGGCGCTGAGGCGTAGGTCTTCACCACGCATCGAACCCAGGCAGGCTTCGATGTCGCGCAGGCTCTCGCGGTAAGTCAACTGGGCGAAGGCCATGGCCAGATACTCGTCGCGGCAAGAGAAGCCCCTATGGTTCGCGTCCCCGCGATACCGCTCGACACACTTCTGGAACTCGTAAGAGGGTAGGTGATCCATGAGCTGGGAAAACACAGTTTGTCCGGCATTCATCCCTCATTGTCGACAATCCGCGCCGCTGGCGGCCACCCAGCCCCAGCCCTCAGTTTCGCCGCAGTCAATTCAAATCGAAAAATGCGGGTAATAAGTTATCCAGTTTATTATGAACAGATTGCTGGTGATTGGTCGATTTTAGCCGGACACCAGTGTCTCCGGGTAAGTATGTGCGCCGCCCTCGACGGGCTTGCCGTCGCCGCGATAGGGGGTTGCCGCAAAGTCCTGAAACTCCTTCGGCAACGGCTGCTCGTAGGTGCTGTGCGTCATTCCGATGGGAGCCAGCACTGTGTCATGCAGCAGCTTGGGAAACGGCTCTTTGGTTAAGTCGATCAGGGTCTGCTGCATGATGATGTACCCGCCGCCGGAGTACTTCCAACCTGCGCCGGGCGCGGACTCGCTGCGGATAGGCGGCGTGTTAGCGGGCTTCTCGCCGTTCAGCACCTGCACCAGGGTGGGCACCAGCTCAGTGGAGGCATAGCCGGGGAAGCCGTGGGCGGTAATGCCGGCAGTGTGGGTAAGCAACTCGCGCAAGGTCACGGGCTTGCCTGCGGCGACCGGATCGGCGGGGAGCTTCCAACTGGTGAGTTGCTTGTTCACATCCACATCCAGCGAAAGCTTGCGCTGCTCGACCAGCCGAAGTGCTGCCATGGCCGTCAGTGGCTTACTGATGGAGCCGGCTTGAAACATTGTCTCAAATGTCACCGGCGATCCGCCGACGCTGCTGACGCCAAACCCGCGCGCCCACTCGATCTTGCCCTCGTGAATTACAGCGATGCTTACGCCGATGTATCAACGGCTATCCGGACAGAACTCGGTTTTCGGCGTACCGGGAGTCGCCGGCAGGCAAGGAGCAGGGTTACTTCCGGATAGGCGACGTTATATCCGGAACAGGACTTCGTGCCTGCCGAAGAGCTGGGAGGCCAAGCAGTAGCGTGAGTTCACATCTCAGCAGCACGGATACCCCTCTAAAGCACCTGAAGAACCGCTAGAGCATCCGAATCTGTTCGTTTGGCCCCCTCGCTACACCTTCAGGTTGCGAAGGTAGGGAACGCTGGCTTGCATCAGGTCCCAGTCCATTTCCACGAAGTAGTTCTTGACGCCTCCGGCTTTGGCCGCAACGAAATACTTCTTCCAGTCGATGGTGCCTGTTCCGATCGAAACCGCTTTCCGCTCCGCCGACCAGTCTGAAAGGTGGAGAGAAATGAACCGGCCGGGGTATTTGGCGAGATAGGCGACGGGGTCGTATTGGGGTGGGATGGCGTCCTGGAACTGCATTTTAATCAGCTCGGGATCAAACCTCTTCATCAACTCGTCGTAAACGAGAACGCCGTCGATTTCCTTGAACTCGAATTGGTGATTGTGGTAGCCGAGCTGAAGGCCGGCCTTGTGGACCTTTGCGCCAATCTCGTTCATTTGGTCGAATGCCTTCAACCAGCTTGACATGGGCGCGTCGGCGGGGACTTCCAACGTGGCGCAGATCATTTGTTTCAGGCCCAGCTCCTTGGCAAATGCGATCCGGTCGTCTAACTGTTCCTTGAGTTCCGTAAATCTGAAGTGGCTGCTTATGCAACCCAGGCCTGCGTTCCGGATCATGTCGCGGATCTTTGCCGGTCCTAAATTCACAAGGGGACCGAAGCCATCCCGCGCGAAACTGGTTGGCGAGCACAGCTCGATCATCTGGAATCCGCCGCCCGCAATCTGATGCAGGGTGCCTTCGAAGTCCTTTCCGATCGACTCGCGAAGCGGATAGGTTTGGCACCCAATGGGCATTCCCAGCGGGTTGGCCTCGACATTCATCGCCGACGCGGCGATGCACATGGCGCTGCCATAAAGAAATTGCCTTCTTGAAATTGTCTGCACGTCGATTCACCTCTCAGATGGATTGGGGATCCCAACCCTTGCGGTATTCGCGGGACAAATATTTGTTGGCTTCCGCTACATTGGTGATTTTCCGGGACTCACTGTCGTACAGCAGTTTCTTGCCCGTACGCAGGGCTACGGAGTACAAGTTGACGGCCTCTGAAATGGGGCCCGCATTCAAAAAACCCGAGGGCGATTGCGGTCCGCCCCGGACGGCAGCAATCCACTGGCGCACGCCTGGGGAAGCCCCGCCCTGCCGGTCTTGCTGCCGGACAGGCGCCTGCGCAGCCGGCTGCTTGCGCATCCTTCTTTCGGGAATCAACCGCGGGTCCTCAATCTGAAAGCCTGCCAATATCTTTCCCTTGCTGCCGACAAACATCATGCCCTCGATCGGAAGTTCCTTGTTATCGATTTCCAACTCGGGTGGCGTGGGGGGCCGCATCCCGCCGTCATACCAGATCAGATCCACCGCGGGCCTTCTGCCGCTGGCCGGATACTTGAAGCGGACGGTGCAGGCCGTGGGGAAGGAAAAGTCATTGTTCACTTTGAACGGAACACTACCGTTGAACGCACAGTTGTGACTGAGGACGGGCTCGACACTGGTGGGTGACCCCAGCTCGAGGGCATTGAAGACCGTCCACAGGCTGTAATGGCCCATATCCGCCATGCAGCCGCCTCCGAAGTCATACCATCCGCGAAATACCATGTGGGTGTAGTCGGGCGAATAGGGACGAACGGCCTCCGGACCCAGCCACAAATCCCAGTCAAAGCCTTCCGGAATGGGAGGCGTAGCGGTGGGGAGACTGGTGTACTGCGGCCACACGGGACGGTTCGTCCAGTTATGGATTTCACGCAGAGCGCCGATGGCGCCACCGTTGATCCAGGACATCACCTGGTCCATAGATCCGTTGGAGTCCCACGGCATGAAGTGCGTGGCAACGCCCTTTTCGTGGGCGGTGTCGATCACCAGCTTGGCTTCCTCCAATCGATTGGCGATGGGCTTATGCATGATCACATGCTTGCCCCTCTTCATGCAGGCGATGCTGATGACGCCGTGAAGATGGTCCGGGGTCATGATTTTGACGGCATCCACGCCCTTTCCCAGGTCCAGCAACTCGCGAAAGTCGGCATAGGAAGAGCAGCCC
Source organism: Acidobacteriaceae bacterium (assembly GCA_003139795.1). GTDB lineage: Bacteria > Acidobacteriota > Terriglobia > Terriglobales > Acidobacteriaceae > Telmatobacter. The sequence continues at coordinate 23,442 of PLGM01000383.1, read as the reverse complement.
TTGAATGTATCCCCAGGCCGTTGAGCTGCGTAGTAAGTTTCGACGAAGTCTTTGGCGACGTCGCGGCCTCCCGGAATAGTCCCCTCGGTTCCCGCCCTCCAATCTGGCTTCCCAATGGCGCTTCGCATGCCTTCGAGAAGGTAAGTTTTTCCCCAGTCCCGGTATCCAATTGCGTACTTCGAAGGGTCGCATACGGCGACAATCTGGATCTCCGGAATGGCAATCAATTTCGTCATCTCGCGGAGACCCTCCGTGCCTGTGCCGATGTGAGCCAAGGTGATTTTGTCGCTGGGCGGGACAACCCCGGTTCCACCCAGTACATGTCTTGGAATAATGGTGAAACAAGCCGATGCGGTTGCGGTTTCCAGAAACTTGCGGCGATTCATCATATGTGTCTTCTTTCTGCCTCGCATCGGATTGGAGCTGCCAAGGCCGTTCGCGGCCACCCCTCAACCACCGGCCACCGAATACTCTCTCCGGGGCTGCAACAGGAGACGCGGCGGCATCCTACCCTTGGGCTGCAACCGATGCCAGCGTGCAACTCGCGAAATTCACGCCGGGATTTTCATGATCCAATTCCCGCCGACCAAGAATACAATCCTGACCGCCCCTGAGCGCAACTGCCAACCGGATTTTTCGCGAAGCACCAGATCAATCAGTCCCGCATCGGACATTGAGCGGAATCCATCGGTTGCTGCCGCGAACGCTTCACGAAGCCCGAGCCCAGAACGTGTTTCATCCGGAATCTCCTCTTTCAGGCACCGGTTCCATTGAGTTATATCGCTCCTGAGGCAGATTGCGAGGCCAAAGAACGTATGCCCCGAAAAAGCCAGCGTTTGCGGAATAAACGCCGGCCGATTTTCGCGTAGTGCCTGTATGACCGCCAACCCTTCCCCTACTCGGTCTGCGGCCAGCTTCGGATGGTTTCCGGGGCGAAATATCTGGCAAAGGGAAGAGCTGACGACCCGACCGGAACCCGCAAGACTGGGCCGAGTCGGGGCTGGAAACGTGACTCGGCCCGTTCTCGCCAACTGAGCTTTCCACCGGCGTTGCCAACATGTAGGGGGGGACGGACGGCCTCGGCATTTGAATTTTAGGTCGTTGCCTGACGGACTGATTGAGGCTCTGCTTCGTATTAGCCTACCGCCGGGATTATGAAGAGCGCTTGCCTGCCGAGCTCGCGTTGCGGGCTGGTGGGCTGCTGGCCTGCGAAAGAAGTGTTTGCCTTTCGGCTGACCACTTCCCGTCCGACAACTGTGGCACGAGTGCTATGATGGGTCGCCGTGGACATTGAGAGGCTTCGATGAGGTACGGATTCGGCGGACTTATTCCGGGCTCAAAGCGTGTGCGTGGCACGCAGCAACCAAGGTACGACCTGGCCGTGTGGGTGCTTGTGCTGCCGCTGCTGGTTTCGCCGGCAATTGGCCTCCACGCTGAAGATCACGCGGCAATCGTGTTTACGCAATCCGCTGCGGAGGTCGCGGTCTTCGATTTCATCGAGGTCACCGCCAAGCTACCCGCCGCCGTGGCGCCGAATCCCTTTACGGACGCCTCCATAGCCGGCGACTTTGAACCCGCAGGCTCTGCCGAGCAAATCGCCGTGGATGGGTTCTGCGATTCTCCCGATGGCACTCCCTACCGTATCCGCTTCATGCCCTCAAAGAGCGGCTCCTACACATTCCATGTAACCTTCAAATCCGGCGCCGTGGCCCAGGCTTACTCCGGCACATTCACGGCCGTCGACCAGCGCCGCCGCGGTCCGCTCCGCGTCGATCCGGCCTATCCCTGGCATTTTGTCTGGGAAGGAACGGGCGAGCATTACTTCTTCAACGGAACCACCGCCTATTGGCTGGTGGGCTGGCGCGACGAGCGGACCATTCAATACAGCATCGACCGGCTGGCCGCGCTCAAGGTCAATCGCATGCGGGTGTCCCTCGCAGGTCGCGAGAGTGTCTTTTTTGGCGAGCCTGTGATGGTTGGCCCAAGCTGGACCGTCTTCCTGACGCCTTGGCCGGCGGCAAAAACGGATGATTTTTCCCATCCCGGCTTTGATTACTCCCGCTTCAACGTGCCCTATTGGCAGAAATTCGAGCGCATGCTGAAGTTTGCGCGTGAGCGAAACATGGTGATCTCGGTTGTGCTGGACATGGGTGACAGTGGAGTTCACCTGGTGGCCGGCAGCGACGACGAGCGCCGCTACATCCGCTACGCGGTGGCGCGCCTGGGAAGCTTCTCCAACATCACCTGGGATCTGGGCGACGACCTGGACAGTTTCCGTGATGAAAAATGGGCCCACGAAACCGGCACGCTCATCGAGCAGTGGGACCCATATCACCATCTGGCCACCAGCCATCCCATCCACACGGAGCACCAGGACCGCTCCTCCGGTTGGTTTGGTTTCACCTCCTACCAGGATTGGTCGCGGAATCAGCATGCATTGATGCTTGAGTCCCGGAAGTTGCAGGAACTGGCCGGCCGCATCGTTCCGCAGACCAACGAAGAATACGGGTACGAGGATCATTATCCGGCGTGGGCAGCCGCCGGTTCTGATTCGGCCGACGTTCTGCGCAGAACAGCATGGGAGATTTACATGGCGAGCGGCTATCAGACCGCTGGGGAGAGTACACGCCGTGGAACCAACATCTGGCCCGATACAGGCGGCGGCTGGATGAACGGCCGTGGCGACGATACCCAAACCATGTTTGTCGGATACGGGCACATCGTGGAGTTCTTCACCAGCTTTGCGTGGTGGAAGACCAATCCTCACGATGAACTGGTCGATCAGGGGGACTATTGTCTAGCTGACCCTGGCCATCTATACGCGGTTTACCTGCCGCATGGAGGCAAGGTGACCCTCCACCTGGAGTCTGGCGCCTATCGCGCCGAATGGTTCAATGCCAACAGCGGACAGAGAATTCCGCTGACAGAGGACGCTACCGGCCCATCATGGACCTCGCCTGATCCGCCGGACGACTCCAGTTGGCGCAATACCCACGATTGGGCACTTCTGCTTCAAAGGCGTTGAACGCAGGCGGCGTAGCTTTTGGGATAACCGGATCCGGGCCGCTCATTCCCGTGAAGGAACAAAGGGATGGGTGCGGGCGCCCCAATGGCTGAACTATAAGAAAGACAAGGCACCATTCTGGTTTGGGTACCTCCGAAAACCCCTGTCGGTGAGTGCATCGCCAACCCGTGCGTCGACCACAACAATAGCAGGCGGAGGATCTCCAAATATGCGTGTCCCGGCCGATTGACCGCCAAACCGGAAGTAACCCGGTTTTTGGCCTTCCCAGTGCAATTGGGAGAGAAGATCACTTTCTGAGTGAGGGTTTTTCTAATTGATCTTTCGCAGCCAGAGATTGCGAAACGACACCTTGCAGGGAACTCCTTCAATCTGCAAGCCGAAAAGCCCGGAGACGTTGTTGGAGGAGGCCGGATCGTCGTCTACCAGCACGGCCATCAACTGGCCGTTGAGGATATGCAGGATCACGCCGCCGCGCGCGATGATTGTGTACTGGTTCCAGGCGCCGTCATTGACATAGGCGCCCAGTTTGCCGCGATCGCCGATGAGCCCCAACAGTTGCGGCCCTTTGCCTGCGAGCGAATGGACCACTTGGCCGCGCCACGCGATAATGCCCAACCCGGTGTTCTGGGAGTAGAGCTGGCCGCTATAGTCTTTTGCCTGCTCATTGACCGGAAACCAGAAATCGGCCTGGGGGCCAATCATCGACCAGCGCGGGTCGCGGCCTTCGTTCGCCTTCCCGGCCGCCTGGCCGGGCTGCGTGCCGACGCTACTGCGGTACTGGATGCCGCTGCCTCCGCCCTTTTCGACTTTGATTTCGAGCTTCAGATCGAAGTCCTTTGCCGTGATGCCGCGATAGATGAGAAAGGTGTTGGGAAAGGCCCAGGGGGCAAACATATCTTTTGCTGTTTCGCCCACAATCGCCCCGTCTTCGACGCGCCACAGGCCGGGTTGGCCTTCCCAACCAGCGAGGGTCCTGCCGTCAAAGATCGAGGTGTAGCCTTGGTGGTTGGCGAAGTCCGTCGCCTGCTGGCTGCCAGGTTGCGCTTGCGCCGCAGCCACTGCGGCGGAATTCAGCACCATGGCCAAAAAAGCCGCTACCACGGCACAGGAGGCGCGCCGGTTTGGAAACAGTTCGCTCATGCGAAGTCCTCTCGTTTGACGGTCCCCGCCGACACACGCGGCTCAACAGAAGGGGACAAGAGCTATTCCCGGGTCCGTGATCCCCGCAGGGCTTGAAAATTTGCGTTGAGGATTGTATGCGGGGATTGTCTAGAGCTTTCCGCCGTTCAGAATGCCATGTACGATCTCGACGTTCTCCTTCACCTCGTCCTTTCTTCTGGGAAACATGCCCACGTAAATGCCGTCATTGAGCTTGATGGTATCAAACGCGGTGCGAAAGGCCTGCGTCACCCCTTCGTCGCCGATGCATCCAGCAGCCAGGATCTTGAAGGCGAAGCAGATCTTCGCGGCTTGCTGAGCCGGCGACGGCCGCCGTGCGGCGTGGATGAGCATGGCGAGCCCATTCTGACCGATCCGGATGGCAGGGTGGTGAGCAGGCGACACCCTTGCAGGTAGCCGGACTGGTTCATGGGAGGGCAGCGTGGCCCCGGCGCCCTGTGGCCGCAAGCCTCGACCAAGGCGCATTTTGGCTATAGGTCTGCTTGTATCTATATGATAGAAAGCTAGTTAACAGGATAGGTGGGCTGAGTTGGCGAGGGTTGCTCGCAGACGGAAAATGGCGATAAAAAACAGTTGACCCGGAGGACGACTCGGTATACATTCAGGAGTGCCATCCATAAAGAGCAGATTGCACATGTGCAAATTTGTACAGCCGTCTGCCATTTCCCGCATCATATTGAGCTGAGGCTCTTCGTTGATGCCCCGGTGTGTTTTGAAGTTCGCCGGGAGTGGGAATGCCGGACGCATGGATTCCCAAGGCGGCAATCTGTATCCGCGATACGGCATGAGGCCTGTTTCATGGTGTGCGAATGTGCGTCAGGATTTTGAACTGTAGGCACGGTTCGCGCGTCTAAACCTTGGGAGCGGCAATTCGGGGCAGCCCTTGATGGAGTTGGCTTCCCTGCTGCACCGGCGGCAAAAGACAAGTCCTGTCCGGGCAGGCAACTCAAGAAGGAGATGTATCATGCGTTCTGATTTAGTATTTGGGGCACTTTCTCATGTGTCCAATCGCTACCAGCTCTGTCAACTGGCTAGCAAGGCAACCCGCAAGCTGCACAAGCCGAATACACGGCTGCAAGACACGACGAATGAGGTTCTGTGCCGCTTTCAGACAACCAATCCTGGCTACACAGCGCCTGTAGAGGCGCCCGAGGCCCAGCACGTTGAACGGCGCCGCGCCGCCTGACGGCGTTTCCCGCAGCGTATAGTTAAGTCAGGCAAAGGTTTCAGGGCGGCTTTCCGGGCAAGGTAGCCGCTCTTCTCCAGCGTCTCGAACTTCCACTTGACTTCGGGAGAGGTTTCAGGCGTAGCCTGCGCCGGATGCATTTTATGAACTCCCGCCTGTCTTTCTCCTGGAGCACATTCCCTCCGCGTATCTCCCCAAACCCCATCCCTCCTTTTCGCAGGTGACCATGACCATCGCTGAACTCAAAGAGAAGAACATCACGGAACTGAGCCGCATTGCGCGCACCCTGGAGATCCCGGGCACCAGCGGCCTTCGCAAACAGGATCTGATCTTCAAGATTCTTCAGGCACAAAGCGAAAAGGAAGGCCACATCTTCGCCGAAGGCGTGCTGGAGATCCTTCCCGACGGCTACGGCTTCCTTCGCTCTCCCGATTACAACTATCTGCCCGGCCCCGACGATATCTACGTGTCGCCCTCGCAGATCCGAAAATTCGATCTGAAAACCGGCGACTCGATCAGCGGCAACGTCAGGCCCCCGCACGAGGGCGAGAAGTACTTCGCGCTAGTCAAGATCGAGGCCATCAACTTCGAGTCGCCCGAGGAGACCCGCAACAAGATCCTCTTCGACAACCTGACCCCGCTCTATCCGCAGGAGCGGGCCAAGATGGAGACGACGCGGGAGGGCATCAGCGGCCGGGTGATGGACCTGCTGACGCCGGTGGGCAAGGGCCAGCGCGGCCTGATCGTCGCTCCGCCGCGCACCGGCAAGACCATGCTGCTGCAGTCCATCGCCAACTCCATCTCCACCAACCACCCCGAAATCGTGCTCATCGTGCTGCTCATCGACGAGCGGCCCGAGGAAGTGACCGACATGCAGCGCTCGGTCAAGGGCGAGGTCATCAGTTCCACCTTCGATGAACCGGCGGCCCGCCACGTGCAGGTGGCCGAGATGGTCATTGAAAAGGCCAAGCGGCTGGTCGAGCATAAGCGCGACGTGGTCATTCTGCTGGATTCGATCACCCGCCTGGCCCGCGCCTACAACACCATCGTGCCCCCCTCGGGCAAGGTGCTGTCGGGCGGCGTGGACTCCAATGCCCTGCAGCGCCCCAAGCGCTTCTTCGGCGCCGCCCGCAACATCGAGGAGGGCGGCTCGTTGACCATCATCTCGACCGCGCTGATCGATACCGGCTCNNTCGACATCCAGCGCTCCGGCACCCGCAAGGAAGAGCTGCTCATCCCCAAGGAGGACTTGCAGCGCATCTGGATTCTGCGCAAGGTGCTCAACCCGCTGTCGCCGGTCGAGGCCATGGAACTGCTGATCAGCCGCCTGGAGAAAGTGCGCAACAACGCCGAGTTCCTGGCCAACATGAACCAGCTGTAGGCCCGCAGCCCGGATTGTTGGGCCGGGACTGGTAGGCCGGGACTTTAGTCCCGGCATTGCCGAGGCAAAATCAAACGGGGCCTCAGCCCCTGGGGCATTCCTTTACGGGCTGAGCGAAGTTTCAGGCCCCCTTCCCCGATTTGCCGCTCGCTGGTAAGATAGAAGAGTCGTGGGGCTGTAGCTCAGCTNNTCCCGCTCAGCTCCACCAAACCAACCTGAAATCTGCACAATCTCTCCCTAGGTCCTCGCTAGCCCTGCGTCCGATTCGAGCCTTGATCCGTTTTCGGCCGACTGTATACTTGGGTGGTCCCGGAGATTTCGCTGGCCAACGAGCCAGGCCTCCCTTGCGTCGATGCGCAGGAACCTTCCAAAGGGGCCTTCCCTCCATGTGCCGGCGATCTCCAGACGAGGTGAGCGGTTGCCCCAATCCATCTCCAGCCCCATCGCCCGGCCGCAAGCGCCCATTGAAGCGCTTCGCCCGCTGTGCGTCGATCTGGACGGCACGCTGGTCAAGTCGGATACCCTGATCGACTCCCTGCTGGCTTTGCTGCGGACGCATCCGGCGCTGCTGTTCAAGCTGCCAGGCCGTCTTTTCCGCGGCAAGGCGCCCTTTAAGGCCTTCATCACCGCATCTGTCGCGCTCGATGTGGCGCATCTGCCCTACAACCGCACGCTGCTCCAGTTTCTTCACAAGGAGCGCGCGCGGGGCCGCGACCTCTACCTGACCACGGGCGCGGACCTGGCGCTGGCCCGCCGCGTTGCCGCCCATCTGGGCATTTTTACCGATGTGTTGGGCTCCGACGGCGCCACCAACCTGACCGGATCGAAGAAACTCTTGAGCCTGCGCAGCCGGCTGGACTCCGGCGCGTTCGACTACGTAGGCAACGACACGCCTGACCTGCCGCTGCTGGCCCACGCCACTTTGCCCATGGTGGCCAATCCCAGCCTGGGTTTGCGCATCGGGCTCAGGGCGCGCGGCATCCGCCCGGCGCATGAGTTTCTTGAGCGCCGATCTGCTCTGCAATCGCTGCTCAAGGCCGTGCGCCTGCACCAGTGGGCCAAGAATCTGCTCATCTTCGTGCCGCTGCTTTTGTCCCATGCCTTGAGCGCCGGCAAGCTGCTGATGGCGCTGGCGGCCTTTTGCTGCTTTTCGCTTACCGCTTCATCGGCCTACATCGTCAACGATCTGGTGGACATCGAGGCCGACCGCCGTCATCCCCGCAAGCGCCTGCGGCCTTTTGCCTCGGGCGATCTGTCGGCCTTTGCCGGGATCTTGATCGTTGCGATTTTTCTTCTCGTGGGATTGGTGGGCGGCCAGTTGCTTCCGGGCGGCTTCTACGCCTGGCTTCTCGTTTATCTGGCCATCACGCTGGCCTACTCGTTGTACCTGAAGCGGATTGCGCTGGTGGATGTGCTGGCGCTTTCCGGTTTGTATATTCTGCGCCTGCTCGCCGGGGGCGCGGTAACTGAGACGCCCATCTCCCACTGGCTGGCCGGCTTTTCGATGTTTCTGTTTCTGTCGCTGGCCATCGTCAAGCGCTTTGCCGAACTGGAAAACCTGCGCGCCAGCAATTCCTCGCCGAGGAACGAGCGCGGCTACCTGTTGGCTGATCTGGCGCAGTTGCGTAGCTTCGGCACCGCCAGCGCCTATGCCGCGGTGGTAGTTTTCGCCATTTATATCAGCGGCGCCGACGTGGTCAAGCTTTACCGCCAGCCGAGGCTGCTGTGGCTGATTGTGCCGCTGATGATTCTGTGGCTCAACCGCGTGTGGCTGCTGGCCTCGCGCGGCGAACTGGACGAAGACCCGGTAGCCTTTGCGCTCACCGACCGCATGAGTCAACTGATCGGCGTGGCCGTGGCGGCGATTGCGCTGCTGGCGCTCTAAGGGCCGGTCCAATAGCTCCGTTTCGAGTGAAGGGTTCGGGCTATAGCCCGTATTCTTACAGCCTGATCGAGGCTTTGTTTCTTTTCAGATAATAATTGAAATTATCGGCAACCCCGGAACCGTTCTAGCTGCTTCTGGCCGGCTTCGATCGAATACGCGGGGTGGCCGAACCAGGAGGTCTCTCGGGGTTACGCTCGGTGAATTGATCGNNCCGTTGTATTCGATAAGGCCGAGCTTGCGAAAGCGATTCATGAAGAAGCTGACGCGGGACCGGGTGGTGCCGATCATCTCTGCCAGAGTTTCCTGCGTGATGTGAGGAATCAGGTGTTCCGATTGACCCGGATCGCCGAATTCGGCCATCAACAGGAGAATTCTAGCCAGACGCTTTTCGCTGGAGTTGAAAATCTGATCCACAAGATCGGCTTGGGCTCGCATGCTCCGGACCAGCAGGAATTTCAAGTACATATCGGAGAGGGAATGCTCCTGGTGCATCACGCGGATCATCTCTCCCCTCTCTATCCTGAGCGCGGTACAGGCTGTAATGGCGCTGGCAGTAGCCATATGCAGCGCGCCCACGCTNNACGCTGGCCAGCGACTCCTCTCCGACGAATTCCCCGGCGGGGAGAAGCGCGATGGTGGCTTCCTTCCCGTCATGCGAAACGACGGTGAGTTTTGCGCGGCCCGTCTGAAGATAGAAGATGGCGTCAGCCGCGCTTCCCTGCGAAAAGAAGACCTGCTTGGGCTTCAATTGGACGATCCTTCGTCCCACTCCTGCCGTGGCCAGAAAAGCCGCGAGGTCAAAGGTCATACATCTCACCTCGAAAGAGAAGATTGATGGACCGACCAGATTCTACTCGCTTAGTTATGCGATCTTTGTACGGTTTCGGACATAACTCGAACTTTGTCAGGAATCGTGAGCTTGGGGCATACAGATTGTGATAGGGTTTTGTCTGAAAGTGAGGATTCCTTGCGCACGAACGGTTTTAAGAACACTCTTTTGAAGGCTCTGGACGCGGACATCGTTGCGCGCCTTCGTTTGCAGCCCGTCAAATTCGAGATGAAACACGAAATCGAATATCCTGGCAACCCCGTCGACCGGCTCTATTTTCTCGAAGAGGGGATGGCCTCGATGACCACAACCTTCAAGGATGGGTCTCAGGTTGAGGTAGGGATGTTCGGTTATGAGTCGGTCATCGGCGTCTCAGCTCTTATGGGAACAAAAAGGAGTTTGAATCGTATCTACACCCAGATTGCCGGCCATGGCTATTCCTGCCACGTAGAGGACGCCAGAAGAGAGTTCCGCCTTGGCGGCGCCTTTCAGTTTCTGGCTCTGCGCTATGTTCAGGCACAACTCGTTCAGGCAATGCAATCCGCTGGATGCAATGCGAAACACACCTTCGAACAGCGGCTCGCCCGCTGGCTGCTCATCTGTGCGGACCGCGCGAACATCGACACCTTCAAGATTTCGCATGAGTTTCTCGCCGACATGCTTGGGGGTCGCCGTCCCACTATTTCTATGACCGCCGGGATTCTCAAGCGAAAAGGACTTATCGAATACACCCGCGGAACAATTCGCATCCTCGACGTCCCTGGGCTTACGAAGGCCGCTTGCGAGTGCTATCTGACCACCAAGGATTACCTTGATAATTACACAAAATTGGACTCCACAATTGCGGAATAGCCGCTTCACCCGCCATGGTCGCGGTAGGGGGCTAGTAACTCGGCAAGGTAGAAAGTGGGCCGGCTTCAACGGCGGAGTTTTCATTGCCATTGGTCCGTAGTTTCATAACTCCAGCGGCGTTCGGGGCAGGTTCAATAACACTCTCGATCCACGGCACGGCTAGAGCGAAACCAGAATTGCTGTACCTTGAGAGCCACAATAGTTGAACCACGCGCGAATGGCTGTTGGACCTCCATGGGTACACCTATCTTGGTTTCGCTCTAGTTGAACAAATCCTTCATCTTTTCCAGCAGACTGGGTGACGTCGGTTTGTTTTCCACGGTCAGCGACTCGGCCAGCTTGTTCACCAGCTCGCGCTGGCTGCGGGAGAGTTTGCGCGGAATCTGCACCAGCACCTTGACGATCAGGTCGCCGTGGCCCTTGTCGCTGAGATAGGGAATGCCCCGTCCGCGGATACGCAACTCGCGGCCGCTTTGCGTGCCCTCGGGAATCTTCAGGTTGACCGGGCCGTCGACCCCCGGAATCTCGAACTCGGCGCCCAGCGCTGCCTGGGGGAAGCTGATGGGGATCACGCAGTGCAGGTCGTGGCCCTTGCGCTCAAAGAAGTCGTGGGGCCGCACGGAGAGCACGACGTAGAGATCGCCCCTGGGACCGCCTGCCCGGCCCGAGTCGCCTTCGCCGGCGTAGCGGATGCGGGTGCCTTCCTCCACGCCCGGCGGCACTTTGACGTTGAGCTTGAGCTCGCTGCTGACGCGCGTCTGGCCGCGGCAGGTCTGGCAGGGATCGCCGATCACCTGGCCGGTCCCGCCGCACGCGCCGCAGGTGCGGGCCACGGAGAAAAAGCCCTGCTGGTAGCGGATCTGGCCGCGTCCCTGGCATTGGCCGCAGGTGGTGGGGCCGCGGCCGGTCGAGGTGCCGCGCCCGTGACAGGCTCCGCAGGTTTCCAGGCGGCGGATCTTCACTTCCGTCTCGGTGCCGAAAAAGGCGTCTTCAAAGTCGATGGCGAGGTCGAAGCGCAGGTCGTCGCCGCGCTGCTGGCGGTTGCCGCGCTGTGAGCTTCCGCCCACATTGAACATCTCGCCGAACAGATCGCCGAAGATGTCACCGATGTCCACGCCGCCGGCAAACGGCGAGCCGCCAAAGCCGCCCTGCCCGCTGAGGCCGGCGTGGCCGTAGCGGTCGTAGGCGGCGCGCTTGTCCGGGTCGCTCAGCACCTGGTAGGCCTCGCTGGCGGTCTTGAATTTCTCCTCGGCCGCATGGTCGCCGGGGTTGCGGTCAGGATGGTATTTGAGCGCCTGCTTGCGGTAAGCGCTCTTCAACTCCTGCTCGTCGGCCCCCCGGGAGACGCCCAGAACCTCGTAGTAGTCTGCTTTGCTCACTCTTGTATTAGAACTCATTCACTTGTCTGTTTCGAATTGTGTGCCACGCGCACCAGCGCCGGGCGCAAAAGCCGCTCGCGCAGCTTGTAGCCGCCCCGAACCTCCTCGGCCACATGCTGGTCGGGCAGGTCGTCGCGCTCCACCGTACCCAGCGCCTCGTGCATGCGGGGATCGAAGGCCTCGCCTACGGTGGGAACGGGAACCACTTGCAACTGGCGCAGGATCTCCTGCATTTGTTTCACGATCAACTCCACGCCGTGGCGCAACTGGTGCGCCGTGCCGTTGGATTTGAGCGCCAGCTCGAAGTTGTCCACCACGGGTAGAAACTGCTGGACGACGCTGCCGGTGGCATAGTCGCGATACTCGATCCGCTCCCGCTCGGCGCGCTTGCGGGCGTTCTCAAACTCTGCCTGCAACCGGGCCAGGCGATCGAGCAAACCATCACGCTCGGCCTTCAACTGGTCGTATTCCGCGCGGCTCACTGGCTCCGCGGCGATGCGCGGGACTTCCCCGCCCTCCGCCGCTGCGGCCGGGTCATTGAGGGGTTCAACGACAGGCGCGTCTGGAGTGGTCTCCCCTGCTTCCAACTCCGGCAATTCTGTTTTCTGTTCTGGCATAGCTCTATGAATTCTCCGAAACATCGTCGGTGCCTGATTCCATGATAATTTGTGAGGCGCCCGCCGCTCTACCCGCGGGCCGCGAAGGACTCCCTGAGATTGCCGCCGGTCTAGTGGAATTGCTGCTCTGCCGGAACCTCCAGGATGCGCTCGGAAAGCCCGGCAATGTAGCGCACGGCCTGAATCATCTCCTGGTACTGGATGCGCGTGGGAGCGATGACGGCGACGGTTCCCAGATTGGCGCCGCCCAACCGGGCCGGTGCGCCGATCAGAACCAGGTCCTGCATTGCTGGCGAAGCCTGGTCCAGCCCCACCACCACGCGCACCTCCTGCTGACGGCCGTCCACGTAGGCGGTCAGCAGCTCCACCAGCCGCTGCTTGGCCTCCAGGGCCAGCAGCATCTGCCGCAGCCGCTCGCGGTCCAGCTCGGCGCTGATCAGGTTGGCCATTCCGTCCACATAGAGGGCCGGACCGTCCTCGCCGCCGGCCAGCGCGCCCTTGCGGCAGAGCTCTTCCACTGCGGCCAGCATCTGGTGGTAGGCCTCGCGCTCCACCTCCACGCGCCGCGCCACCTCGGCGCGAATGCGCTCGATGGGCCAGCCGCGGAAGTTCTCGTTCAGGTAGCGCGCGGCCGTCTCCAGCTCCATGTGCGTCAGTTCGCGGTCCAGGGTGAGCACGCGATCCTGCACCGCCCCGGCCTGGGTCACCAGCACTGCCAGCACCCGGCCCGCAGAGAGGCGCGAAAAGTGTATATGTTCCAGCACCTGGCCCGCGGTGGAGCTGGCCAGCGCCACGCCCAGGCCGCTGGAGATCAGCGCCAGCACGTGCGAAGTGCGCTCCAGGTACTCATGGCTGCTGGCGACGCCGGTAAAGCTGCCCTCGATCTGCTCGCGCCGGGCCTCGCTCAGAAGCGAAGAGTTCAGGGGCAACGCGCCTTGCGCCATGGAGCTGGCCGGCTGTGCGCCGGCGGCCATGCGGCCGGGCTGGGTAATCTGCTCGACGTAATAGCGGAAGGCCGCGGCGGTGGGAACCCGGCCCGCCGAGGTGTGCGGCTGCTCCAGCAACCCCGCCTCGCCCAGCGTGGCCATCACGTTGCGCACGGTGGCGGAACTCAACCCCTCGCGGTCGGCAAACGTATGCGCAACCGCCTGCGAGGCCACGGGTTCGCCCGTAGCGATATAAAGCTCGATGATGGCCGTCAGCACCAGCCGCTCTCGCGGACTGACGCGCGCATCCGTCATGCTTCCCTGCTCTCCGTCTTCGCTCGCATTGCCTTCGGAAGGGCCGTTTGCGACCGCTCCCGAACTCGCCTGAGGAGAATTAAACCCCATCTATCCGGCACTTATAACTGTCACTTACGGCAGAAAATAGGTGAAGTTCTCCTCTCTAATTCTAGGGAGCGGCAAGTGCCGCTGTCAACACTCGCGAGGCAAACCCGCGTGCTCCAGCTCTCGCCCGTCGCGGCGGCAGACCTGCGATTCCAACCGGCTTCCTGGGGCCGCAAGCTACGGCTGGTTGTAATAGCCGGTGCTGGTGCGCGCCGTGAGCCCCGGCTTGCCGATCTCGACTTTCAGGTCGTGATACTCATTCGGCTTATCCACGCGCGGCGGATCGAACGAGAGCGTGTAGAAGGCGCCGGCGTCCTGGACGCAAGTGTCGATCTGCCCGGCCAGATCGTTGTCCGGGGCGATCACGCGCCCACCGCTTTGCGTCGCAAGCACCTTCAAGGCCAGGTTGGGAGGATTCGCTTTGTCGGCCGTCTTCACCCCTTTCAGAAAATCCTCATAGAGAAACGTGCCCAGGTGCGGTTCTCCCAGTGAAACGCTGTAAAGCGCGGTATGAGACTCGCGCAGCGTGGTTGAAAGTTCGACGATCATATTGAACAATTGCTGCTCACCCTTGGATGAGGTTTCAATGTTCGGCCGGTCCAGCATCGGCCAGCCTGGGCCGGCCCAGATCAGCAACTTCCTGCCCGGCCTTCTGGCTTCGTTCCTGGCAATCAAGGTGATCCATTTGAGCGATAATTCGAGGCGCTCGATGGCGCCGTAGACGCCTGCCGACCGGCCAATGGCGCGCAACCCGGCGTCGGCCTGATCCAGTTGCGCGGCCATCGCGTTCCCGTCGGTGGAAGGCTGAACCAGGACCTTCACGCCCTCGTTGGTAAACAGGAAGATGGATACCGGCTGGGCAAGATGGCCGCCGTTCTTGCGCAGAAACGTTGCTATGTCCAGCCGCTCGCGGGAGACGGTCATGAACCCGAGGTTGACGGCATCCAGCAGCAAAATGACCTCCGCGCGCGGACCGGCCTGCTGAACGGTTGCGTCGATGGTGTGAAAGGAGAGAATCTTCGCCGGCTGGTTGTTGTCCTTGAGCGTGAAGTCCTTGAGCTCCAGGCCCGACACGGGCTTTCCCGCCTTATCGGTGACCACGACATCGAAGTGGACGCGGCCCTCGGCGGCGGGTGCGGGCGTGGGCGCGGGACGCTGGGTGAGCGCTGGGGCCTGGGGCGCTGGCGACGGCGCGGACTGGGCTGCGGATCTCGTCGAGGGGTAGGCCTGCTGTGTGAGTGCCAGCGCCGGCAAGCAGAGAATAACTGCGACACAAGCGTGGGCTGACTTGTTCATGCGATGGACCTACATCCAGTTCCTTCAGGAGTCATTTGGGCGCCGCCGCCTCTGCCTGCGGCTGGTTGTAATACCCGGTATTGGTGCGGACCGTAACTCCCGGCCGCCCGGCCTGCACCTTCAGGTCGTGATAATCGTCCGGATGGTCCGCATGGGGAGGTTCGAATGAGAGCGTGTAGAAAGCGCTCGCCTCCGCAATGCAGTTATCGATCTGGCCGGCCAGGTCGTTATCCGGCCCCAGGATGCGTCCGCCGCTTTGCAGAGCAAGCACCTTCAAGGCCAGGTTGCCGGTGTCCGCCTGCCGGGGCGATTTCACCCCTTTCAGAAAATCCTGGTACATGAAACTGCGGTCGGGCTCAGCGCCGAGCCCCGGACCGGATGCGGAAACGCTGTAGACGGCCACGCGCGCCTCGCGCAGTTTGGTAGAAAGCTCGACGATCGTGTCGAAGTAGCGCCGCTGATCCTTGTCGGAAAACATATAGTTGTTGGCGTCCAGCCTCGGCCAGCCGGGGCCCACCCATATCAGCAATTTCCTGCCCGGCTTCAGCGCTTCATTCTCGGCAATGGCAGCCATTTGCCGGAGGGATAACTGGAAGCGTTTGAGATCGCCGTCCGCGCCCATTGCACCGTAGATGGTGTGAATGCCGCCCTTCATCTGATCGACCACTGTAACCAGCGCGTTGCCGTCGACCGACGGCCGGGGCTGAATCCGCAGACCCGCATCGCTGAGCAGCATGATCGAAACCGGCTGCGCCAGATGCCCGCCTCTCTGGCGAAGGAATTTCGCGATTTCCTGCCGCGTGAAAGCAATCTGCTGGAACGGCAGGTTGACCGTATCGACCAGCAGAATGACCTCGACCGGTGGGTTGGGCTTGACGGTCACTCCATCGAAGGAGCGAAAGGAGAGAATCTTGCGCGGCTGGTTGTCGTCCAGCAGCTTGAAGTCCGGCGGCTCGAGCCCAATCACCGGCTTGCCCGTGCCATCGGTCAGCACCACATCGAGATGGATGCGGCCTTCCGGCGTCACCATGCTGGCTGGCCTCGCCGGCTTGGGCGCAGGACGGAGGACGAGCACCGGATCTTTGGGGGCGGAAGATGGGGTCGGGGGCGCGGGCGCGGCCTGTGCAGGCGCACCGGTTGGGTCATTGCCCTGCTGAGCAAGGGCCAACGCCGGCAAACAAAAAAATAGAGCGAGACAGACAAAGTTAGGCTTGCTCAAGCGATTCGCCTCTCTGAATCCTGCACCCAAATCCCTGTTCGAAGTCTACCGTCACACCTTGGCCGGGTCATAATAGGAGCAGCCTGAACAAGGAGACGATCCCATTGCCGGCAAGTCCCACTCGTTCCTTGGATGCGCTCCGCGCGGCACAAAGCCGCATCGCCAGCTTCGCATTGGCGTCCGGCTGGCTTGACCGCCAATAACTGGTACCGGTTAGGCAAAAAAGAACGGCTTTCGACCGGGAAGAGGAGTTTCGCGCCATGACATGGCGATTGGCACAGAGAAGGCGATTGACGAAGCCGTACGCGTTGAGTCTGGCGATTGCGCTCGCCGGATGGGGCTTGCCGCAAGCCCGCCATGCCGTGGCGCAGGACGCGCCCCCGGCTAACCCAACGTCGTCGGCTGTTTCAGCACCCGACGCACAATGGTTGCAGGATCTGGCCGCCTGGCGAGCCCAGCGCGAGCAGGAGATCGCCGCTCCGGATGGATGGCTGACGCTGGTGGGGCTGGAGTGGCTCAAGCCCGGCAGCAACTCCGTTGGCGCGGCCGAGGACAACCAGATCCGGGTGCGCGCCCAGGCTCCCGATCACATCGTCCTGCTCGTCGTCGGCCCCAACGCAGTCCAGTTGCAGGCGCCGCCCGGAGGCTTTCCGCCCGATCTCCTTATCGACGGCAAACCCGCGCAGGAGGGCCCGCTCGTAGTGGAGGGCGCGAAGCCTTCGACGATCGCCTGGCACGGGCTTTCGCTGGTGGTGCTCAGCCGCGGCGGCCGTTACGCGCTGCGCATCAAGGACGCCGCCTCGCCCACGCGCACCGCCTTCCACGGGCTCAACTGGTACGCTCCCGACCCGCTCTACCGCATCCAGGCCCAGTGGATTCCGTACACGCCGCCGCACATCGAAAAGATTCCCACCGTCCTCGGCACAACGCTGGACCTGCCGTCGCCGGGGGTTGCGGTGTTCACCCTCTACGACAAGACCCTGCGCCTTGAGCCGGTGCTCGAAGACCCCCAGGGCAAGACCCTCTTCTTCATCCTCAGGGATCAGACCCGCTATGAAACCACCTACCCGGCGGCCCGCTATCTGCACACCGGATTGCCGGACCACGGGCTTGATCAGCCCGGCCTGCTGACGCTTGACTTCAACCGCCTGGAGAACCCGCCCTGCGCCTACACGCCCTATGCCACTTGCCCTCTGCCGCCGGCCTTCAATAGGTTGCTGGTGCCACTGGAAGCCGGGGAAAAACGGTACGCGCACTGAGGTTTCGTCGCGCCTGTCTCCGGCGAGACCCTAGCGCACCGTGCTATTGATCCGGCTCCTGACGATTGAAACAAAACTGGGTGCCCCACCCTCGCCGTCCGCCGCGGCGGATTTTTGCCGCTAGACCTTCGGAACACCGCGCCAGTCCTCGACCCGACCATGCCGGCGGCGCTGTTGGCGGCAAACATACAGGCTCTTGTTGGAAGCATCGCAGGTGTTGGTGCAGATCCCCTGGCCTTGACCCGGCAGATGAGCAGTTATCTGAGTCGATATACCCCCATCGACCGTTTCGCGACGGCAGTGTTTATCGTGCTGAATCGCGACACGGGAGAATTGACCTACGTAAACGCCGGCCACAATGCCCCCATTGTTTTCGGCTCCAGATCTGCAAGATTGCTGGAAGCCACCGGCATGCCTCTTGGACTATTTCCCGAAGCGGCCTTTACGGCCAACACAGCTATTCTTCTTCCTGGCGGCGCATTGCTTCTTTTCACAGACGGACTTACCGATTCGATTTCCGGGGAAAATGCGGAAGACCGTTTGCGCGAGGCACTGGCTGACGATTCGGGGAAAACGATGCATATTCTGAAATCGTTGGTCGACCCAAATTTCAATGAAGAGGATGTCACCATCTTGCTCGTGAAGCGTAATGCCGATGTAGCTTCCATCGGCAGCCTCGGATAAGGCCGCCTTTCGCACAGGCCACTCGATAATCTCCGAATTGTGGGCCATCCGGAAATTGCCGGTCCTTTTTCTCGGTTTATGACAAATCCGCCATTGCGCAACCACCCGCTCCGACTGCAATCTGATATCAATGCCGGAACTCCCCGACATCGCCGCCTATATCACCGCTCTTGAAGCCCGCATCCTCGCGCAGCCCTTGGAGCGCGTACGGCTGGCCAGCGTCTTTCTGCTCCGCACCGTTGACCCTCCGCTTGCATCCGTCGAAGGCAAAACCGTCCACGCCGTCCGCCGCATCGGCAAGCGCATCGCCATCGGCGTCGAAGGCGACCTGTGGCTGGTGCTGCACCTCATGATTGCCGGCCGCTTGCACTGGCGGCCGCCGCAAGCCAAACTCGCCGGTCGCCAATCCCTTGCCGCATTCGACTTCCCCTCCGGCTCGCTTATCCTCACCGAAGCCGGCAGCAAGCGCCGCGCCTCCCTGCACGTTCTTCGCGGCGAGGAAGGCCTGCTCACTGTCGATCCCGGCGGAATCGAGATCTTTGCCACGGACCTTGACGGCTTTCGCTCCGCGCTCACAGAGGAAAACCGCACCCTCAAGCGAGCCCTCACCGATCCCCGCCTGGTGAGCGGCATCGGCAACGCGTACTCCGACGAAATCCTCCACGCCGCCCAACTCTCTCCCATCGCGCTCACCCACAAGCTGAAACCGGAAGAATGGGAGCGCCTGTTCTCCGCCACGCAGGCCACGCTCACCACTTGGATAGGCCGCCTGCGCACAGAGGCGGAGGCCGCATTCCCTGAAAAAGTGACCGCCTTTCGCAAGGAGATGGCGGTCCATGGCCGCTTCAACCAGCCCTGCCCGCGCTGCGGTCAGAAGGTGCAGCGCATTCGCTACGCAGACAACGAAACCAACTACTGCGCCCGCTGCCAAACCGGCGGAAAGGTCCTGGCCGATCGCAGTCTCTCCCGGCTCCTCGGCGCCGACTGGCCGCGCACCCTCGAAGAGTTGGAAGCCCTCAAACGCCGCTAAACTGCGCAGAACGACAACTCTGCATTTCTCCTTGACACAGCCTTGCCGCTTGCCGCACAGTCAACTGCGCGACTCCTTTCCGGCCGGCCGGCGATATTCCCCCATTTCCCTGAGTTTCCGGTCCCTCGGAGGCGGATTTCTATCTGGTATGGAGGCTTCACAATGCACCATCTTCACTTCAACCACCTGGCCGTATTGGTCGCGGCCCTGATTCAGTGGATCCTGGGCGCGCTCTGGTACTCGCTGCTCTTCGCCAAGCCGTGGATGGCCTTGACCGGCCACACAAAGGGCGAACGGCCCAAGGGCGCCGTCATCGCCATGATCACGTCCTTCATCGGCGGCCTGATCCTCGCCTTTGTGCTGGCGCACGTGGTGATGTGGGCGGGTGCGACCACCTGGTGCTGGGGCGCACTTATCGGCTTCATCTGCTGGCTGGGCTTCATCGCCGCGCCGCTCCTCTCCGAAACGATGTATGAGCAGCGGCCCTTCAAACTCTTCTTCATCAACGCCGGCTACTGGCTGGTGGCGCTCATGATCTCCGGCGTTGTCCTGGCCGCGTGGCATTGATCCATTGCTCCGCAACGCGCCGAAAGCCCATTACAATCGAGGTATGAGCAAAACTGTCATCGCAACCGACAAAGCCCCCGCTGCCATCGGGCCCTATTCGCAGGGCATCCGCGTGGGTAATCTCGTTTTCACAGCCGGACAAGCCGGTGTTGACCCGGCGACCCAGCAGGTGGTCGCGGGCGGCATCGCGGAACAAACCACTCGCACTTTCGAAAATCTGAAAGCCATCCTCGAAGCGGGCGGCACGAGCCTCGCAGAGGTGGTCAAGGCCACTGTCTACCTTAAGGACATCAACGACTTTGCCGCCATGAACGCGGTCTACGCTGCCTATTTCGGGAAAGAGGCTGCACCGCTGCCGGCGCGAACCACGGTCGAAGTCTCCCGCTTGCCCAAGGACGTACTGGTGGAAATCGATCTGATCGCGGAGATCTGAAGCCGGTTCCCGCTGCCATCGCTCGGCTCCGAGCATTCAATCGGCGTAGGGCAATCCCTGCACGCAAGCCCAGGAGGTAGCCATGAGTGAAGCGTCCGAAAAAGTTGTGCGGACTGAAGCCGAGTGGCGCGCGGCGCTAACTCAGGCGCAGTATCGCGTCCTTCGCGAAAAGGGCACCGAGCCCGCGTTCACAGGGATCTTGACCGAAAACCATGAAACCGGCAACTACCACTGCGCCGGCTGTGGGGCACTGCTGTTCATGAGCGGCGCCAAGTTCGACTCTGGCTGTGGCTGGCCCAGCTTCATGCTGCCGGCCGACTCCAAGGCCATCGCCGAGCACGAGGACCGCAGCTTCGGCATGCGCCGCGTCGAGGTCACCTGCGCCCGCTGCGGAGGCCACCTGGGCCACGTCTTCCCCGACGGACCCCGCCCCACCGGCCTGCGCTACTGCATCAACTCCGCCTCGCTCACTTTTGCGCGCGAAGAGTAGCGCCGCCCGCCGTGGCGCGTTACTCTGGCCCCATGGTCTTTTCCCTATCCAGAGTCCGAATCGCGCTCATGGTTGCGCTGGCTTGCACAAGCGCCGCGTTGCTTCCCGCCCAGCAGGCAACCCTTCAGGAAGACGCGCAGCTCGACAGGCAGTTGCGGTCCATTGCCGCTGCCCACCACGGCCACGTCGCCCTCTATGCCCACAACCTCAAATCCGGCCAGACGGCTTCGCTCGATTCCGATCTACCGGTCCAAACTGCGTCGGTCATTAAAATGGGCATCCTGTTGGACGCCGCGGAGCAGATTCGCGCCGGACAAGCCTCGCTGGCTGAGAAGATGGTCCTGACGCACGACAATCAGGTGGCAGGCTCGGGCGTGCTCGGCCAGCTCACCGCGCCGCTTGCCCTCACCCTCGGCGACACCCTCCACCTCATGGTGGTTCTCAGCGATAACACCGCAACCAACCTGGCCATCGACCGCCTCGGCTTGGCGCACATCAACGCCACCCTCCGCGCCGCCGGCCTTACCCAAACCGTGCTGTACAAAAAGGTCTACGTGCCTGCGCAGGGGCCGATGCCCGCCGATCAGCCCCGCTTTGGCCTGGGCAAAACCACCGCGCATGAGATGGCCTCCATCATGGAGCGGCTGGCCCAATGCCGCCTGGGTCTCGACGGCTCCGCGCCCCTCACCACTGACGGCCCACTGTGCGGCGCGCTGCTGCAAATGTTGCACAAGCAGCAGGACCGCGACAGCCTGCCGCGTTATATTGAATCGCTCGACACCAGCGAACATGGCTCGGCCGTCGCGAACAAAACCGGCGCCCTCGACCAGGTGCGCAACGATGTGGCCCTCATTGCCACGAAGAATGGGCCGGTTGTGATCGCCGCCTTCACCTGGGAGAACGCCGATCAGCGCTGGACCGGCGACAACGAAGCTGAGCAGACCCTGGGCAAGCTGGCGCAGGCCATCGTTCAGCGCTGGTCGCCCGCCGGCCTGGATGCAGCCGCCTTCCCCTGGGACAATCCGCTGGCCCCAGGCGCTGTCTCGTCGGGGCATTAGGACCGCATTCCACGCACAACAAAACCCCGTCCAGCGCTGGACGGGGTTCGCGTCGATTCTCTCATTGTCGATTCTGAGTGGTGTCGAACTTGAATTGAACGGAAGCAAATCAAGCGGGCTGCTCGCCGGCCTGCGCCTTATGCTTTGGTGATCTTGCCGTTCTTGATGCAACTGGTGCACACCCGAAGGCGCTTCGGCGCGCCGTTGACGAGGGCCTTGACTGCCTGCAAATTTACATTCCAACGGCGGCGCGAAACGTTGTGCGCGTGAGAAATGTTATTACCAAACTGCGGGCCTTTCCCGCAAATATCGCATACCTGTGCCATGACTTCGCTCCAAACTTGAATGTTTCGTGCTGCCCGGTTCAACCCCTGTGAGCGCTGTTGCAAAGGCACTCAGACCGGGACTATCCGCCGGGAGAGCCATCGGGCGCGTATAGACACACACCACCGACAGCTTGCCGAATCTTCAGTATACGCGGAATTGGCCTCACCGCCAAGCGGCCGATGTAGACGCCAGTTGAAATCGCCACCCGGAACATCTTTTGCAGATTCAATATCAAACGCCAAATATCGAGGTGCCATCAAGCCGTCCTTCCCGTTACCAGAGTCTTGGTCCTTGCTGGCCCGTCTGAACCGCCGAAGCGAGCGGCCTTGGACTGTGCAGTTCACGACCGCGCTTCGAATAAGCTGCCGTCCTATCAGTCCGCGCAGACGCCGGTAACCGTCCTGCACAGCCACGGGTACCTGCCAAGGCACACTTTTCACCAAGAATCCTTGCGGCATGGATTGACGCCGCCAGCATATGGCGCTACTCTCAAGCGCAGATACCGGATTTGGTCGCCCACGCCAACCCGCGGTTTCACGAGACAGCCCAGGGCTTCGGCCCGGTCCTGCTCTGCGCCTTACGGTCCCCTTCACAATCAGCCGCTTCTTCGCAGCCCGTCCGGCGCCTGGTGCGCCCGCACGGGTCCGTGTCTCTCGCCCAAACCCGTTGGGTAGTCCTTGCGTACCCCACGCCCTCAGCCGCTATTCTCTTCATAGCCGCGTCGGCAGCAGCCGCTTTGGGCCGCGACCCGTTCAACTCAACCTCACAACGTCGCACTGGAGGCCGTCGAATCCTTTGAAGATCGCTCTGGAGATCACGCCCAACCTTGAGCCCTTGTTTGGGACTCGCGATGAAAATCTCAGGCTGATAGAAGACTCACTTGGCGTGCGGATCGATCTGCGCTCCGACGCCGTGCATGTGGAGGGACCGGAAGCGGGCGTGGCGCGCGTGCAGCGCATCTTCCAGGACTTCGAGGCGTTGCGCCGGGCGGGCGTGAATCCGCACAACGGGGAACTGAACGGGATGCTCCGCCTATTGGTAGCCGACCCGGCGACCACGTTGCGTTCGCTGGCCGACGCGGGCAAGCAGCGCTCGGCAGGCGTGAAGAGGACCGTGCAGCCGCGCTCCATCAATCAGCGCAAGTACGTGGAGGCCATCGAGCAGAACGACATGGTCTTCGGCGTGGGCCCGGCGGGCACCGGCAAGACCTATCTCGCCGTCGCCATGGCCGTGGCCGCCATCAATGCCAAGAAGGTGAGCCGCATCGTGCTGGTACGGCCGGCGGTGGAGGCCGGCGAGCGGCTGGGCTTTCTGCCCGGCTCTTTGCAGGAGAAGGTGGACCCCTACCTGCGCCCGCTCTACGACGCGCTCTACGATCTGCTCGAACCGGAGAAGGTCGACAAGATGCTGGAGAAGAA
>PLGM01000112.1 GCA_003139795.1 Acidobacteriaceae bacterium | reverse complement strand
GAGAACTTGGCACTGTCCAGTTTGAATTGTGAATGTAAAATGTAGTCCGACATGAATAAGCGCCTAGAAATGATACGTCAACTTCTGAGCGAACTGGAAGTTGAGGTGAACGCGACGACGGCAACTGTAGGAGATCGTGATTTCTCCGCTTTGGAACTACCGCTCATCGTTCAGGAGATCGTTGACGACCTGCAGCCCCTTCTGGAACCTTACGACGCCGCATTTTATTGGTTTCTGTTCCGGCACTCGATCTTGAAGGATGGGAACCCGCATCTTCGCGTCAGCACCCGCAGCCTCCGTAGAGCGGTCGTGAGATCCGCGTATTCGTCTGCTGCTGAGAACACAATCTCGTTGGGGAAGGTGCAAGACACGCTTCGAGCGCTGGAAACTGTCGGCGCAATACGGAAAGAAGGCGAACCGAACCGGGACGGCACGTTGTATCGGGTTCTGATTCCAGAGGAAATTGAAGCGTGTCGAAAATTCCGCTCCGAACGGACGGCATCGGAATCGGAGTTGTTCATCGACAACGCAAACATCGACTATTACAACACTCGACAGAACCGGATCAGGGTGTTTGAGCGGGATGGCTATTTATGCCGCTATTGTCACAAGCAATTGACGCGCTTGACCGCTACGCTTGACCACGTTACACCGGTTGCGGAGGGCGGGGACAACAGCCTCGAGAATCTTGTCACTGCTTGTCTAGACTGCAACTCCCGAAAGAACATGCGCGCCGTCGGGGATATTCCAGCGGAGCAATGACCGAGGCCGGCTCGCTTCAAACGTCCTCAACGATAGTTCCCTGATGGTAGACAATCTTCCAGCCGTCAGGAGTCTTTTGCCAGATCGTTGCCCGCCGGGTAAGCCGCACGTTGTCCTGGAGCAGCGTGTAAGTCAGCAGATAGATATCCTGAGCCAACCTGCGGCAATGGAAGTCTCTCGTCTCCCATACGTCGGCGTGCGGGACGGAAAATCGCTCCTCCAAACCGTCCAGCACGCGCTGCCTGGAGTATCGGCGGCCGGAAGCCCCGGTTTCCCAGTAATCCTGCGCCGTCATCCTCTCGAAATCGACCCTTGACGTTCCGAATTCAGGGCGGTGAAAGATGGGTTCGCGGCGGCAGAGCTCGGCGAGCACCTCCTGCAGTTCAGGAGCAGTGGAAAGAGTTGGCTCCATCTCCGGAGGCCCCGGTCCAGGCGCTTTCATGCGAACAGTATAGTGGACTGCTAAAGGCAAGCCCGATTAGACCGGATGAAGAATGCCGTCGGTTTCCAGAATTTGCAGTGCCTCGGCAAGCGTCACGCAAGTGTAGAGCCTCCACCATTTCCCCGTGTGCCGCATCCAGTAAATGTCGAAAAGGTCCCGCCCGACGCAGTCGATGCGAGCGAATGGCGCGTCGAACTCTTCCCCGCGATTGCTCTCATGGCCCGACCGGTAGCGCTGCACGAAGCGATATCGTCCTCCCGCCCCGACGCCGCGGATGTCAATTGCGTAGTTGAATTTGGTCGGGACAATTTGCGGTAGAAAACGCGGTTTCAGAACGTCGCTGATAAATGCCTCGCAGGCCGCGACGATGCGTCGCTTTTCCGGGTCGGTAACCCTTGCCAGCCGGGACGCACCAGGCACCCACCCTCTTGCTTGCATTCTGGCCACCGCCTTGATCCGTTTCCGCCCTGCCGCCATCGCCTGCTAATCCGCCATCATCGCCCGCAGCGCCGCCGCGTACCGCTCCGGCAGGGGCTTCTTGTTCAACTGGTCGTCGCACACCACGTGCACCGTCTCGCCCTCAGCCAGCAGCCTGGGCTCTTCGCCCTCGGGGGCTTTGCGCAGGATGCGGTAGTGGAACTTGATGACCGACCCGCGCAGCAGCGACGGCCGGGTTTCGATCACGATCTGATCGTCGTAGCGGGCCGGCGCCTTATACCGGCAACTGGCCTCGATTACCGGCAGAATGCACTGGTGGTCCATCTCCAACTGGCTGTAGGCAAGGCCCAGCGAGCGCAACAGCTCCACGCGCCCTATCTCAAACCACACCAGGTAGTTGGCATAGTACACAATCCCCATCTGGTCGGTTTCGGCATAGCGCACCCTCACTTCGGTGGTCACTGGCATCCGGCAGGCTCTCCGTAAGTTGTCAGTTGTCAGTTATCGGTTGTCAGTAGCCAAGCCGATCACTGACCACTGATCTCTGATCTCTGGAAACTGACAACTGATAACTGATAACTGATAACTGATAACTGTTTTACGGCTTGAGGTGCGTGAAGATCGGCAGCTTGGTCACGTCGTTGAAGATGATGAAGGCAAAAAAGGCGATCAGCACCACAAAGGCCGCCTGGTAGATGCGCTCCTTCACGCTCATGCTGATGTCGCCGCGGATCACGCTCTCGATCAGCAGAAGAAAGATCATGCCACCGTCGAGAATGGGGAAAGGCAGCAGATTGAGAATGCCCAGGTTGAGGCTGATCCCCGCGGCCAACCCAAACTTCGGGGCCCAATCCTTGGTCTCCGCCGCTTCCCCGGCCGCGCGCGCAATTCCCACCGGACCGACGAGCTGCGAAACCGAAGCCTTGCGCGTAAAGAGCCGCTCCAGCACATCGACAACGAGAAGCGAATTCTCCGCGCAGAACTCCCTGGACTTGATCGCCGCCTGATGCAAAGGGAGCGGGGCCGGCCCGTAGGGAATCGGCATGGGCGCAAACCCCAGCTTGAAACCGTTGGAATCCAGCTTGGCCGGATGCGCCACCATGGGCGGCAAAACTGCGCCGTTGCGCACCACCACCAGCGAAACGGGCTTTCCCTGTCCGGCCTGCATGTAGGCCAGCAGCGCCTGCACGGTGTGAAAAGCATGACCATCCACGGACTGGATGGCGTCCCCGTCGCGCAGGCCGGCCTGGGCCGCGGGCCACCCCGGCTGCACTTGTTGCACGCCGATGGGGCCCTGGACGAACTGCGGGATGACGCCCACGTCGCTTACATCGAAATCCTGGCCTTTCAAGTTGGCGGGCAGGTGAAGCGAAAGTTCCACCGTCTGGCCGCCGCGGTCCACGGTTACCGGCACGGTCTGGTTCTGGTCCAGCGCCGCACGCTGGATCACCTGGTTCCAGTCGGGGTTGTTCACGGTTTCAAAGTGGCGGATGACGTCGCCCGGCTGGAGACCGGCCTGGGCCGCCGCCGATCCCGGAACCACCCACTCAATGGTTGTGGTCTGCACCTCGAACTTGGGGACTTCGTTAATCCACCCGAAGTAGAAGAGCATCAACACGAAGGCCAGAATGAAGTTGGCAACCGGTCCGGCCACGCCGATCAGCATCCGCTGCCAGCGGGGATGGGCGGTAAAGGAGCCGGGGTCGTCCACCGGAACTTCAGTGGGTGTGCCGGGCGCCTCGAGGTTTTGCTCAGGAGCCTCGCCGGTCATCTTGACAAAGCCGCCCAGAGGCAGCAGGCAGACCTTGTAGTCGGTATCGCCGTACTTGACGCCGAACAGCCGCGGGCCAAAGCCCACGGAAAACGACTCGACGCGCACGCCGAACAGCTTGGCGACGGCGAAGTGGCCAAACTCATGGACCACTACCATCAGTCCGACGAGGACGATAAATGCAACGGCAGAAACTAGAAATTCATGCATAGATGTACAGTTTTTCCCTCTGATCAAGCGCCCGCGGCCCGGACGGCAACCTTAGGTCAACAGCGCACGAGCTGTTTGACGCGCCTCCCGGTCGGCGGCGAACACCTCCGCAATGGTGGCGGGATGCGCCTCCGGCGTGGATGCGAGCACCTTTTCAATTGTACGCGGGATTCCGGTGAACGGGATGCGCCGGGCAAGGAATGCCTCCACGGCTACCTCGTCCGCCGCGTTCAAGGCAATGCAATGGGCGCCACCCTTTTCCGCCGCCTCAAAGCCCAGCCGCAGACACGGGAAGCGCTCGAAATCGGGCTGCTCGAACTCCAGGTGGCGCAAAGCCGCCAGGTCAAAGGTGAGCGTGGAAGCCGGCCGCTCCGGGTAGGCCAGCGCATACAGGATCGGCAGGCGCATGTCGGTGACGGAGATTTGCGCCAGAATCGACCCGTCCACATACTCCACCAGCGAGTGAACCGTGGACTGCGGGTGAACCGTGACCCGCACCTGGGAAGGCGCTACATCGAACAGCCGGCAGGCCTCAATGATCTCCAGGCCCTTGTTGAGCATGGTCGCGGAGTCGATAGTGATGCGGCGCCCCATCACCCAGGTGGGGTGCTTGAGCGCCTGTTCCGGCGTGATGGCGGCGAATTGATCCAATGGAAGCTGGCGGAACGGGCCGCCCGAGGCCGTCAGCCAGATGCTCTTCACCTCAGCGTGCGCGCCCACCCGCAAGCACTGGTGAACCGCGTTGTGTTCGCTGTCGATGGGCAGGATGGGCACGTTGCGCTCGCGGGCGGCGCGGGTGAGGATTTCGCCGGCGGCCACCATGCACTCCTTGTTGGCCAGACCGATTGGTTTGCCGGCCAGGATGGCCGCGTGCGTGGCTTCCAGGCCCGCCACACCCACAATGGCCGAAACCACAAAGTCCGCCTCGGGAAGGGTCGAGCAGGCGACCGTGCCCGCGGCGCCGGAAACCACGTCGATTTCAGTCACGCCGGCCTGGCGAAGGCGCGCGGCCAGCTTCCCGGCCAGCTCTTCGGTGGCCAGCGAGACCACCCGAGGCCGCCAGCGAACGGCTTGCGCTAACGCCTCGTCGAGATTGCGCCCGGCGGCCAGCGCGGCCACTGAGTAACGGTCGGGGAACTGCTCCACGATGGAGAGGGTGCTCTGCCCGATGGAGCCGGTGGAACCGAGAATGGCGAGTCGCTTCATAGTATTTTTTGAAGTCCCATGGGATTGTGAGTCAGTACCGCGACAGAAAACACTCCAGCCATCTTATGGCGCGATACCGGCGATGGACCCAACAATTTCGCGAACCTTAAGAAGAACGTCGTCCGGTGCTCTGCCGATCAGCACTGCGTTACGTACCCGCCAATCCATGCTGCGCACGTGTTCGCAAAGAATGACTCCATGCACGGGAAGTCCTGGAGGAAGGAGAACCTCGAACGGGTAACCCTTGATTTTGCTTGTGATGGGGCAAACGTATGCCAAGGAGGTTCGCAGATTGAAGAACCGGGCGGAGAGTACCAATGCCGGTCTGCGGCCAGCCTGCTCCCTACCGGCTTGCGGATCAAAATCAAACCAAACCAGATCGCCGCAATCGGGGCTGTAGGATTTCACCAAACCTCAACCCCGCGCGGAGGACCCCAGTCGTATTCCGGGATGCAAGTTCCTTCTGGAATACCTTCCAGAAGCTCTTCCAAGGTCTTGCGTTTGCGCGGGTTTACGGTGGCGGAAGGCTTGACGAGCGTGATGCTGCCGTTCCCGTTCGAAACCCATTCCAACGGCTCGCCGACAGGCAGGGAGGCCTGTATCAGCAACTCTTCGGGAATCTCCACGGTCAGTGTGTTTCCAACGCGAGAGATTTGAGTTGTCATCGGGCCATCTCCTACTGAAATCATACCGCGAATCAAAGCCGATTGGGGGCTCTCGCGAGGGCCCTACAGGGAGAGTGCGCACCAAGGCCTCAATTGAAATGGTTCGAGCGGTACCCTCTCTTCTTTTGATGGAGTGGGGTTGCTGTAACCTCTACCAGCGAATCTTCATTTCGGCGCGGGCAACTCGTTCTCCGCGCCCCAGCTATCCAGCCACTCCATCACGCGCTCATTCGAGACGCCCTGGCCCGCTTCCAACTCGGCCAGACCAGCGCGAATGTGCTTGTGTTCCCAACTATCGGGCGCAAAGAACATGGAGATGACCTCCGCGGCCACGTCGGAAACAGGCTGCTGACGATCCTCCGCCAAGGCCGCAAGACGGGCCTGAACCGCTGCATCCAGTTGGACAAGAATCGATGTTTGCGGCATAAAACAGCCCTCTTACGCAATTATGCGCCTATTTCGCTCTATTCTGTTCCCTAATCCCTCCTCAGAACCGCTGATGAATGACCTGCGCGTACCACAGCACCGGAGCGGCCAGAAGCAGGGCGTCGATGCGGTCCAGGACGCCGCCGTGGCCGGGCAGCAGGTTTCCCGAGTCCTTCACGCCGGCCGAGCGCTTCAGCGCCGACTCGGCCAGATCCCCCACCTGCCCGGCCACGTTCACCACCACGGCCAGCACCAGCCAGTACCAGACGTCGTCAGGGTAGGAGAGCTTGGCCGAGTTCCACGTCTCCAGCTGATGAGCCAGCCCCAGCAGTCCGCCAGCCGTCAGCAGACTGCCGGCCACCGAGCCCAGCGCGCCCTCCCAGGTCTTGTTGGGGCTCAGCGCGGGCGCCAGCTTGTGCCGGCCCCAGAGTCGGCCAATGTAGAGAGCGGCAGTGTCTCCCGCCCACACCACGCACAGCAAAAAGGCCACCAGCGAGGGGCCATTGGTCTCCTCGCGCAGGGCGGGCAGGGCAATCAGGGTGAGCCCCAAGTACAACATGCAGAAAATGGAGACCGCCGCATCCGGCATCACCTGCTCCACCGGCGCGCGAAAGGTGCAGTAGACCAGCAGGCCCAGGCTCAAAATGCCGAAGATCGCCGCCGTCTGGTCCGGGTACTCAAAATTGCCGGCAAAAAGCGCCGCAATGGCCACCACCACCGCAATCCGCGGCGGTTTGGCGCCGCCTAGCTCCGCCATCCCCAGATACTCCCACGCAGCCAGCGCCGCCACCCCCGCCGTCACCAGGGCAATCAGCCACTTCGGCCCCAGAAACACCAGAACCAGGACCAGCGGAATCAAAACCAGCGCTGTGAGGATGCGTTTCATGCCAAGGGTGAGGATACACCGCCGGGGCGGCGTCCGCGCGGACCCTTAGAGTGGCAAGTGCCTATGTAACAGATAAACAAACAGATGCGCATGCTGGAAGGGCTCGCTCAGGCGGATTCGGCCATGGGCGAGAGAATCTCCGGTGCTGGCCTTTGGGCACTCCGGGGCCATGCGGGCATGAAAAGGTTCCCCCGACCATCTTCTCCAGGAAACGGTTCGCTGATCGGGAGATCACGCCGATTCTTTGGCCCTAAAACGAGGGGGCCGCTCAAGGCGGCCCGCTCTAGCCCTATTCTGTCCCAGGCTGGGGTTCAGCAGATTTGACCTGCAAGTTACTGGATCCATCATCGGTCGACACACGCCGTGCGTCAAGTCCCTTTCTCTTGAAATGCGCCGCGTCTTCTTCGTCCTCTGATCGAAACCACCGCAGGAATGCCTTACCGCCGCCGTATTCGGCCAGTTTTTCCTTCAACAGGCCACACAGCTTCTCTGTCAGCCGCTTCGCTTTAGCGCCGGGTTCCTCTTGGCCCGGCGCGATTTTCTCGTCTTCCAACGGATTCCCGCCCCCGCTTTGCGCCCGGCGGCTTCGCGCGGGCAAAACTGCGGCGCTGGCCGGCCTCACGCGCCTTTTTTCCCGTCCGACCGCAGCCAATGCAGAAAGGCCTCAGAGCCCCCGCGCTGCGCCATGGCTTCCTTCAGCCGGAAGCGCATCTTCTCAGCCAGCTTTTGCACCTTGGCCGCGGAATCCTCTTCCTCCGGCTCCAACTTCTTGTTTTCCAATGGATTCTTGCCTCCACTCCTGCATTTCGTCAGGATGTGCCGGCAACATCACGCCTGTATACGTAAAAAAAGGCCCAGGAACAACGAAGGTAATCAGCCGGCCGCGATCTTGACCCGCTCCGCCTCTTCGTCCACTTCGCCCGAGCCTTCGCCCAGGCCGCCATAGCGGCGCTCCCGGCGTTGGAAGTCGGCAATGGCTTCCAGCAGATGGATGCCCCGGAAGTCCGGCCACAGACGCTCGGTGACAAAAATCTCCGTATAGGCGATCTGCCACAACAAATAATTCGAAAGGCGCATCTCGCCCGAGGTCCGGATCAGCAGGTCCGGGTCGGGCATGTGCGCCGTGTAGAGATGGCGGTGAATGTCTTCCTCGGTGATGCGGTCGGGGCTGGTGTGCTTGAGCTTCATCTCCGCTGCGAGGCCCCGGAAGGCGTCCACCAGCTCGGACCGGCCGCCGTAGTTCAGCGCCAGGGTCAGCGTGGTGCCCGTGTTGCCCGCCGTGGCCTCCTCAGCCCAACGCATCTTGTCCTGCACCTCGGGAGGCAGTTCGTGGGTGCGCCCGATGTACCGCATGCGCACGTTGTTGTCCATCATCCGCTGCAGGTTGCTCTCCAGGTAGCTCCTGAGCAGCCGCATCAGGAAGTTGACCTCGGCGCGGGGGCGGCGCAAATTGTTCTCCAAAGAAAAAGCGTAGAGCGTGAGCCACGGCAGGCCGATGCGCGAGGCGGTCTCAGTCACCAATTGAACGCAATTGGCCCCCTGCTGATGGCCCTGGAACCGCTTCAGAAAACGGCGTCCGGCCCAGCGCCCGTTGCCGTCCATGATGATGGCCACGTGCTCGGGCAGGCACTCGGGCTTCAGCGTCGCATAAACAGCGCGCTCCTCCGCAGTCAGCTCTTGGATGCGCAGCGTGCCGGATGGATACAAGGGACTCGCCTCTACATTGCTCTTGCGGCTTCCCGGTCAGCCCCACCGCAGGCATCGAAATAGGGGGCGCCAGAGGATGGAAGCCGGGACCCGATCAAGGGGCTTTTCGCCCGCAGCTAGCTCTCGCCCGGTGAAAATCCTCCCGCGGCCGGAGCGAAGGTGTAGCATCATCGACCCTAGCACAAGCGCCCATGCGCCGCAATCGCTCCGCTTACTCGATGCACCGCACAGCAAAGGCGGGGCCGCGCAAGCGGGGGTCGCCGCCAACCCGGCCCACGACCGGAAAGGAAACCTGCCGGCCGGAAGCCCTATGCGCTGCGGCGCCGTCCCGTTGCAGCGTCCTTCACCGCGCCTTGGAACAGCGTCCGGTGCACCGGGTCCAGATGGGGCAGCAAAGCCGCAATCTCGGCCAGAAACGGGTCGGCAAAAATCGCCGCCATCTCCTCCTCGCGGATGCTGCGAGCGTCCCGAACCAGTTGGCAGATGTCCACACCCAGAGCCGCGGCCAGCCGCTCCAGCGAACCCAGTGTGGGGATCGCCTTGCCGTTCTCAATCTTCGATATGTAGGTCCGCGGAACCTGCATCCGCCCGGCCAGTTGGCGCTGGCTCAGGTGGCGCGCCTTGCGAATGTCGCGCACCTGTCCGGCCACCTGCAACCCCGCTTCAGCGGACGGCGGAGCCGACGGATGGGGCACCAGTTGCAGGGTTGGGAGTACAGGCTCCTCCACATCGAGGGGCTTATGGCATCTTCTGCAGTGTGAATTGCTGGGCCTGTACTGAACCAGATTGCAGAAATCGCAGCGCAGTACTTCACGCGTCTCCACGCTTACTAAGGTGGTTGCCATGGGCTGTGTGCGGAGCGCCAGAGCTTGGTCTCCGGGGTGCCTTTTCGCACCGCGATGTGTGTTACTTTCGGGGAAGTGAACCATAATTGTCAAGTGGAAATTTAGGCTCAAAACCTGGTCCAGCCTAAGATTCCCCCATCATACCCCGAAAATCCGGAACAAGCACGAACCAAGTTGAGCAACATGGAGGGAAAAAAATGTGCATTGACGATAGCCCAACCTGCGACCCTGACCCTCAGGCGTACTCGCGAGCCCAGGCCTGGCAACTGCTGACCGAGTGGACCGTGAGCGAGAACCTGCGCAAACACGCGCTGGCCGTCGAGGCCTGTGTGGTGGCCTGCGGCGAGGCCGAAGCCGATCGCCTGGGACTCGCCGGTCCCGAACGCGCCGCGCTCCTCCAGCTTTATTCCACCACCGCCCTGCTCCACGACTTCGACTATGAGCGCCACCCCACGGCCGAAAAGCACCCGTTTGTGGGCGTCCGCGAACTGGAGCGCCTGGGCTGGCCCATCGAGCTGCGCACCGCCATTTTGGGCCACGCGCAATACTCCGGTGTGCCCCGCGTCACGCATCTCGATAAGTCCCTGTTCGCCTGCGACGAACTGGCCGGCTTTCTCGTCGCCTGCGCCCTCGTCAAGCCCACCAAATCCATCGCCGAGGTCGAAGTGGCCGGCGTGCGCAGGAAGATGAAGGACAAGGCGTTTGCGCGGGGAGTGAATCGGGAGGACGTGGTTCAGGGCGCGGCCGAACTGGGCGTCAATCTCGACGCGCATATAGCGTTCTGCATTGAAGCGATGAAGAAGCGGGCCGCGGAGTTAGGGCTGTAAGAACCTGCCTGGAGCATGGCGCCCAGGGCGAGAGCTTTTTGCAAGCGCGGGGATAAAATTGGCTTAGGTGAAAAGTGTCCGATCGCCCTGAATGTGGAGGTCTCTTATGCTGACTGCGGACGAAAAGGAAAAGTTTGAACGTGGCTTTGCCGAGGCGGAGGCCAGTGTGCGCCTCGAAGGCCTGACGCCGACGGAAAACTTCTTCACCGTCAAGGCCCGCATCCTCGCCGACGAAATCACCTTCGAACAAGGGCACGAAGAAATCCTCGCCTTCCACCGGCGAAAGAACGCAGCCGTGGCCTGAGGCCGCGCGCGATCTGGCCGTGATGCGTAGAGATAGGTCGGAGCTGGCTTGGATCATCGCCGCCAGCCTCGCAGCGCGTTGACGGCGACCGCCCTCGTCTCGCGCATCCCACTGCTCAAAAGGTGACCCCGATCACCTGCCAATCGCCACAGAACTGCGCTAGGATATGCTTTTCGCGGTTGAACCGAACCCTTGGTTCCAGCGGCAGGAGATCTCCATGGCCCGCTTCAATCACATCCTCACTCAATCCGCCGAGGGGGTGAAGACCATCACCCTCAACCGCCCCGACAAACGCAACGCGCTCTCGCCGGCCTTGATTGAGGAGCTCACCGTGGCCCTGCGCGAGGCTGAGACCTGCGACTGCGGCGTCGTCATCCTCACCGGCGCCGGTCCGGCCTTCTGCTCCGGCCTGGATATGGAGCACCTGGAGACCATGAACGCCAGCACGCCGGAGCAGCATCGCCGCGACTCGGAGAACATGGCCCGCGTCCTGCGCACTCTCTACGACTTTCCCAAGCCCATCATTGCGGCCGTCAACGGACCGGCCATAGCCGGCGGCATGGCCCTGGCCACCATCCCCGACTTCACGCTTGCGGCTCCTGAAGCCAAGTTCGGCTACACCGAGGTGCGTTTCGGCTTTGTGCCGGCCATCGTAGCTTCGTTCCTCATCCGCCAGGTAGGCGAGTTGCGCACCCGCGAACTGTTGCTCTCCGGCAGAATCCTCAAAGCCCAGGAAGCCCTGCAACTGGGGCTGGTCACCCAGATCGTCGAGCCCGATGATTTGCTCCCCTCAGCCGGGGCCCTGGCCAAAATGCTCCTCCAGAACAGTCCCCAGGCCATGCAGGCGGTCAAGCGCCTGCTTTCCAAGCACGCCAGACGCCGCCTGGACGAGGAGATCGAGGACGCCATCGCGGTCAACGCCCTGCAGCGCTCCACCGAGGACTTCAAGGAAGGTGTTCTGGCCTTCAAGCAGCACCGCCGCCCCGACTGGCCCAGCTTGCACGCCAAGGTGTAAAGATGCCAAACACAAAAGCGGCCAGTAAGTCCGGCCATATTACGACAGGGAACTTGCTCGAAGCCTTGGGATTTTCCGCGCAGGAAATTCGGGAAACAGAGATCAAACACGATCTCTGGGTTCCGATCCGGGCTGAAATCGAGGCGCGGAAACTGACGCAGGTCCAGCTTGCCAAGCTGTTGCAAATTCACCAGCCCGACGCCAGTCTGCTCCTTCGCGGCCAGATCGCACGCTTCAGCATTACGCGGCTCTTGCAGTTTGCCGACCGCCTCCAACTGGCAGTTACGCTCACCGTAGCTCCCAGGACCCAGACCCAACTGCCTTCACGCACGGCGCGGATTCCCCTGCGAAAGGTCAGCCCGCGCAGACCGTCAGCGAAACCGGCAGCCAGCCCCCAGACGGCGCGGAGCGCGGCTTTGGCCTAACCCAGCGGGTTTTTCGCCCGCAGCTCCGCCACAATCTCCGCCGCCGCAGCACGCGCCCGGTCGCCCTGGTCCGGCGGAAAGCTGATGGCCCCCACGCGCGCATGGCCGCCGCCGCCGTAGCGCTCGCACACCGCCGCCAGGTTCACCATCTTCGGCGGGTCGGCCTTGGCCCAGGGGTTCGACCCCACCGCCACCTTGGTGCGGAAGCTGGACTTCGACAACCCGATCGAGTAGGTAGCCTTGGGGTACAGGTAGTAGGGGATGAACTTGTTGAACCCCTCCAGCGGACGATCGGTAATGTCGAAGAAGATGGTTCCGTCGCGCTCTTCCGCGCGGCTGCGAATCAGCTCCAGCGCATGTTCGTGGCGCTTCAGCAAGGGCGGCAGCAAATCCGCCACAAACGGCTGGCTGAGCACCTCGGCCAGCGGCAACTCGGTGAGGAGCGGGATGAGCCGCGGAATGAACGCCGGGTCCTGCGTAGCCTCGATGATCAGCGTCAGCTTCATGGCCGGAGCGGCCATCTCGACGGCGGCCTCGGGGCTCTCATACTGCGCTCCGTCCACAATGTCGGCCCAATGGATCAGCTCCGCCACCGGCGCTGTGTCGAAGCCGAATTGGGTCGCGGCGATGTGAGCCAGAAACCCGGTGCACGAGGTGTAGGTGGGGTCGAAGAACTTGCGTCCGCCGCAAACCGGGTCCTGCTTGCAGTCCAGAAAACTCTGCTGGTCCTGGGGAGTGAGAAACGCCGACAGATGGTGATCGAACCACCACGTGATTTTCGGCGAAGCCGAGTATTTGAAGTCCACGATGGCGTTCTCGTCGCCCGTGAACTCGCTCTCGTCAAACAGCGCGCCGGCCCTGTGTACCAGCCCATGGTACTCATAGCTGGCCCCGGCGACGATGCGCTCGCGGTGAACGCGCGTGAAGAGCGAGGCCGAGCAGGCTCCGTCAAAACATTTGTCGTGATAAAAGACGCGAACCCGCAAAACCTGCACCCCGTTGTGCTGGAAATTTGAATAACCGGAACTGTTAAGCATCAAGCGATTGGCCCGTTGTGTCAAGGCGGAGGCAGTTTTCGGTAGTGGGCTACTTTGGATTTCCACAGGCTAAAAGCGAAAATTGTCCGAAACCAGCACGTTAGGAGACACCGAGTTTTGCCAATCGATGCTGGACTAATCCCTGTAGGACTACCTTCATTGTGTTGACGGCTATGGGTAGCCCTTGCGCGACCAGTTGGTGTTTCGCTTCTTCCCATAGCGTCTTGTGCTTGGATGCTTCAAGAAAATCATACCCGCTGTTTGTGATTCCTAAGACGCAAGCATCTGGCGGGATTCCTCTCAAAACTCTCGCGTCGACTAAGCCGGCGTCGTAAGCTAGCTCAACGTGAACGACAACCTCAGCCAGGTCGTAACCAAGCAGCGGGACTGCCACCCACATCTCCATTGCTGGCATCTTCTCGGTTTCGAGCAGGATTTCTCGGATCAAATCCATATCGCGCTTCATCGTAATACGCCTCAGACTTTCTGTGCCGGCGAGGCCAGCAAAGTGGATCTCTATTCGTAGAAGTGCAAAGCACAATTGAATTACTTGCCCCGGTAATCCTCCGGAGATTCAGAATAGCGCCGTCCCAGGTCTGGGTAATACCTGTATAGCCTCTTTGCCGACTCGCCGTCTGGATCAAGCCACTGCGTGTGAAGTGCACGATCAACTGCTGCACGCCGACTTTCGATTGCCCAAAGCAATTTGTCTCCGCGCTCACCCTCCCAGTCGGCTATACCAATTTCAACGCCCTTCGCAAATGCGTCAGCATCTGTGGAGGCATCTAGAAACTGCACTAACCTGCATTATTCGTGAAGG
>PLGM01000072.1 GCA_003139795.1 Acidobacteriaceae bacterium | reverse complement strand
TAACGCATGTCCCGGTACGCTCAACCCCTTAGCTGCTTTTGCTTTTGTTGTTGCTGTTGCTGTTGCTTTTCAACCAATCAGGGAGGGGCGTTGCGGGGAAGGAACGGCCCCGCTGAGGAGGGTGGCGGAGGACTGCAAAGCAGGCCGCAGACAGGGAGGAAACTTCCGCCCGCCAAAAACAGCCCTTCGCAAACCGGGAGATCTGTTTTCAGGAGGTTCCACGGGATGAACTTCGACGATGAAAATATCTGGAGAGAAAGCAAAATAACGGCTGCCAGGACAAAACAAAACTAGATGAGGCGTGTCTATTGAAATGTACAATGCACTAAAGGAAACCATCCGAACGGCTCTTGGAGGTGAAAGTGCTTCTTAAAAGCGATATGCACTTGATCGAAAAGAACTCGGAAACCGTGACGACGCAAGCGGAAGAGACTCTGACAAAGCAGTACGGACCATTGCTCAGCATTACTCAACTCGCAGCTCTCTTGGATCGTTCCCCCGACGGCTTACGCATTACGCTGCGATCTTCTGGAGAGTGGGTCAGTAAGATTAACGCAACTCGCTTGAGACTGGGACGCCGCGTCTATTTCCGCACGGCTGAAGTTGCCAATGTGCTTGGAATCCGGTAAATCGACGAGTGAGTTCAGAACTCACGTCCGTAAGCGCGATTCTTGGCCTGCATTCGACTCCGGCTGCCGATAAGCAGGCATCCCCTTCGCGGATCAACGCGGCTGCCTCATCGGTGCGTTCGCGGAAGAGCTCAATTAGCGATCAGCACTTCGAACGGAGTCAGACACAAGCCGTTGTCTCCCGGCAATTACATCCTCTGCTGTCCATCGTGCAAGGCATTCCCAGCGAGAGCGCCCTCGATGCCGGCGCGCTCGGCTTCATGGCAAAGTTCCTGGTCCAAACCACTCTGCCGCACAGCGAGCAAACCGGCACACAGTACGTCCGCACGGACGGCAATCTCACCCTCTGCATCACCGATGTCGGCGCAACCGGCCTGCCTTACGGCAGCTATCCGCGCCTGATCCTCATCTGGATGACAACCGAAGCCGTCCGAACAGGGAATCGAGAGTTGGAACTAGGCTCCTCGCTTTCGAGTTTCATGGCGCAACTCGGACTTCAGGCAACAGGCGGCCACTGGGGAACAATCCCGCGGTTCCGCGACCAGATGCAACGCCTGGTCGGCGCCGCCATCTCGACCCGCTGGTCGAGTGATGCCAACGGGCAGAATCACTCGGGCGGAGAGAATCTCCTGGTGGCGGACAGGTTTCATCTTTGGTGGACCCCGCAAGAGTTGCCGTACAGAAGTCTGGCAAAGTCCTCGGTGACCCTGTCGATGAACTTCTTTGAGCAACTTGTCGCCGCTCCGGTGCCGCTCGACTTGAGGGCTGTCCGGGCTCTCAAGCGGTCGCCGCTGGCGCTCGATCTCTACGCCTGGGCGACGCGGCGGGTCAGCTACTTGTCGCGGCCCACGTTGATTCCCTGGGAGTCGCTGCGCCGGAGCTTCGGAGCCGGGTACGCCAACACACCGCAAGGCCGCTCCTGCTTTCGAGCAAAGGCCATCGAAGCGTTCCGCAGGATCGTCATGGTCTACTCTGAACTGAAGATTGAAAGCCATGAGAACGGCCTGCTGCTTCGCCCTTCTGGTCCGCACATCCCCAAAGTTCCGCGGTAGTCTTCGGTGGCGCGCAGCGCCCTTTCCCCGCTGAGGGGCGGAGGTTCTCGCCTTGTCTGGTCCACATTTGCACATTTCCACAGAGCACGGGCGCGACTACAGGCTATCTATATAGATTCACATAAAGGTACTACAGGGTGCTCTGGAAACCATTTGTAATCAATGCGGTGCGGACACTTCGTACACCGTTTATGCGCAAATGTACACCGCTTATGCGTGGAAACCTGCCCAGGATACACCGCTTATGCGTAAACAGGTACACCGCTTATGCGTGGAAATCTCACAGGATTCACACCGGAATGTGGATATTTCCGGCGAACTGCTGCAACTGTTCCGCCGTGGCTTCGGTGGAGTTGTCGGCGGCAATGCCGCAAGAGGCAATGTGAAATGCCCGCGTCGGCGAGTGCCGGCGCGGGCGTGCCCAGCTAATACTCGCTGGGCAGGTGAATCACGCTGTTGGCGAAGTAGAGCTTCACTTCGTCAAGCGGGAAGTCCGTGAAAGGGATCTCCTGCGTGTAAACGGGGTTTCCATTGCCGTCTTCGCAGAACACGGTGGCGCTGCGGTCGGAGTGAACCTTCAGGTTCCAGACCTGGAATCCTTCGCCGGAAACGCGAGCATCATGTTGCTGAGCGATTGCGATGACGTCGAGCAGCCAGTAAGCGCCGCCCTGGTCGGCAAGGAACTTTGCGCCGTCGGTATACAGGACTGCGCGATTGATGCTGTGGCGATACCAGTTCTCGGAGCCGGTGAACTGACGGAGTTGAATTTCGGAGAGTGTTGTTGTGTTCGTCATGTTATGCCTCTTTTCCTTAGAGTGACCCCAACGGCGGGGGCAAGAGAGGCACAAATATGCTGCCGAGCAAAGCGCAGCAGTCATAGCTTTTTGGGGGGACCGTGACCGCAGGGCATGGGGGAGCCGAAATAGCGTCATTGACGGCAAGCGACGGCGGCTAAGGTGCCATCCGCCCGCCGTTCTTTGGGTCACGGAAAAGATGCCAGTTTGAACACAGCAATCAATTCGAGTTTGGAGCCTGAAAGCGGTATCACCTGATATCGTCCGTGTAGTTCAGTCCGCGGACAATGTTGACTCAAGGTTCTTCTTCAAGACAACGCTATCGCCGCTCACGATATTGAATCGCTGATTGCTCATCAGATCGCCAAGAGCAGATCCTCCTCTGCCGGGAAACGGTTGACCGGGGAGAGCAGCGCCTATGAGAACCAGCGAGGATACATTCCCACCTCACAACCGGCGGAAATAAGAACGCCCCGTCTCCGGGGCGTTCAAAGGTCGCTCGGTGAGCGGAGCCTTACGACGAAAGCTTACTAAGAATAGCCGGGCAATCGCCGCTCAAGTACACTAATATACTTCTATCCTCTTTAGGATCATTGCGTCAAGGCGGTATTTGATGTCCGCAGCCCTGGAACAGCAGAAGTATGTCCTCGGACTCGATCTTGGATCAGCCTCGCTGGGGTGGGCATTGATCGCGCTGAACGATGCCGATGACCCCGTTTCGTTGATTCGCGCCGGCGTTCGTATCTTTGAACCTGGGGTTGATGGCACGTCGATTGAGATCGAGCAGGGAAAAGACCAGTCGAAAGCGGTGGAGAGACGAACTGCTCGCTTGCATCGGCGCCAGCTTCGTCGACGTGCCGCCCGGCAGAGGGATTTATTCCGCGTTCTCCAAAGACATTCCTTGTTGCCAGCGCCGGAGACGCTAGTCGGATCGCCAGAAGAGCAGAGGCATTCAGTTCTTAACGAACTCGATCAGGAGCTCGCTCAAAAATGGCAATCCACATATCAAGGCAAACGTTTTGCCGAGCTTCCTTTGTATTACCTGCGCAAAATGGCGCTCGATGAGCGGTTGGAAGCCCACGAAATCGGACGAATACTGTTTCATCTTATTCAGAGGCGTGGCTTCCTCTCGAATCGCCGAGAGAATAAGCAGAATCCAGACCAGAAAAAGGAACTTGGCCAAGTCAAAGCAGAAATCCATAGCTTGGAACAGGAAATCCAGAATGCAGGTGCACGAACCCTTGGTGAGTTTTTCGCAGGTTTGGACCCGCACGCTCAGAAAGTCCGTCGGCGATGGACCGCGCGAAAGATGTTCCAAGATGAGTTCGAGAAGATCTGGGAAGCACAGAAGGCGCATCGCCCAGAGCTATTGACGCAGGAACTTCACGACAAGATCGCTCATCTCCTGTTTTTCCAGAGGCCAATCGCTGCCCAGACACATTTAATCGGCAAATGCGAGTTGGAGACTGGCAAGCAGCGGGCACCTTGGGCAGCAATGGAAGCCCAGAGATTCCGGATTCTGCAAAAGGTGAACGATCTGAGGTTAATCAACCCAGGGAGCTTGATTTCCGATCCACTGACGGAGGAGGGGCGGCAGCGACTGTACCACCTTCTGGATCGGGAGGGAGACCAGACCTTCAAAGCGATCAGGAAGTATCTCTCATTCTCTGCCGAAGTTCAATTCAATCTTGAAAAGGGTGACGAGAAACGTCTCCGCGGAAATCGAACACAGGCGGCAATGCGGAAGGTGTTTGGTGAACGCTGGGACACAATCGGCGAAGGCAAACAGCACCAGATCATCGAGAACTGGAGAAATAGTGAGTCCGATGATGTATTGATCCGCGAAGCGATGGAACAGTGGTCACTGGACGCCGCCGCTGCCACGTTACTGTCCGAACAGACACCTGAACCTGGCTACTGCGCCGTGTCTTTGGCTGCAATATCCAAACTGCTCCCTTTGATGGCAAGCGGGAAGTCGTTCAAAGAGGCCGAAACGGAACTCTACGGCGCTCGCTTCTCTGGCGGAACGATATTCGAAACGCTTCCGGAGGTGCGCAAGCAGCTTGAGTCGTTGCGCAATCCGGCAGTGGAACGCTCCCTTACGGAGTTGCGCAAAGTCGTGAACGCCATCGTGCGGGAATACGGGAAACCCCACGAAATACGAATTGAGCTTGCACGCGAGTTGAAGAAGCCTCGGCAGGAGAGGATTGAGGCAACTAAGAAGAATCGGAATCGTCAACGAGAGCGCGAAGACGTTGCTGTTCGAATCCTCCGGGAATGCGGCCTGTCGAATCCGTCGAGAAGGGACATTGAGAAGGCTCGTCTTCATGAGGAGTGCGGCGGCTACTGTCCATACACAGGGAGACACATTCCCTTTTCGACTCTCTTCGACAACTCGGAGTTCGATGTTGAGCACATCATTCCTCGTAGCCGTTATCCGGACGATTCATTTCAAAACAAGACGCTGTGCTATCTTCCCGAAAACCGCGACGTGAAGAAGGGTCAGACGCCGTGGGAAGCCTATGGGAAAGATGAGCAGCGTTGGGCAGAGATCATGACTCGCGTCAGCAGTTGGAAGAATAGAGGCAAAATGGCGCGCTTCGCGATTCAGACCGAGGAAGCTCTTGGCGATTTCAGCGCGCGACAAATGAACGATACCCGCTACGCGAGCGTTCTGGCGTCACGCTTTCTCGGAGCCCTTTACGGTGGTCGCGATCTTGTCGATGCAGAGAAAGTGCGTCAAGTAATCTTCGCATCCAGTGGCGCGGTTACCGCGACACTACGCAGTTCGTGGGGATTGGAGGCGATCTTGCGCGAAATTGTGCCGACGGAACCCGGAGAGTCCCGCGGAAAGCCGCGTACCGATCATCGTCATCACGCGATTGACGCAATAACCATCGCACTAACTCGCCCCAAGGTCATCCAATCGATGGCGCTAGCTGCTTCCCTGGAGCCTTGGCAAAGAGACTCGCGAGCTTGGCGGAAGATCGAATCGCCTTGGCGAGACTTCGTTCTATCAATCCGTCCGCACATCGAACAAATGCTCGTTTCGCATCGGCCGGAACACAAGATGAGTGGAGAACTGCATAAGGGCACAAACTATCCGCCCCCGCATAATTACAAGGGCAAGCCCACGGTTCATACAAGATGCGCGCTGTCGGCGCTGTCGGCAGCCGACATCGCCGACGACGAAGTCATCGTTGACCCGGCGGTGCGGGATGCCGTTCGGGCGAAGCTAGAAAAGCTCGGGGGGAATCCGAAGCTATTCGATCGACCTGAAAATGTGCCATGCCTCGAATCTCGCGATGGTCGCTTCATCCCCATCCGCAAGGTCAGGATTAGAGAAGCGAAGAAGCCAATC
The DNA here is from genome assembly GCA_003139795.1 of Acidobacteriaceae bacterium. Taxonomy (GTDB): domain Bacteria; phylum Acidobacteriota; class Terriglobia; order Terriglobales; family Acidobacteriaceae; genus Telmatobacter. The sequence goes on along the minus strand of PLGM01000072.1, from coordinate 1,873 downwards.
CTCGTCGGTACTGGCGTCCGCGAACGCTATGTTGCATCAGGGGGAATTCACCATATCGGCTTGTTCGTTGTCAGAGATGCCCGTCGTCGTGAGGTATGGGAGAGCGAGGTCGTACAGATTACGGACGCATACGAGAGACATCGCGAGCACTTGCCCGTTGTGTGTCGAACACATGATGCTGAAGAAGCCGCGTTCCTCTTCTCTCTCATGAAGGACGATACGGTGGAGTTGGAAAAAGATGGGACTAGGGGCATTTATCGAGTCAAGAAGTTTGAGGCTACAGGCAAGATCACCTTCGTCCCCGTGAACAATGCCATGCTCGACAAGATGCAATACACAACCGGAGCAGCATGGTCGAGGATGCCCGCAACGCTAAAGCCAATGTCTCCCCGTAAGATCGTCATCGATCTGCTTGGAAAGGTACACCCGGCCAATGATTGATCGAATTATCGAAATCGCTAACCCTGCGCGGCTAAGCGTCCACGACTCCCAGTTGGTTATCGAGCTAGTGCAGGCGGAGCAGCTTTTGCTTCCCTTTACAACGCCCATCAGCGAAATCGCGGTTCTGCTGTTGGCGCATCCCCAGGTTATCCTTTCGCAGGCTGTCCTCTCTAGGATTGCTGAGGCTGGTGGTTCGGTCGTGACGATCGATGGAAAATTCCTTCCTGCGTCAATGCTATTGCCTGTGCAGGCGCACTTTCTCCAGACAGAACGGTTCGCCAAACAGATGCGGATATCTATACCTACACAGAAGCGGCTATGGCAGGAGATCGTGCGCGCCAAGATCCGAGCACAAGGGGAACTACTGAAAGAGCTCCGCGGATCAGATGACGGGTTAGTCGCGATGGCGGCGCGAGTTCGCTCGGACGACGCAGGCAACCTAGAAGCGCAGGCAGCAAGACGATATTGGTCACAGATATTCAACGATCCGAAATTTCGGCGGGGCTCCGAGGAGCCGAACCAAAACCGGCACCTCGATTACGGATACACAGTTCTAAGGGCAGCAGTGGCTCGTGCGCTCTGTGCGGCGGGGCTGCATCCGTCCATCGGCTTGCGTCATAAGAATCGCTATGATGCCTTTTGCCTGGCGGCGGATGTAATGGAGCCATTCCGCCCTCTAATCGATCGCCGTGTTTCCCAATGGATTGTAGATCACGACCCTGGGGAGCCTTTGACTACTGCAACAAAATCATGGTTGATCGGTGCAACGACCTCGCGCTATGTATTTGAGCGTGAGGAGCGCTCGCTATTCGATATTCTGTTACGCACGGCGAATTCTCTGGCAAAGTGCGTTACCGGAGAGTCCCGTGAAATCGCGATCCCTTCACTGCTGGAACCATGCCGCGAGCCTGAACCACGTCGGAAGGGGCCGCAAAGTGTGAGATTTCGAGAAGAAATCGAAACGGTCGGCTGACGAAAGGGATTCGGAGTTGTCTTTTGGGAATCATGCTGAGTTGAACGCTTATGAAAGGGTTGCTACTTTCAGCGTACCGGTCTTTGTGGCTCATCGCCATGTTCGACCTGCCGGTGGAGACGTCGGCGAACAGGCGCGACTACACGCGCTTTCGCAAAGCACTGCTCAAAGACGGCTTTATGATGCTTCAGTTTTCTGTGTATGCGCGATACCTTCCGAGCGAAGAGGCCGCCGACGCCCATCGAAGCACGATCCGAGCGGTGATTCCGCCTTTGGGGCAGGTGCGGCTAATGACGGTCACAGACCATCAATTCGGGAAAATGGAGGTATTCTATGGCAGAAAACCGCGAGAGCCGGAAGATATTCCGGAGCAGATACTGCTTTTCTGAAAAAAGAAACCGCGCCAACCTGCTGCTTTTCAGCAAGTTCGGCGCGGCCCAGTGTACTTGAGCGGTGAAT
>PLGM01000104.1 GCA_003139795.1 Acidobacteriaceae bacterium | reverse complement strand
AGCCGCGTTGACCGTGAACCTCCCGAAGCCGTTTTTGCCGGAGCCGCTGGCGGAGGCTGGCGCAGGGAGGTGTTATTTCATTGTCCGGCCCGGACGCTGTTAACAGGGATCGTCCTGATTTGCCGCTGCCCCGCCGGGGCGCTCTTAACGGCAAATCTGCGCGCACGTGCCGCCGCTGGCTGCTGTCTTCGTGCGTGCTCATCCTGGCATGTTCTCCGCCGTGCCGGACTAGGGCCGGTTCGGCCCGCGCTTAGTCCGGCGCTGTGAGGCGTTTCTGCATACGAAGGTATGCAGCGCTCCTCGTGCCCTCTCCCCCTCCACACTTTTATCGCCGCGCCGTGGTCCACCGCAACGAAGCCCCGCCGCCACAGATGCGGCGACCAGTTCCACCCGGTCGTATAAACGGCCCACGCGGGCGAGATCTCCGGCGAGATTCCGCCCGCCTCACTCCCCACATTGAGGCCCACTATGCAGAACCGCATCCACCCCGGCGACCGCCGCGCTGTGCAGATCGTCCAGGCGCGAACCACTCGCGACCGCATCCGATGCAACACCACCCAATTCCGTACTAGAGGCTCTCGACGGCNNCTGTTCCTGCCCGCACCGTCCCTTTGAAACCTTCGCTGAGGTCTGCCCCTGGCGCGCACAAGGGGGTTCCAAGGCTTCAATCTCTTCCGGGTCTGGTTCCCCGCCGCTTGCGGCGGGGTTGTTCATTTCAAGCTAAGCCCTGTTTTTCGCCCACTGAAACTCAACTTCCGGTTTGCCAATCCCCCGGCCCAGTGCCAATCCCTCGGAAAATCTTGCCACAAGCCGACTAGTCGGGAGTAATATGTGCTGGCTGAAGCTTATGTGGATGGTCAGATGTTGAGTGCCACCCGCCCTCCGACTCTGCCGTAGGATATTTACTTGCTGCTATCTCTTATCCGAAATCGCAGATGCAGCCAGAGCAGCCTTCGCTTGCTCCGCGGTCATCTTGCAGAACGCGCCTTTGGTCGCAGTCAGAGCGGCGACCAAAATAGCGGTTGCCACAGCCGTTGCGATATGAGGCAAGACGCCGAACTTTGCAGCCAGCCAGCTCGCTACCGCGACAAGCGCCCCTTTTGTCGTGGTAGAAAGACTTTTGCCTCCTTTACATATGATCCCGCGTAATTCTTCAAGAAACAGCTCTATAAATCTTAGAACGCTCTTTGCAGTCGTACTGCCAAACTTGATTTCAGGGGGCCGAGGATGAGCGGGTGTCGCCGAATCCATGGCCATCGGACGCAGTTGTCCGAGAAACCTCGCGATCTCGCTTGCACCCAATTTGACAGTCGTTGCGCCATCTTCAAAGCTGATCGCTGTCACCTGACGATGCGTAAGGTAACGCCCCGAAATCTCCTCCAGCGAGCGCGAAAGTTCCCACGATGTGTCCTGCGCTGCGCCGATCAGATCTCGCGGCAAGATATATGGCTGAGAACCTAAAGCATCCTCGTGATTATCCATCCCCTCATACTAGCGGAACAGGCGGGGGAATGGATAACCCACGGATTACGAGAGCGATATGAATAACGGTTCACGACAGAATCGGACTTCCATAGGCCGTAGCCCAGTCACAGGACTATTTCTTTTCCCAGAGTCGGAACTCTAAATTCGTAACCGGCCAACTTTGCTACAGCGAAGGTATCGTTATAGCGACTCGCTGCTTCGGTGTGATCTGGTCTCGCATTTAGCTTTTCCCACAACTTGGGCAGAGAGTCATTCTCCGTCCACAAATCTTCAAAAGCAGTTTCTAATATGATCGGAACAGGCTGCTTCTCTAGGAACCCTGTCGATTCCGCGCCACGGCAAACCACGATGGCCTCAATTTCGCCGATCTTGTCCGCGTTGACGAGAAGTAGCGGCGCTCGGAGAACGTCAGAATTTAGCCTGAATGCATCCCGCGCTTTTAAGGCTTGCGATGCACCCTCTTTGAGTTGATCGTCATTGGTGTTGGACTCGTCCCTTGTCTCAGGCGCAATGAGCCACTTGTGCTGAATGATGAGCACGAACCCCGATGACCTCTCATACACTACCAAGTCAGCATCGGTGACGCCCGCAATCACTACTCTCTGGGCTATCGCAAACTTAGGTGCAGGGAACAATTGAGACAGATGCCCTAGCGCAATACCCTCCTTGGCGGCCTTTATCGGTTGATAATATGCCCGCAGACGAGGGTGCCTAGTCATCACTTTCAGCAAATTGCGCTCGACATTGCTTACGGATACAAAGATAGAAGGCACACAAAGACGATCTCCAGAGACTCCAAAAAACGGTTGGATTGGAGGAGTTGCTCCAGCCGTGGCCACGTCGAACGTGAACCACCAGAGCAATTCCGATGCGGTGGTCACGCTGATTCCGCCAATCTCCGCAATCAACTCGGCCCATTCGTTCCGGGGGCGAAGATTCACTAGACTTCCCCTCGGAAGGCGCGTGATTCGATGAGCGAGATCGTGTATGTTCACTATCGTTATTAACGCGCTCCAGAACTTTCTAAAATCGCCAAACGTGATGGTGCCGCCGATGGCGAGAGTCTCAGGAAACTCCCAGCGCCTTGCAAGGACAAGAGCGTTCGACCATCTTCGCGCTATCGCCAGCAACGCAGGACTGAGGGGGTAGGTAATTTCATCGGTGCTCACGGAAAGAATCGAACCTTGTAGCGTGACCGCTGCTGCGCGCGAAATCTCCCCTATCTCCGCTAACAATGGAGGAGTCGCGGTCTCATCTCTGTTTGCGACAAGTTCTCTGCTTCGGAGCAAAGTGTCGGAGCTGCTCTCCTGCGAAGACGCATAGTCGAATACGATCTGTTGGGATAAAGTGTCAAAGCGAACCGCAAACTGCTCTCGTTCGGCCCACTCGTAGCACATCGCAATCTGGTCGTACAAATAGGCATAGCATAATAGCTCATGCGCTTCCTGATAAATGGCGGGGTTCAAACGCAGCGGTACATCTGGAGCAATCGCGCATTTTCTGTATATAGCAGGAATCGCCTTACTGCTCGCTTCAAGCGCCTGCCGTCCCAAGTAGAAAATTAGGTCGGGATTTGTCAAGTTGGCCCCAGTCAAATCTATGACTGCGCAACAGTGGTACAGTGCCAACTCCCTCGGTCGAGCAAAGATGGACAGTTCCTCGAAGCGGCGAGCAATCTCGCGGCGCGCAGTGATCGGAATCTCGGAAGTATCCGTCATGAGGAATGAGAGCGGGTGATCGCTCGTTTCTACTGCTAGTGTAGATCGTTTCTGGTTCGCTGGCGTGCCCGCAAGCCATCCAACACCACCCCGCATCACGCCAAAGGAGTCGAGCACCGCACGCTCCCCGGCGCGGCTCCCCGGCCGGTGGCCCCGGTCCCTCGCAGTTGATGGGGACCGGGGAGACACGAACGCTCAGTTGAAAAGTTATTACTCCCCTGAAACGCCCTTTGCGACGGCCGCCCTCAGCAAAGAGGAGGGCGCGATGCAATCCTACCCACACGAACCGCAACCGCCCACGCTGCGTGTTCTTCCCCTGTGGATGACAATTCGCCCTTTCTTCGCCTATACTCGGCGAATGAGTTTTGGATTCCCAATCCTGGAGCGGAAGCAGTTTGTTGTCACCTGCAAACGGTGCAGAAGAGATGTCCCGGCAGGTGTGAGGGAGTTCCCATTCCAGCCCATCGTAGTGCCCTGCCCACTCTGCGGAGAGCTGCGAAGGTACTTGCCCTCAGAGGTGTTCCTGGGCCAGCCAATTCGACGCTTATGGGCCACGGTGGACCATTTTCTTCACTTTCACTCATTTGCAGATTATGGTTCATGCCGGTCATTTTTGCAAAGGGTGTAGAAGCTTTAGCATACCGGCCGCAGTCTTTTTGATGGCATCTTGATTTCGACCTGTCATAGCCCCCATGTCCACCCAAGCGTTCACATGGGTTTGGAAGTTGCGGCGGCGGAGTTCAGCAAATATCTCAGCAAGATAATCAGTTAAAAAGCCGTAGCCGACAGCATAGTTCTCGGGGCGAATTTTCGGCATCTCCCACCCAGGAAGATACGCATGAATGCGATCAAGAAATGCTGGATCTTGTAGCGCTTCAGGGAGAGGCTCAAAAAGATGCCTGTATCGTCCTTCTGGTTCTCTGGCATCAAGATTTGTGTCGATATTTCCGCCGAGCACGATGGAGCATTGGGCTGAAAACTCCTGATCCCCACGGCTGAACTTCCCCGTCTGCATATAATCCTTCAATACACTTATGCTTGCTTCGGCGTCATCGAAGCTTGTGTTCGCAACCTCATCGAAGAAGACAAGATGCTTTAGGCCGATCACGCCAAGTTTACGCGTGCCTTTGTTGTAGAACAGAGTTGCGGGTGTGGCCTTTCCGCCAGACACCACAAATGCCCGATTTGACGTATTGCGAAACGTGTATGTTTTTCCTGTTTCCCTTGGTCCAAGCTCAATGAGGTTGTAATTGGCTTCTACGAAAGGAACAAGCCGCATTAGCATTAACATCTTAACCCGGTAATTAAACTTCTCTGGGTTGAATCCGATAGATTGAATCAGGAGATCGACCCATTCCGTATCGGTAAACAGTGGCCTTTTCGCAATAAAGTCGTCCACATCCAGACGGGTGTACTGAAGGGGAGTGAAGGCGCGCACGTAAAATGGGAACTTCTTCCCCTTGATCTCATAAGTCCCGTCATACTCTATTTCCATCGTGCCCCAGGCACCGCTGGTCAGCAGTACATCGCCAAATTCCTCAAGGACTTTCGGAGCAACGCGAACTGTGTTATCTCCGAGTGCAGGTACATCCGCCCAATAGTGATCGCGTGACTGATCCAGACGGACACCAAACTGCCCCAATAGCGTATATTCGCCCTTTTCCTTAATTCTACTTTTGATAAGCTCCTTCTTGGCGCTCTCAGCGTAGTGCTCGGTCAGGATTCGGTCAATCTTGGCCTGACCTGACACAGGATCATTCGCTTGGACATACCGACTCACAAGGTATTCCATCACATAGCGAGGAAACTCTTTATAGGCCTCGTTCCATCGCGTCAGCGGCTTCAAAATGACCCTGTCTCCCAAATTCAGGAGTATTTTCTGATCCAGTTCGTCCGACGGTAAGGGCTGTTAACCGGCCAATCA
>PLGM01000137.1 GCA_003139795.1 Acidobacteriaceae bacterium | reverse complement strand
AACCCAAAATGGAAATTCCGGCTCATAGTTGTGGACCGAATCAATAGCAAGCAGCGGCGAAATCACCGAGCCTTGCGGCGTACCTGTCTCCGTTTCCGATAGCTTACCTTCCTCCATAACTCCCGCGTTGAGCCATTTCTGGATCAGCCGCAGAACTCTGGGGTCGGCCACGCGATGCTCAACGAACTTGATGAGCCAGCTTTTGTCGAGGTTATCGAAAAAGCCCTGAATATCGGCATCAAGAACGTAATTCACCTTCTTCTTCACGAGCGCATAAGACAGCGCATCCAGCGCTTGATGCTGGCTGCGCCCCGGTCGAAATCCATACGAGAAACCGAGAAAGTCTTCCTCGTAAATCTGATTGAGGACGGCGGCCACGGCCTGTTGGACGATCTTGTCCTCCAGCGCCGCAACCCCCAACGGACGCTTCCGCCCGTCTTCTTTCTCGATGTACACTCTTCGCGATGGCTGCGCCCGGTATGCGCCGCGATGAACCCGGCTGTGTAAGTCGATGATCCGACCTTCCAGACCGGTCTCATACTCCTGCCATGTCATGCCGTCCACACCGGGAGCGGCTTTTCTCTTCAATGAGTAAAAGCTATCCCGGAGTAACTCGACTGTTACATGATGGAGCAAGGCGGTGAACCTCATCTCCTTGTTATCCCTCGCTGCTTTCCGCACACCCGCCAACCCCTGGGACACGCTTACCCCGCTCTGTGTCGGGCGCGTGTTGGGTTGAAGAGTGTTCTCCTCGATCAGGGGCCTTCCCTCCTCAATCTCCGCCGACAATCTCTCGTCTTTGTTCGACTGACTCATAGGTAATACGCCCCTGTCCGACTCCTCGCGAACGTGCATGCGGGTCTTGCGGCATTTGCCTTCACCCGCCGTCCTGCTGCCTGGTTCGACCGCAGGCATCCGCGAGGCCTCCCGGTTCTCGTGCATGAAGTTTCTAGACGTGTCTGGGGTCTAAGACTACGCAGGACCGAGCCGGGACTCGCACTTGTCGCCCCGGCCCGTATAGCCTTCCGCATAAAGCAAGAAACGTCGGCGTCCTGATTGCAATTTTCCGAAGCTCGATACCCAGCCCGCCTATACCCCTGTTTACGCTTCGCACTGCACCTCACGATGCACTACGCAAAACTCAGGGCAGACGTGGTGTGCTACTCCTTCCTCGTAGGACTCTTTCATTCCCTACTTCATGCCGGTTTATCCCGGCGCACTGCCTCTGATTTTTCCCCCCAGGAATAATTCCATTCCAACCAGAGCATGACGTGAGGAATCTGCCATGGCCGCACCCGACGTTTCTTTGAATTCGCAACCGAACCCCTTGGTGCGCCGCGAACCGCGCCCTCCGGTATTCGGAAAAGAGCCGGCACCCTCCCTGCGCCTGGTACCCGGCCGGTCACTTCCACTACGGATAGCGGTGGTGGGGAACCATCTTCCCCGCCAGTGTGGAATTGCCACTTTCACGACCGATTTGTGCGATGCGATCGCTGCCGAGTACGGCGCCGCTGGATTGTCGGTGGTAGCCGTCAATGATCCGGAATCCTCCTACGTCTACCCCCCGCGCGTGCGATTCCAGATCGTCGAGGGTGACATCTCCTCCTATCGGGCCGCCGCCGACTTTCTCAATTCCGGCAATTTCGACCTGGTGTGTTTGCAGCACGAGTATGGAATCTTTGGAGGCAATTCCGGAAGCCATATCCTCGAGTTGCTGCAACGGCTCAAGATGCCTGTGATGACCACGCTGCATACGGTTCTTCGTGAGCCGAACCTCGATCAACGAATCGTCCTGCAACAGATCGCCGCGCGCTCCGATCGCATTACTGTCATGAGCGCGTATTCTTCTCGCGTTCTCGAGGATGTGTTCAGGGTTCCCGGTGAGAAGATAGACTTGATTCCTCACGGCATTCCCGACCTGCCCTTTATGGTGCCGGGAGTATACAAAGATTCGTTCTCGACCGCGGGAAAGACCGTATTGCTCACGTTCGGACTGTTGTCTCCCAACAAGGGATTCGAGAGCGTGATCCAAGCCCTGCCGCGCATCTTGTCCCGGCACAGCAACGTTGTTTACGTCATCGCAGGCGCCACTCACCCCCATGTCAGGGCCCGTGAAGGCGATCGCTACCGGCTCCAGTTGCAGGCCTTGGCCAGGGAGCTGGGAGTGCAGCGAGAGGTGATCTTCCACAACCGGTTCTTCAGCCCTCGGGAGATGGCTGCGCTGGTCGGTTCGGCCGACATTTACATCACTCCATACTGCCATGAGGCACAGGCGGTATCGGGAACGTTGTCGTATGCCATGGGCGCAGGCAAGGCCATCATCTCCACTCCGTACTGGCACGCCGCGGAAGTTCTGGATCATGGACGCGGCGCCCTTGTCCCCTTTGAGGACCCCGCCGCCATTGCAACTGCGGCCATTGAACTTTTGGACAACGATGGGCTGCGCCAGGCGATGTGCGAACGCGCTTACCGCTATGCGCGGCCCATGGTCTGGAACCGGGTAGCGCAGTCCTATATGCGCGCCTTCGTGCGCGCCCGCGTCAGCCGCATGCAACCGGCCGGCCTGGGGTTTCCCGTCCAGGCTGTCGAGAAAGACGCCGCACAACGATTCCTTAATGCCTGAGATTGGCAAGCCGGGTGCCCCAGAGCCTGCCATGAGCTTGCCGGAACCCTGCCCAGAGCGAAGCCAAAGGGGATCTCGCCCGCCGCGGCAGGAGACCGGGAATCGAGCAGCATCACCACGGATTGCTCTACGGCTTCGACGCCCCGTAACTGGGGAGTTTCGGAGTAAATTTACGCACCACGAACTCCTGAAGCAGATTCAGCACAGCGCTCCCCCCCATCCCGATCAACGCATTCTCAAACGTCAGCCCCGCCCCGTTGCGATTGCTTGCGGGATAGTAGAAGTTCGAGATGCCTCCCGCCGCCAGCCCGCCGATGATCGCCGAATAGTTCGCCTGCCGGCGTCCGTTGTCGCCCTTGCACACCACCGCATTCGCTATCGCATACAGAACCCGTGACCGCGTTGTCCCCGTCCCTTTGTAGAAGTAGCGCGGATCCTGTTTCCACCACGACGGCAGCATGGCGCCCCCGATCATGGTGCCGATGAAGCCGTCGGCATAATTGGCTCCATAGCGCTTCGCATAACCCTGCGCGCCTTGCCCATACCCGCTGAATGAATTGCTGGCCTGCTCCACTCCCGCAAACACTCCAGTCGCCAGGAATGAGACCGGGTCGATCGAGGACCTCCACGCCAGATTGAATTTTTGCCTGCTCGTCAGCGGCGGCGCGTTGGGCGCATAGGAGACATAGAAGTTCGGAATCACGCCCAGTACGCGCTGCGTCTCCTCCTCCTTGAGCTGCTCCTGGGCTATATCCTGTTGCGATGCCGTCACCTCCACATTGCTGGTGGTGGCATTGACGCGAAACACGATTGCCTGCGCTTCGTAGCTCTCGCCTGCGTGCAGGATGCCGGAGATCGCCTGGGTCGCAAATCCATTCGAGGTGATGGTGAGTTTGAAAGCTCCGGGAGGTACGTCCGCGAAACTGAAGCGTCCGTTGCTGTCTGACGTTGCCGCTCTCACCGCCGGCACACTCAGGCCGCTCTGAGCCAGTGCCAAGTGCACGCCCTCGTAGACGGCTCCGTCTCGATCCTGCACCACCCCGTGGATGCTTCCCGGCAAGGGCTGTTCGGGCGTCTGTTGCGCTGTCGCCGCCTGCGCTTCGGGCGCATCGGCCAACGCCGAGTCGCTTGCGGAATCAGCCTCCCGGCCCGGCGCGGGCAACGCCGCCTTCTGGCACCACGCCTGCGCCCCAACCCCGAACAGCGCCAGAAAAACAAGCACCCGCCCGGATCCAAGGGCCCTACGCTGCGGGCTTTTCCACCCGCCGTCCACATTTGCTGCTGTTTCGATCGGTCCCGCCTTCAGTTCTGAAGCCCAAGGATGCCTTATCCAGAGAATAATCGCCGCCAGGGAACCCCACAGGATTAGATGGGCATTCGGCAAGAAGAGGATGGACGGCCCCTCAGGTTTTCACCCTGCGTTTTTGAGCGCCCCCTGCGCATGACCTTTGCCCCATCCGAGCCGGCCGGTCCGGCGCGGAAGTGGCTATTCCTCAAGCCGTACAAGTGGCTGTTCATCGCCCTCCGCATTGACTTTGACCGGATTCCCGCACCACGAGCGGTGAATCATGCGGCTTTTCATAACCATCCAGGCCCACGTTTGGCCCCAAACGCAACCCTCCAGGCTCACGTTCGCCCCTCAAGCAGAACCTTCCAAGCCACCATTTTCAACCGTCAACTGATCTCTGATCTCTGTTCTCTGATCTCTGTTCCGATAAACTCAAGAGGACCGCAAATCACCCCGGAGCCTCCGTGCCCACCGACCCGCAGGAACGCCTCATCCGCCCCGCCCGCAACGTCTACGGAAGCCTTCGCCTTCCCGGCGACAAGTCCATCAGCCACCGCTACGGCATGTTGGCCGCCTTCGCTGAAGGAACCTCCCGCTTCACCAACTTCTCCACCGGCGCCGACTGTGCCTCGACCTTATCCTGCATGAAAGCCATCGGCGCTACCATCAATAGCATCAGCGACGGAGCCGTCGAAATCACCGGCGTCTCCGGCCGCGTAACCCCCTCCAACCAACCCCTCGACTGCGGCAACTCCGGCTCCAGCATGCGCATGATCTCCGGCCTGCTCGCGCCCCAGATGGGCCGCTTCACCCTCATCGGCGACGCCTCGCTCTCTCGCCGCCCCATGGACCGCATCCGCAAACCCCTTGAAGCCATGGGCGCTAGCCTCACGCTCACCGATGGCCACGCCCCCCTAACCATCCACGGCAACCCGCTCCAACCCATTTGCTACACCACGCCCGTTCCCAGCGCCCAGGTTAAAACCTGCGTCCTCCTCGCCGGCCTCCAAACCACTGGAACCACAACGGTTAGAGAGGCCGTCCGCACCCGCGACCACAGCGAGCTGGCCCTCCGCGCCTTCGGCGCCACGCTCACCCGCACTCTCGACTCCGTCTCCATCTCCGGCCCGCAATCCCTCCACGCCATCTCGGCTGCCGTCCCCGGCGACATCTCCTCCGCCGCCTTCTTTCTCTGCGCCGCGGCCATCTTCCCCGGCTCCGGCCTGGTGCTTGATTCGCTGGGACTTAACCCCACCCGCGCCACTCTGCTCGACGTCCTCACCGCCCTCGGCGCCCGCATAGCCGTCCTCAATCTTGAGGAGAAGAATGCCGAATTGGTCGGCACCGTCCAGATCTCCGCCCCGCCTGAGGGCCTCGGATCGACAGAAGTCAGTGGCGCTCTCGCCGCCCAGCTCATCGACGAGCTCCCGGTGCTTGCAGCCATCGCCCCCTACACCAGCGGCGGCATCCGCATCCGCGACGCCAGGGAACTCCGCGTCAAGGAATCCGACCGCATCGCCCTGGTTGTAAAGAATTTGTGCGCCATGGGCGCTGAAGTAGCGGAATTCGAAGACGGCCTCGACGTTCCCGGCGGCCAGACCCTCCACGGCGCCGCCATCGACTCCGGCGGCGACCACCGCATCGCCATGGCCTTCAGCGTTGCCGCTCTCCGCGCCCAAGGTGAAACCCTCATCCAGGGCGCCGAATCCGCCGCCATCAGCTTCCCCGAGTTCTTCGATCTCCTCGACCTGGTCGCCGAGCGTTAAAGCACTTTTACGGATAGTGTAAGGCTGTGGGTGCCCCACCGGGGCGCCCTCTGGGCCCTGCGTGTCGCCACGGCGACTTTTTGCGGCTAGGGCGGGATCGCACAATGCCCACATTACAGGAACTGTGAAAGAACTACAGGCAACCGAACCTGATCTCACTCAAAACAAACGGCCTGTCGAGCCTCCCTCCAAGCTCGACAGGCCCTGTTTCTTCCTCAACGAACCGTCCTTACCGCGACGCCGGCGTCGTCGTCGTTGGCTCCTTGCCCGGCTTGGCAGGCTCCAGTCCCGGCACCACGGGCGTCGTCTGCACATTCCCCGACGCAGCCTCGCTCAGGTTGATCCCGTAGTGCTGCAAGGTCGAAGCCAGTATCTGATACAGGGTGGCTCGATCCTTGGCGTAGGCGGCCTGTGCCGCAATCAGGCTGTCCTCCGCCACCGCCAGGCTGCGTTGCTGCGCCAGAACAAGCGCCGTGGTGGAAGCGCCCAGCTTCAGCTTCTTCTGTTCGTCCACCAGGCTTTGCCGGTTATAGTCCCTGCCTGCCAGGGCGGCCTGAACCTGCGCCCGGTCGTTGGTCAATGCGAACCGCTGATTGACCACCTGCATGCGAATCTGCGTGTAGAGTTGCTCCAGCCGCAACTCCGCCTGCCGGTATTCCATCAGCGATCGCGCCTGCACCGACTGCCCGAACTTGTTGCCGATGGGAATGGTAACGTTGAACCCCACCCCCTTGTCGGGAGCCGAGTCATTGAAGGCGTGGTTGACCGCCGTTCCATAGCCGGTGCTGGGGATCGGCGGGCACTTGTCGCCGGGATAAAACGACCCATTGCAGTCCGGATTCACGGAGCCGGCGATGCCGGTTCCGCTCAAATACGCGTAGATGTCCACCTGCGGCAGCAGGGCGTTCCGCGCGCCCTTCAGCGTGATCTCATCGTTGCGCAGCGTCAGCACCGCCTGCTCCAGTTCCGGCCTCTGCTGAAATGCTTCCTGCACCAGAGCCTCGATCGGTTGTTGCTCCTCCGGAATCTCCGCAATGCTCACGCGATCGGTCGGAATCACGGCCGCCGCCACCAGCGCCGCATCGTTCAGGTTCCGCGCCACGGCCTGCTTGATGATCTGCTGCTGGTAGTTCAGGCTGCTCTGCGAGCTGATCAGCGCCTCCTTGTCCGAAGCCACCTGCTGGTCTGCGTTCAGCACGTCGATGGGCGCCATCGCGCCGAACTGCAACTCCTTCCGGTTGTCGCTCGCCACCTTGCTGCTCTGTTCCAGTGCGCGCTGCTTGGCCTGCACGTCCTCGTAGGACTGCACCAGCCCCCAGTAGATCGTCTCCACCTGGTTCACGGTGTACAGGATCTGCTGGCGGAACGACGAGTCGGTGATGCGCCGGTCGTTCAACGCCTGGTACATGAAGCGCTTGTTCACCCAAATGCCCGCTCCGTACAGCAGGTGCTGGGTCACCGTGGCCTTGAAGCTGGAGCTCAGTTCGGGACTGTAGAGCACGGTAGCGTTGCTTGACGTGGCGTCGGAATTGTTGAAGGCAAACTGGAAGGCCGTGCCGGTCACAAAGCCCTGGTTGTAGCTGAAATCGTAGGTATTGGTCCCGGTATTCCCACCCGCAAAAGCGCTCGTCGAGGGTGTGGTTGCACGATCGATCTGGATGGCCGATGTAACGAAGGGTTCCAGGGCCTCCGGCGTTGGACCGGCGCCGGCCGTGGTCAGCACCAATCCGGCGCTGCCGGAACCCGCGCCGCCCGAGCCAACCGTCGTTCCACCGGGGCCGCCGCCGGTAATCAATGTCGAGGCGGAGCCGCCCAGCGTCCCCTGCACCAAACCGGCTGGTGCGCCAAGCGGCGCCTGCCCGGTCCGGGTCCGCAGAATATCCGTATCCGCAATGTCCAGATCAATGCGGGCAATGGCGATGTCGTAGTTGTTCTCCAGCGCCAGTGCGATCGCATCCGAAAGGCTCAGGTAGATCTTGCCGTCCTTCACCAGGTCGGTTAGCCGCACCGAATTCGCAAAGCTTGTCTTGGGGATGGAGGTAGGCTTGAAGGTGTTGATCGGGTTGCCCCAAAGGCGAGCCGCGGGCTTTGAAAAATCGCGCGCCGACGGACGCAGGTCCAACGGCTCGGTCAGCACCGGCTCCGGCGCCGTGGGCAACTCCGACGCCGCCTTGTCTGGACCCGTTGCCCCAGCCCCCGTCACCGCCTGCTGGGCAAATCCTGAAGGCGCTCCCGCCGCCAAAGTCAGCACCACCGCCGCCATCGCGCGCAGCCGTCTGCCCGCCTGCACGCGCCCAGTCCAACCGCTCCCCGCTTCTTCGCTCCCAGCCTCATCCTGCTGCTCAAACACAGGCTTACCTTTGAAATGCATGATTCCTCTCCACGAATTGCCGGGGCATGTGGCGTGCCATTCTTCAAGACGACCGGAGAACCTCTCCGGACGCAGACTTGCGATTTGCCAGGACGATTTTCGCTTCCGGCCGCGCCTCCGGGCTCCTCTCGCAATGCGCGCCCGGCGCCCGATTCGTTCCAGCCAATCCGTTCCCGCATCCGCATTCCCCGGTTTCCCGTCGGCGGGACTGCCCTCGCACAAAGAAAGCTGAGTATATCCCACTCGCGCTCCCGCTCCGCCGGGCGTCGCTGTCGATTACCCTGTTATCGAAGCGGATATCCGTGAATGACTTCGCCCAACCCGTTCCGGACCTGCAAACCTGGAAGCTCATCCTGGCCTACGACGGCGCCGACTTCCGCGGCTGGCAGGTGCAGCCCGGCGAACCGACCATCCAGGGCGAACTGCAGGCCGCCCTGGGCCGCATCACCGGCGAATCTCCGCTGCCCCAGGGCTCAGGACGCACCGACGCCGGCGTCCACGCTCTGGGCCAGGTGGCCAGCTTTGCCTTGCAAGCCAGAATCCCGCCCGAGAACCTGCTTCGCGCCCTTAACCGCACCTTGCCCCCATCCATACGAGTCCTGGAGACGAGAACGGTGCCAGGCACCTTCCATGCGCGGCACTCGGCAATCGCCAAAACCTACGAATACAGGGTCTTCCGTGAGCCGGTCTGTCCACCCTTCCTGGCCCGCTATGTCCACGCCTGCCCTTGGCCAATGGACGTGGAACTCCTGCAAAAGTCCGCCCGCCTGTTTGAGGGCCAGCACAACTTCCTGAGCTTTGCCGCCACCGATCCCGACCTAGCCAGCCGCGGCCGTGAACCTGACCAGGAACCTGACCAGAGGATAAAACCGCCCACGGCGCCGCTGGCTGAGCCGGCCGTCCGAACCATCTTTTCCTCAGCGTGGGAGCAGCAGAAGACCGAGGCTGGCGATCTTCTCGTCTATCGCGTCCGCGGCAACGGCTTTCTGCACCACATGGTCCGCAACCTGGTAGGAACCATGCTCGATGTGGGTCGCGGTCACCGAAAACTTGAGGAAATCCCCGCAGTCATCGCCGCCCGCTCCCGCTCCGCAGCCGGCCCCACCGCTCCCGCGCGGGGCTTGTTTCTCCATTCGGTTGAGTACGACGACCTGGAATCGCCCCAAAAGACTGAATAAAGACTCTACGTCATCCCTGAAAGGGACTATATTCAGACTAACCAAGAGTGATTGGAGGCTGCCATGCGTTTCTCAACCCAGATCAAGCCCATCAGCTACGTAAAAGCCCACGCCGCCGAACTTCTCGACCGCATCAACGAGGAGCGGGAGCCGATCATCATCACCCAGAACGGCGAGGCCCGGGCGGTGCTGGTCGATGTTCACTCCTACGAAGAGTCGCAAGAGACGATGGCGCTCCTCCAAATCCTGGCCATCGGAAACAAGCAGATCGAGGCAGGCCAGACCTATCCGCTCTCCGAGGTCATCGGCAAGATTCGCGGCCAGAAGTCAATCAGGAGTGGACAATCTGGAAACGGGGACAGCAAGGGCCTGGCATCAGGTGAGCCGCCTCAAGCCCAATGATCTATCCGGTGCGAATCCGAGTGCGGCCTGGCGCGATCTTGAAGAGATCCATAACTGGATTGCGGAACACGACTCTGAGGAGAGTGCCGGCTATGTGCTGGACCGACTGAGCGAGACGGCCGAGAGCATCGCAGCTCTGCCTCATGGAGGCTCACGGCCGCCTGAACTGCCCCGTGGCACGGAAGGGGAATTCCGCCAAGTCTTCTTCAAGCCCTATCGCGTGATCTATGAGGTGATGCGAAATGAGGTCGTAATCCACCTGATCGCCGATGGGCGCCGCAACCTGCAATCGCTTTTGCTGCGGCGGCTGACCGGGGGCTGAGAGCGGTCTTGTTCAACCCATTGACGACCGCTCACTCGCCGCCCCTGCTAACCTGAAACAACCGGCATGCTATTCCCTCCCCGCATTTCGGCCTTCTCTCGCGTCACGGCGCTGGCCGCGCAGCGGCCGGTCCACGCGGCCTTTGCCTGGCTGCACGGAAATCCCCTACGGATCATGAACTGGCAAGCCCAACTTGTGGCCATTCCAGCGCCGCCCTTCGGCGAACAGGCCCGGTCGGAGTGGCTTGCGGCTCGCTTTGAGGAGGCTGGTCTCAGCCAGGTCCATACGGACGCCGCCGGCAACGTCTTTGGATTCCTGCCCGCGGCCAACTTGTCCCCCGAGAGCACCGGCCCGGTGGTCGTGCTCTCAGCGCACCTCGACACCGTCTTTCCCGCCGATACCCCGCTCAATCCTGTGGTCGAGGGCGACCGCCTCCGTGCTCCGGGCGCCTGCGACAACGCCGCTGGGGTGGTGGGAATGCTGGCCATCGCCCACGCGCTCATCCAGGCAAAAGCCGAAATCCCCGCATCCCTCCTCTTTATGGGCAATGTGGGCGAGGAGGGCGAGGGCGATCTGCGCGGTGTGCGCCATCTCTATAACCAGAGCGCACTGGCCGGCCGCGTTGCCGCACACATCGTCCTCGATGGCGCCGGCGCCGACTCCGCCGTCACCCAGGCCCTGGGCAGCCGCCGCCACCGCATCACCGTAAAGGGCCCGGGAGGCCACAGCTTTACTGACGCCGGTACTCCCAATCCGATTACTGCCCTCGCCTTCGCCTTGACCACCCTGGCGGAAACCCCGTTGCCCGAAGATCACCGCACCACCCTCAACCTGGGCACCATCCATGGCGGAACAAGCGTGAACTCCATCCCCGAGAGCGCCCAGGCCTCCATCGATTTCCGCTCCACCTCGCCCGAGCAGTTCCTCCATCTTGAATTAGCGTTGCATCGCGCCGTCGAAGACGCCGTCGAGCGCTCCAATGCATCGGCAAAGACCACCGCGGCGCGCAGCCGGGGACTTCTCTCATTCACTATCCACAAAATCGGCGACCGCCCCGCCGCGCAACTGCCCGCCGATTCCCCGCTGTTGGAAGCTCTGCAGGCCGTGGACCGCCATCTGGACCTGCGCACCGATCTCCGCCTGGGCTCCACCGATGCCAATATCCCCCTCTCGCTGGGCATTCCGGCCTTGTCCATGGGCGCGGGCGGCGAGGGCTGCGGCGCGCATACCCAGGCCGAATGGTATTCCGCCAGGGATCGCGAGGTTGGCCTGAAGCGGGTGCTGCTGCTCACGCTCGCCATGATCGAATGGGCTGCGGAACAGTAGCGCTTCTCTGCTACACTCCGCGCATGCGCGTCTCTTCCGCCCTGGTCGCCGCAGCCCTCGCCGCCGCGTCTCTCAGCTCGATTCGCCTTGCTCAGGGTTCCCCCGCTCAACACACGCCCACCAGGCGGGCGAAGCCGGCGCCGCTTGACACCGTGCCCGAGATCATCTTCTTCAACGGCGTCATCTACACCGGCAATGGCCTTGCGGAGGACAAGCCTGAAACCGTCCAGGCGATGGCCATCGGTGGCGGCAAAGTCCTCGCCGTCGGCACAACCGAGGAAGTCACACGGCTGGCTTGCCCCAAAACCCGCCTTCGCGACCTGAACACCGCCAACACCAGCACCTTCGTCTTTCCCGGCTTCAACGACGCCCACACCCACCTGGGAAGCGCCGGCCGGACCAAACTAAATGTGGACCTCACCGGCGTCAAATCCTTGGCCGCAATGCTGGCCGGAGTCCAAACCTTCGCCAACGGCGCCTCCGCGGGCCACTGGCTCACCGGCGGCAACTGGGACCACACGCTTTGGGTCGACAAGCCCCTGCCCACCCGCCAGGACCTCGACAAGGTCACCGGGGGCCATCCCACCTTTCTCGACCGCATCGACGGCCACATCTCCATTGCCAACTCCGCTGCCCTGGCCGCTGCCGGCATTACCGGCAAGACCAAGGCGCCCCAAGGCGGAGCCATCGACCTGGATGCAAACGGCGAACCCACCGGGATTCTCCGCGAATCGGCGCAGGAACTGGTCTACAAGGTCATTCCCCCGCCCAGCCATGACGAGCGCCGCCGCGGCGACGAGTTGGCTATCGCCGACGCCCTCGCGCACGGCGTCACCAGTGTGCAGGACTTCAGCGACTGGCAGGATTTTCTCGTCTTCGAGGAACTGGAAAAGGAAGGCAAGCTCAACCTGCGCATCACCGAGTGGCTGCCCTTCAAGGCTCCGTTGCTCGATCTAATCAGAATGCGCAATCACCACGACCTGAACGACACCTTGCTCCACACCGGGATGTTGAAAGGCTTCATGGACGGCTCGCTCGGCTCTCGCACCGCGGCGCTGAAAGAGCCGTATTCCGACGATCCAGGCAACACCGGCCTGCCACAGTATTCGCAAACTGAATTAGATAAAATGGCCGCCGAACGTGCCGCTTTCGGATTCCAACTCGGCTTCCACGCCATCGGCGATAAAGCCGCCGCAATGGCATTGGACGCGTTTGAAGAAGCTGAGCAGCCGCAACACCTCACGGCGCTCCCTCAACTCGGTCCTTGCCGCCCTGCCGGACAGCCGTATGAAGTGTGGGATGAAAAGATTCCCTGTTCGAATGACAGCTCTCCGCCAAAACCCCCTTCTCCTCTATGCAAGCTGAAGGACGGATCACCGTGCTACCCAGTCTTAGAGGGGTTCCTTCCGCGCAACCGCATCGAACACGCCCAGGTCGTCGATCCCGCCGACATCCCACGCTTCGCCAAGCTCGGCGTCACCGCCTCCATGCAGCCCAGCCACCTGCTCACCGACATGAACTGGGCCGAGGACCGCCTTGGCCCGCGGCGCGCAGCCTACTCTTACGCATGGAAAGCCTTCCTGGACGCCGGCGTACCCCTGGCCTTCGGCACCGACTACCCCGTCGAGCCCATCACGCCCTTTCGCGGCCTCTACGCCGCCGTCACCCGCAAGAACGAGGCCGGAACCAAAGAGTATTTCCCGGAAAACAAGATCACCCGCGGCCAGGCCCTTTACGCCTACACCCAGGGCTCCGCCTACGCCGAATTCGCCGAGAAGCGCAAGGGCAAACTCGTTCCCGGCTACGACGCGGACTTCATCCTCGTCGACCGCAACCTCTACGCCGTCGGCGCTCCGGCAATTCTATACTCCGTTGTCCTGGAAACCTTTGTAGCCGGGCAGGAGGCCTTCACGGGCAACACGGATGCGCAATAGGCCGGCTCACTAATCGGCGCGCATGTGAACCGGGCTGCCAACTCGCCGGCTTGCTCGCGGCGCAGCCGCGCTGACTGGCTGATTTGCTATCGCGGCGCCGCCTCCGCGGAATCCGCCACCGCATACGCCAGCACGGCCATCACCGCGGCATTCTCATTCAGGTGTTTCGGATCCACTTTGTCGAACGTATCCGCCGCCGTGTGGTGATAGTTGAAATAGAAGCGGTTGTCCTGCACCGGCGCAAAGCTGGGAACGCCCTCTTCCGTGAGCCCGCCAATATCCTCCCCGGTCTCCGGAGCGTTCACCATGGTCTCCGCGCCGATCGCGTCCAGCACTTGCGCCACCGGCCCCAGCCACTTGCCAAGAGCCGGCTTGCCGGAGTAGTAAATGCCGGTGGGGTGGTCCGCGCCCAGGTCGCTCTCAATGGCGCCGATGTGGTTCGCAACCTCATCCTTGTGATCGGCCATATAAGCAGCCGCGCCCTCCGACCCCTCTTCCTCGCTCATCCACGCTACAAACCGCACCGTCCGCTTGGGATGGATACCCAGCTCGTGCAGCAGGTGAATCACCTGCATGGAAACCGCCACGCCCGCGCCATCATCGATCGCGCCCGTGCCCAGGTCCCAGGAATCCAGATGGCCCGAGACGATCACCACCTGCTCCGGGTGTTCGCTTCCCTTCCAGTCGGCGATCACGTTGAAGCTCTCCGCATCGGGCAGGGTCTGCGGCGTCAGTGTCAGGCGCAGCTTCACCGGCCCCTGGCTGGTGAGGTTTTTCAGCATGTCGGCATCCTCGGCCGTCACCGCCGCGGCAGGAATCTTGGGAACTCCCTCGTCGTATTCAGTCAAACCGGTGTGCGGAAGGCGGTAGTCTGCTCCGCCCACTGAGCGCACCAGCACAGCCACCGCTCCCACCGCCGCACCGGCGATCGGCCCGGCCCCGCGATAGGCGACCGCACCGCCGTACGCCTCCGATCCGCCGCCCTGCGCCGCCAACTCCTTGTCGAACTTGCGGTTGAAAAGCAGGATTTTGCCCTTCACGGCGTCCGGTGGCAGGGCGCTGAGCTGTTTCCAGTCGTCCACAACCACGACCTCCGCGGTCAGTCCTTCGGCGGGCGTGGCCACGCTGCCGCCCAGCGCGGTCAACACCACCTTTTGCGTCGTCCCCGGCGTCTGGCCCGGCCACGCTACCACCTCGGCCGTCTCCGTGCCGCGCACCCAGTGGGGGACTTTGGCCTTTTCCAGCGTAACCTCGGCCCCCAGCGCGCGCATCTCGGCCGCAACATAAGCCACGGCCTGCCCGGCCTGCGGCGACCCGCTCAGTCGCGGGCCAATGTTGTCGGACAGGTGACGCAGCTCGTTGAGGGCATACGGATCCTTCAGAGCCGCATCGCGCAGCCGCTCCATCACCGTCAACTGCTCCGGCGTCCACGCGCTCTTACCCCCGGCCGTCATGTCGTTCAGACGGTCCAGAATGTTCGTCGAGGGGCTCGGCGGCGCGTCTTGCGCCGTACTAAAAGGCACTCCAATTCCAGCCGCCAGAGCCGCAATGGCAACGATTCCGATGTTCTTTCGAACGATTTCCATGCCGGATGTTACCACGGCCCCGTGCGACACTTTCCATACACCCACGTCTATACCGGTGGAACGGTTCCTCTGTCGCAATGCCCAGAACGCTCGCGTACAGGGCTCGCATCGCGGCCGCATCCGGCGTCCTTGCATGCACAAGCGTAAAAAGCCGCCCGGCCAGACGAGTTTGCCCGATACTGGCTATACTGGTAGTTGGTGCAACCAACAAGCCAGCCCCAGGGCTGGTCAACCGACGAGGTCACAAGAACCTATGAAATCGCTTTTTGAACGGCTACGCACGCGCCGTCTCGCTTCCATGTTTGTCTTGCTTGCCACGCTCTCGGCCGCTATTGTGGCTGGTTCCTTTGCCGCTCATGGGGTCCGCGGACAAGAAAAGCAGAACGACAGCGCCGACGCTACTCCCCTCAAAGTCATAAACTCCGCGGTCGCTCCCAACGAGTTTGTCCGAATTGCCAAGCAGGTGGGGCCGGCGGTGGTGAATATCAACACCCAGACCCTCCCCAAGCAGTCCGCAAACAAGGGCCACCGCAATCCTCACGGCCGTGTCCAACCCACGCCGCAGAACCCTGACGACGACCAGGGCGAAGATCAGCAGCAGGGGCAAGGTCAGGGCAACTTCCAGGACTTCTTCAACCGCTTCTTCGGCGGCCAGATGCCCGACCAGGAGGGCGGCGACAACGGCGGGGGCGTTCAGGAATCCCTGGGCTCCGGCTTCATCGTCGATCCCAAGGGTTACATCATCACCAACAACCACGTGATCGAGAAGGCCGACAAAATCTACGTCAAGCTCTCCACCGACCCCGACACCCAGGATTTTGGAAGGCCGGCGCGCGTAATTGGGGTCGACAAGGCCACTGACCTGGCGGTTATCAAGATCGACACCAGCACCCCTCTGCCGACCGTCAGACTGGGCAACTCCGACACGGTCGCGGTAGGCGACTGGGTGGAGGCCATCGGCAGCCCGTTTGCGCTCTCGCAGACCGTCACCGCGGGCATCATCTCGGCCAAGAACCGCACCATCGAGCCCGGCCCCAGCGGCCAATTCCAGCACTTCATCCAGACCGACGCGGCCATCAATCCCGGCAACTCCGGCGGCCCTCTGCTGAACATGAACGGCGAGGTCATCGGTGTGAATACGGCCATCTACACGCAGTCGGCCGGCTACCAGGGCATCGGCTTCGCCATGCCGTCGAACACCGTGGTCGATATCTACAACGACCTCATCAGCGCCAGCCACAAGGTCACGCGCGGCTCCATCGGCATCGAGTTCCGCGAAGGGCTCTCAGGCGCCGTCAATCGCGTCTATGGCTTCAAAAACGGGGTGCTGGTGCAGAAAGTTCATTCCGGAGGCCCCGCGGACAAGGCCGGGGTTAAGGTGGGCGATATCATCACCACCATCGACGGCCGCGCCATCAAGGACGGCGACGATCTGGTGAATGAAATTGCCAGCCGCAGGCCGGGCTCGACCATTCGCATGGGCTACCTGCGCGACGGAAAGCCAGCCGACACCACCGTCACCATCGGCGACCGCGACAAGGTCTTTGCCGACCAGGGTAACCAGCAGGCCGAGACCAACCCCGACGAAAAGGGCGATGCCGGCGAAGCCAAGCTGGGCATCGTGGTCCGCGATGTCTCTCCCTCCACTGCCACCAAGCTGCACGCCTCCGGCGTGCTCATCCAGTCGGTCCGCTCCGGCTCATTTGCCGACCTGCAGGGACTGGAGCCCGGCCTGGTGATCACGCGCATCAACAAGCAGCCTACGGCCACCAAGGACCAGTTCGATGCCGTGGTGGGCAAGCTGAAGCCCGGCGACGACGTGGTCTTCGAGGTCATCGATCCGCGCCATCCCGACAATGGAATCAACGTCCTGGGCGGCACATTGGAGTAGCGTTCCAGAGGCGCCGGTTGCGGATTTCCGCAACTGGCGCTTTTTCCCGCAACCCTTTGGATTTTTGGTACTCCATCGAGTTTCCTCTTGTCGCAATGCGGGACGTTCCGTTAAACTGCAACGTAATTTGTTTGACAATTCCGTTTCATGAAGGTGGAATCGGCGTGTTTTCTTTTCGAGCCAACCTGGCCATCGTGCTCTCCGCGGCGCTGATCGCATCGCCCGCCTTCGGTTCGCGCACGCATCGCGCTTCCACGGCTAGCCGCTCGCACAGCTCCCACAAAGCAGCCTCCAAGTCGCACCGTCCGCACGGCCAGCAGGCCATCGAACCGGCCCGCGTCGCTCAGATTCAGGAGGCCCTGATCCGTGAACACTATCTGACCAGCGAAGCCAACGGCAGATGGGACGCCGAAACAGAGGCGGCCATGCAGAAGTATCAGGCCGATCAGGGTTGGCAAACCAAGCTGATGCCCGACTCGCGCGCCCTCAAGAAGCTCGGCCTCGGACCCGACTACTCTACCGCCATCAACGCCAAGGACTCTTCCTTCGCAAACCCGCCTCCCGCCAGCACCATTCCCCCGGATTTGGCTGCCGGTTTTGCCCAGGCGGCAGGCGTCAATCGCTGAATCCCTGACCAGGGTGAAGCTCTTAACCGGAATTTCCATTTTGGGTT
>PLGM01000315.1 GCA_003139795.1 Acidobacteriaceae bacterium | reverse complement strand
TCAGATCTCGGTACTCTCAAGTGACGAGATTGTACGGCGAATCGGCGCCTCCGCTGCCTAACGCAAGCAAATGGTGCGCCTCACAATACAATTCTCCATCTGTTTTCTTGAAGACGAATTGATCCCCTGTCAATTGGCAGCGCCCCCCATACAATGCCTTCAATGCCGCAACAATCTTCTGGTTTCGTTGCAACACAGTTAAAGTGATCTGCTTCTTGCTCGCTGGAGCTTCGTCGGCAATGTCATCCAGAAATAGATCGGCGATTATCTCCGCATCAGTTTTGGATTTGTAACGAGGCGATTGCTTTTTGCTGTTTAAACTCTGAGATGAGGGCAGCTTGATTGCTGGTTCCCCCGGCGGCGTTTCCGGAGACTTATTGATAGTCTTTTGCGATGGTTTCGCAGCCACGGGTAAAGTGCTGATCGGTACGGCTGCTCGCACCGTCAGAAACGGCCAGCCAGCGTTTTGCTCGTCGAAATAGACGCCAGGATTTAAGTTGATGTTTCCATCCTCTTTGGTAAACATTTGGCGTAGTCTGTCGTCTACTTGCCAGTCGGCTTTTGGCTGGGGGCTTGAAACCATCCCGCCCAATACTCTCCGTCCGTTGTCCGGATTAGGTATACAACCAGATTCGGAATATCTTTGCGACTCGTGGGGTCTGTGGGGGCTGGAAATCGAGAGTACTGGGGGTCCCATGCATAGAGTCGATTTGATTCCTTTGTTCCGAGCTTCTGTGCGCGGATGTTGTATGAAGCTGCACGACGACGGCCTATTTCTGCAGTTTGTGATTTGTTCAGTCCTAAACTATTGGCTGTAAACTTCCAAAGTGGGCCACTTTGCGTCGTGGTCATCTTCACGCCGGAGAAGAAGCTTTTCCAATTAGCTGGTCTGACGGCTGAAGTCGGGAAGTCAATGTAAGACTGACCACCCCCGCGAGCTTCGGCGCCTCTCGGCTTGTTGATATTGAAGAAGTCCGCGGGCGTGAGCCGACGAAAGACGATTTGTTCGGCCGTCTTCATTGAGGAGCCCAATTATAGCAGGGGGGAAACTGCTTGTCTTGAGCCCTCTACGCTGGTCTCACAAGGCTTCCTGCACCAAAATGCGTTCTGATCGCTAAGGACTGATCTCTTTCCCGCTCCTTAATGCATTCCGGCGCCGCCGTTGGGCAGGCCTGCGCCGAAGTTGCAGAGTTGGGTAGAGTTGATGCCGGGGTTGAGGCCCTGGCCTGCCAGTCCCAAACTGTGGGGACGGGCCGGTCGAGGATTGTGGTTTACCGCCGAATCGATGAGAAAAGCCCGCTGGGGCTGTAAACTTGGAGCCGGTGCCGGCGTCTACATGGGTGATGGCAGCCGGCACCGCGATGGAACCGATGACAAGGGCCAGGGCAGAAGGGATTGCCGGGCTGGAATTGGAGACTGCCACGGAGGAGTTTTCGCGTGTGGTGGAGCGGCACAGGCCGCAGATCTTTCGCTTTCTTCTGTCGTCGACGCGGGACGTGGACCTGGCGGAGACGCTGACCCAGGAGTGTCTGCTGAAGGCGCACCGGAATTGGGGCAGCTTCAGGGGCGAGTCGAGCGCGATGACGTGGCTGATGCGGATCGCGATCAACCTGCAGAAAGACCACTGGCGGAACCGGCGGATGCAGTTCTGGCGGACGACGCGGACCAACGCGGTGGATCTGGACGAGGCCAGCGAGTGGCTGCCGAGCGGGGAAAGCTCAGTGGAGCAGCAGTTGCTGGCGCGGGAACGGGTGGGACAGGTTTGGAAGGCTGTGAAGGGATTGAGCGAACGGCAGCGGACGGTGTTTCTGCTGCGCTATGTGGAAGAACAGGAGTTGAGCGAGATTGCAAGGGCGACGGGGTTGAGCGAGGGCACGGTGAAGGCGCACCTTTCGCGGGCCGTGGCGCGGGTGCGGACGGAACTGGGGGGGAAACGATGAGTTTCATAGACAAAGCCGGCGTGGGTAGCGGAGTTGGCGGAGCTTGCGGAGCTGGCAAGTTTGCGGGCGAGCCGGGGAGAAAGGCGGAACCGGACGGGCCGCGGACGCCGGCTGAAGGCGAAGGGCTGGAGCCCATTTCGGACCCGTTGCTGGATGAGGCGCTGAGGGACTTCCGCCTGAGCGTTCATGCGTGGAGCGAGGCGGCGCAGAACCGGCCGCGGACGCTGGCGCACGAGGTGCGGCACAGGAGCTGGCGGCTGGCGGCGGGTTGGGCGCTGGGATGCGCGCTGGCGGTTGGAAGCGTGGGCGGCGGGTTGTACGAGCGGCTTCACCGGCAGGAGATGGCGCGGATGGCGGCGGAGCAGCGGGCGGCCGAACAGCAGAGGCAGGTGCGCGAACAGCAGGCGCGGGAACAGGATGAGGATTTGCTGGCCAAGGTGGACAGCGATGTGTCGCGGGAGGTTCCGAGCGCCATGGAGCCGCTGGCGCAACTGATGGCCGAGGATGAGAGCAAATAAACCAGGTGGGTTGAGGTCTGAGCGTCTCAGGATGCGATGGCGGAACTGAGGGGCGAGGACGAGAACCAATAAACGGTCGGGAAGAACGAAACGACAAAACGGAATGGGGACCTCGCGTGGCGAGGAGAGGAGAAGACGATGAAGGGAAGTATGGCGGTGAAGCTGGGGATGGCGATAGCGGGAGTTTTGCTGGCGGGAACGGCGCTGGCGCAGGAGCCCGGCGGCGGGATGAGCGGCGGCGGAGGCGAGGGGGGACCGGGCTTTGGGGAGCATCGGCCGCCGATGGAGCGGGCGTTCGGGGCCGAGGGCGACCATGGGCGCTGGTGGAACAACCCGAAGCTGGTGGCGGAGTTGAAGCTGAGCGACGCGCAGCGGAAGGAGATGGACGCGACGCTGCTGGCGCACAGGGAGAAGCTGGTGGACCTTCGCGGGAGCCTGGAGAAGGCGGAGCTGGAGCTGGAGCCGCTGATGAAGGAAGACCAGCCGAATGAAGGCAAGATTCTGGCCCAGATCGACAAGGTGGCGCAGGCGCGGGCAGAACTGGAGAAGGCGAATGCGCGGTTTTTGCTGGCGATTCGGGGCAAGCTGACGCCGGAGCAGTGGAAGCAACTGCAGGCCGACCGCGACCGCCACGGGCAGCAACGCGGCGGCTGGGGCAAGGATGGGCAGGGCCGGGGCGGGCAGAGACCGGGCGGCCAGGGCCGGGGCGACTGGCAGCAGGGCGGACCGGGCGGGCAGTACCACCGGCAGGGGCCTCCTCCTTCGCCGGCGGCTCCGCAGGGCGCGGCTCCGCCGGCGGCAGTACCTCAGAGCATGGTTGACGGAGGGCCGGATGGGCCTGGGACGCCTGCAGCGGGATCGGGAGACGTGCAGTAAGAGAGATTTATAAGACAGATTTTCAGGCAGAGAGCAACTGCGGTTGAAGTTGAGACCGGTGGCGGCAAGGGGTGATCCTCTTGCCGCCGTTTTTTTGCGCAGGGTGGAGTTTGTGGTTTCCCACCCTTTCGCCAGAAAAAAGGCGAAAGGATGGGGCACGGGGCTTTGTGGGGTGGGGGAGTGTAGGAAGGGCACGCTGGGGGAAGTTGTGGTTTCCCAGCCTTTCGCCAGAAAGAAGGCGAAAG
>PLGM01000296.1 GCA_003139795.1 Acidobacteriaceae bacterium | reverse complement strand
ATTTATGACGGACTACACTAGGGCCGCGGCGGAATTAGCCGGGTGGCCCCTTGGAATGTAACAGTGAATCCCCAGGAGTCCGTCGGGGATAGCGGCTTAGCTCGTGGGCGTTGACATTGGCGGCGGGGGGGCCCTGCTGCCTGAGGAGCGGCCTATTATCGAACCAGTAAACAAAATGGCTCAGATTCGAGTGTTTTTTCCCTTTTTCGCCGTCAATCGCACGATTCGGCGCTGGTCTAAAGCAAGTCTTGAATGCGCTGGCAGATTGGTTCCCTCTCAAGCTCGATCAGGAACCGGCAGCAGCTTCCAGCTCGGCCGTCTCTTCAATGCTGAGCCTCAGCCCAGCCGCAGCGATGTTCTCTTCGAGATGCGCAACCTTGGATGTGCCCGGAATCGGCAGCATGACCGGCGAGCGTTGCAGCAACCAGGCCAGCGAGAGCTGTGCCACCGTAGCCGAGTGCCGGGCAGCAATCCGGGTCAGCGTCTGCGCCGAGGGGTGCTCCGGCTTGAGCAGCTTGCCGGCGGCCATCGGGTACCAGGGCAAAAATCCGATTCCCTGCTTTTCGCAATACGCCAGCGTCTCCTCGTGACGCCTGTCGGCCAGACTGTATCGATTCTGGACAGTGGCGACTTCAACGATCTTGCGGGCCTCTTCGATCTCCGCCGGGGTCACCTCGCTCAGGCCGATGTGGCGGACCTTGCCCTGCTCCTGCATCAGCTTCAGGGCTCCCAGGCTCTCTTCGAGCGGCGTTCGAGGATCGATGCGGTGGAGTTGGTAGAGTTCGATGCGCTCGAGCCGGAGGCGGCGCAGGCTCATCTCCACACATTGAATCAAATAGCCGGCGCGGCCCACATACTCGGTCTTTGCGGGGCCCTGGCGGGTGATGCCGCCTTTGGTGGCTATGACCAGGCCCGGCGCGTAGGGCGACAACGCCTCGCCGATCAGCCGTTCGGCAATCTCCGGGCCGTAGGCGTCTGCGGTGTCGATCAGGTTCACTCCCAGCTCGACGGCGCGACGCAAAACGCGGCGAGCTTCGGCAGGATCGCCGGGCTCACCCCAGGCTCCGTCGCCTACCAGACGCATGGTTCCGTAACCCAGGCGGTGGACGGGCAGATCGCCGCCGATGAGGAATGTGCCGCTGGCGGTCGCGGAAGGATCGTGTGTGTTCATGATTCAATTTAGATGCTGTCGGCCCGTCGGACGCTGCGGATCAATCCCAGCGGTAGGCGGCCGGGAACCCCGCACCCGCCAGTTGCGTATCCTGAAGGCGAGAGCAAACGAGGAGGATCAGCCATGAGCAGCGCCCCGTACCCCAATCCGCAAGCCATTTTCTATCAGCAATATGAATCTGTGCGCCGCGACGAGGTCGTGGGCATTCTGCTGGCGCTGTTTTTGGGAACCTTCGGCCTTCACCACTTCTACCTGCGCCGGACCGGCCTGGGGATTCTCTACTGCTGCTTTTGCTGGACGGGCATCACGGCGATTCTGGGCTTTATTGAGTGCTTTTTCATGCCCGGCCGGGTGCGGGAGTTCAACGCCATCCAGGCAGCGGGGATTGCGGCCGCGCTCGGCATCCCGCTGCCGGGGTGGGGCCAGCCGCTGAATGTGACCGTGAACATGCCGCCCGCAGCGCAGCCGGGCACACTCAGCGCCTGCGGACGTTGTTCACAGACCAACCCGCCGGGGTCGCGCTTCTGCTCCGGTTGCGGGGCGGTGCTCTAGAAAATCGGCCTATAGCGCTTCCAGGAATGGTGTTACTCGAAGCCAATCCCGGCAAGGCGACGCGAGCCTCAGCGAGCGGCGACCCTGAACGAAGTCGGAAGGGGCAAAGCATTCCTGGAAGCGCCGTAAGGGCCATCAGAGCTGAAGGAGCGGGCTTCAACCCCTCTGTCAGGAGCCGATTCTGATTTATACTCCACTCGGCTTTGCAGCGAAGTCGAAAGAAGACTTAGATGGCAGCGACATATCGTGCAGCGAGCCTCTTCGCTAACTTGCTGACCTGCCGACTTGCTAGCTACGGCTTCACCGCCGTCTTCTCCCCCTTGTAACTCACCGTAGCCTCCGCCGCCTCGCTCTCTTCGATCCCCACGCCATGCTCTTTCCCCACCAGCACCACGCGGAAAGTCCGCTCCGCCAGCATACCCTTGAAGCTTCCTTCCCGCGCTCCCACAGTCAGCGTCTTCGCCCTATCGTCCCAGTGCAGCGCAATGGTCGCATGCGCGCCCTTCTGGTACCGGTAGCTGTCGTTCTCATCCTCATACAGCGTGAAGTCCCCATCCGCGCCCGGATAAACCCGCAGCTCGATCGGGTCCGCCGGCTTTTCCGTCGTCCACTCCATCGCTGGTCCCATCGGCACAATCGATCCCGCCCGCACAAACAGCGGCAGCTTCTCGAGCGGCGCATCCGCAGTGATCCGAATGCCGCGCTTTCCACCCTCCACCTTTTCGCCCGTCCAGAAGTCGTACCACGTCGCCTGCGGCAGATACACGGTCCGGCTCGTCGCTCCCTCCGTAGTCACCGGGCTCACCAGGATCGCCGGCCCAAACAGATATTCATCCCCCGTGTTCTGCGCCTCCACATCCTCACGCCAGTCCATCACCAGCGGCCGCATCAGCGTCCCGTGATGGCTCGTCACCTGCCACGCCTCGGAGTAGATATACGGCATCAGCCGGTATCGCAGCGTGTCGTAGTCCACCAGGATCTTCTGCGCATCCGCCCCATACGACCACAGCTCGTTCTCGTCCGGATTGCGCGTCCCATGCACCCGGAAGATCGGCGAGAACGCCCCGAACTGGAACCACCGCACAAACAGCTCCCTGAACTTAGGATCGTTCAGGTTCCCGCCTGAAATAAACCCTCCAATATCCGTCGTCCAATACGGCATCCCCGAAATTGAGTAGTTCAGCCCCGCCGGGATCTGTCTCTGAAACGTCACCCAATCGCTCAGCACATCCCCCGACCACGCCGTCACGCCATACCGTTGCGATCCCGCATACGCCGACCGCGAAAGAATGAACACCCGTTTCTCCTCTGAAGTCGTTCGCTGCCCATTCGAAACCCCTCCCGCGTGAAACAGCGGATACACATTCGCATACCGCGCTCCCGACCCCAGGTGCAGCTTGTTCGTGGTCAGAATGTTATCTTCCCGTCCCTCGGTCTCCGGCTCATCGGTGTCCAGCCACCACGCATCCACACCCTTCTGAAACAGCGCTGTGTTCGCATTTGCCCAATACTGTTTCCGCGCCTCCGGATTGGTCGCGTCATAGAGTGCCTGTCCGAGCGGATGAAACCCCGCCGTCTGGGTCTTCGCCACAAACCAGCCCTTCTTGTCGAACTCGTCGTAAACCGCTGTCCCCGGCCGGAAATACGGCCAGATCGAAACCATCAGGTGAAAGTGCTCCTCGTGCAGCTTGTCGATCATCCTCTGCGGGTCAGGGTAATTCGGGTTCCACTTCATCTCCCCCATCGTCACCCACCAGAACCAGTCCTGCACAATGTTGTCCGCCGGAATATGCAGCGCCCGGTACCTGCCCGCCACCGTCTCCAGCTCTATCTCCGACTGGTACTTGTTCTTGCATTGCCAGAACCCATAAGCCCACCGCCCAAACAGCGGAACCTCCCCGGTCAGCTCGCGATAGTGCCCGATAATCTGGTCCGCCTCCGGTCCATAGAGAAAGTAGTAATCCACCCGGTCTGCAACCTCCGCGCTCAGATACAGCGCATGGACAAACCGGTTGTTCACCCGGCTGCGCGACGGGTTGTTCCAGAAAATCCCATACCCATTTGTCGAAACCAGCAGCGGAATTGCAATATTCGTGTTCTCCTGCGACAAATCCACCGTCTCTCCGCGATAGTTCCACACCCCCGCCTGGTGCTGCCCCAGCCCGTAGAACCCCTCATGCGACCCATAGATCGAGAACGACACCTCCGCATGAAGTGTTTTTTCGCCGTTCACCTCCACCGGCCGCAGCGACCGGTAGCTGTCGGTCGTCAGCAGCTTCCCCCGCACGCCCCCACCCGCTGCTCCAGCTCCCGCCGCGCCAGGCCCCGCCGTTCCTGACCCGTCCAATCCGATGTAATGCAGCGCCCCGCTCTCCCGCTCCACAATCACCTTCAACCTCGACGTCGAAAGCGTAATCGTCTTCTCATCCGAACTCACCTCAAACGCTGCCCCCGGCCAGGTCTTCTTCTCCACCACTCCATCGGACGCCCGTTCCGGCACCACCACGCCCAGCGGAGAGTACCTCACGTGCAGCACATCCTCCGCCTTCACCTCCAGCCGCAGCACTCCAAGTTTCTGCAGCACCTCCAGCCCATCGGCCAGCTTCTCAAAGCTCGCCACCGGATTGGGCGCATTCCACTGGCCCAGCGCTCCCGGCCCTCCCAGCCCTGCCACTCCCAGACCCAGCCAAATCCCCCAAAATGCAAACCTCTTCATCGCAGAAACTCCCTCTCCCGCCGCGTTGCCGACCCGCACCAGTCTACGCCCGCCTGAGCCCCGCCGGCCTTCAACCCAATGCGCAAAAAACCCATCGACCAATCGCCCCCAAACCTAGCCACAGCTCCATATTTGCCGCCCGGCAGAAATGCCTGCGTTATGAATTCAAGAATCAACAACAAGGGAACCTTTCCCTGGCTTTTCCCACTCTGGCGTAACAGCGCACAGCCCGGCGGCCGCCCAGCTTGGGACTGGATGAACCGCCGTCTGTTCCCTGTTCCTGTTCCCTATTTCAGTAACTGTGCGGTACTGTTCTGGAACTCGGGGCTGGTGATCGAACGGGCCGTCGGCTGCCTGGCAATTCACTTCTTCGTCCGGCTGTATGAAGAGCCGACGCTCGCCCGCCGCCACCCGGAAGACTATCCCCGCTACAAACGCCATGTACCCCGCTGGCTGCCGCGCCTCACGCCCTGGCAAGATGCCGGCGCCGGACAAGGACAGTAGAGCCAGGGCAGTAGAAACTTCCTGCTGGAACCTTTCTGGCTTCGTCAGTGTCCAAGAAAAGGTGGGGTACGCCTCAGGCATGGATATTGGGTTCAAGAGTCCGGGGTCCCCAGCGACAGGTCTTCGTCGCTGGGGCGGAAACGTGTACCCTGAAGACCGGAGCCTGTTGATGCGTTGGATTCCAATCCTGGCCTATTCGTTTTGTTCGGTTGCGCTGCTCGGCGTGAGCGCAGCCTCTGCCGAGGCGCAGGCCGCCCCGGCAAAACCCTCCGCACCGGAGGCGCCCGTGCATTTGATGCTTCCCCCCGTGCCTAAGCCGCTGCTGCCGGACTCCTTTGCCGGATGGGTTGCAGCGGAAGCGCCTAAAAATGTTACCGACCCGGCCCAAGCTGATTCGGCCAACGCAGCGGCCCTCAAGGAATACGACTTCACCGAAGGCGCGCTGGCCAACTACAAGCGCAGCGGCGAGACGCTCACCTTGCGTGCGCTGCGCTTCCACGACGCCAGCGACGCCTACGGCGCCTATTCGTTCTACCGCGGGTCAGGGTGGCCCAGGGAGGAGATCGGCGCCGGCGCCGCGTCCAACCACAACCGGGTGCTCTTCTGGCTGGGCAGCACGGTGGTAGACGCGAATTTCTCCCGCATCGGTCCCATGTCCGGCTCAGAGTTGCGCGAGCTTGCCGGCCAGTTGCCCCTCCCCGAAGGGACCAGGGCGCTGGCGCCGCCCATCCTGAGCAACCTGCCCAAGGCCTCGCTGGACGGGCAGACCTCCCACTATGCCGTGGGGCCTGCGGGCTATGCAGGATCGGGCGGAGTATTGCCGCCTGACCTGGTGGGCTTCGATCGCGGCGCGGAGGCCGTGACCGCAACCTACTCGCTGCGCTCCGGCCCCGCCACGCTCACCATCATCGACTACCCCACGCCGCAGATGGCCGCCGCGCAGGAGAACAGGATTCGCGCCTTCCTCAAGGCGGGCAGCCCCAAGGCGGGCGATCAAACCCAGCCGGCCTGGCCCAAGCCGCTCGTGGACTCCGACCAGGCATCGCTCGAGGTGCGCCGCAGCGGGCCGCTGGTGGCCATCGTGAGTGGCGACGCCGTACCCGACGAGAGCCACAAATTGCTCGTCACGGTGCACTTCGAGACCAACCTCACCTCGATCCCCCAACCCATGGAGTCCGAAGTCGCCAAGACCGGCAAGCTGCTGTTGGGCATCGTCGGACTGGTGATCATCGGCTCCAGCGCCGCCATCCTACTCGGGTTTTTCCTCGGCGGGGGCCGCGCCCTCTACCGCTTCGCCCGCGGCAAACCGGTTTCCTCGGTCTATGACATCGAATTCATTCGCCTCGATTTGCGGGAAGAATGGGTCGAACCGTCAGAGACCGTTGACAAGGCGCATCCGAAGGGTTAATGCGGTCCTCAAACCTGTGGAAAACAGGGCGCAAACCCAATGAAACACCCTGAAATGACGGGGATGTGCGGGTGTAAAAAGGCGAAGAAGCGTCGAACAGCGGGGCCGTACGCTTCTCGATAAATGATTTCTAAATAATTGATCTAAAAGGGTTTATTTCTTCTCAGATTTCTCCTTGACACTCCCTTCTACCGCCCATACTATGCAGCCAGAAAGTTCTGATGGTTTTGCCTCCGTTGGAACTATTCTCCCTGAGGAGAGAGCTGCCCTGTTGCCGGGCGGCTCTTTCCGTTTTTGAGGATTCACCGTTCGGCCTGTTCCGGTTTCCCATCCACATCTGCTGCCGGTTCAGTCCACTGCTTCCCGCATGCTTCGCATTCCCACGTATTGAACGGGTCAACACCCTCAAGCACCGGGTCTCCGGCCCCACAGCTCGGACATTTGGGCGCTTCGAATTCCGGCACGTCCATCCGGGATTGATCGATGATCTCCTGCGGAATCGGTCCCGAGGCAATCGCGCGCGCCTCGTCAAGCTGATCGGCCGCGACCAGGACTCGGGGATTGCTGATGCCGAAGGAATAACGCGATCCCGGTTGCTCGACCCAGCTCTCGATTCCCGCCCGCTTCAACACCTCGCAAATCCGCGACGCCTCTTCCCGGTCGTCACACTCGCACAGCGCTGTCTTCCAGGTGTACTCATGCAAGAGATCGTCTTCCTCGTTCCCGTCGGTGGCGTTTGATCGAATGTCGCCAGGGTTCGGATTGTCGGGGCGATCCCACCGCGGAGCCGCAGGGCGATCTGCACCCTTTGGCACTTCGGCCGCGGCTCGCGGTTCATTCAGCGCGCGAATCTTCATCTCGTTGCGCAGAACCTGCTGCGCTGTTTCGGTCAGATTGACGAAGTCGGCTGCCAGTTCCTGCAGTTCTTCGTCGCTCATCTCGCGGTAGTGTTCCGTGAGCGCTTGCCAATCCTCTGCCGGGTTGCCTTGCATGAGGAGCAGTATAGCCGCAGTCTTTACGCTGCGCACGCATCAAGGTAAAATCAACTGAGTAAGCCGACGTAGCTCAGTTGGTAGAGCAGCTGATTCGTAATCAGCAGGTCGTCAGTTCAAGTCTGACCGTCGGCTCCATTTCCCTCCTCCGCTGCCGACCCTCCCCTCCGCACGGTTCTCGCCGGTTTCGTTCAGGAATTAGATGCATTTATGCATTTCTCCTCGGTTTTCCACAAGCCTCATCGCGCCCCAGCCCTGCCGTGAACCAAGTCAGGCACTCGTTATCCACCTATTTTTTGTTGCGGCGGTAATTCCGGTCTGATTATCCACGCATACTCTTGGCATAATCGCAGCAAGAGCGGTTCCTCCGTAACTGTTCCAAGAGGTGGATTCAGGACCTGAGCCGGGAATTCGAGTTCAGGGACCGAGTTCAGAACACGAGTTCAAGTCCCAAGGCCGTGCCGTACTACCGGTGGGAGCACTCAAGGGTGACCAGCTATAGCCGTCAGGACGTGTTGCGCATCTTGCAAATCAGTTCCCACCAGTTGCTGGGGTGGGAGCGAGCCGGACTCATTCCCCAGCAGCAGATCTACAGCTTCCAGGATCTTGGGCAGTTGCGGACGTTGCGCACCTTGCGCGAGGAGGATGTGTCCGCGGCCTCCATCCGGCACTCAATCGTAGCCATGAAGGCCGTGGCCGGCATGGCCAATCCGCTCCTTGAGGCATGCCTGGTTCGTACCGGGACGCGCCTCGCCTTCCGCCACCGTGGCGCTATGGTCGATCCCATTCGCCGCCAGTTGCTCTTCGACTTCGAGCGCGTGGACCGTCCTGACCTGATGGGCCGGATGGACCCGTCGTCGGCCATCTTCGAGCCGTCTCCGCTCCGTCGCCCAGGTGCTGTGAGCCCGCGTGGCGTGCAGGACCGCTTTCTGGCCGCTGTGCAGGCCGAGGAGGCAAGCGAAAAGGAGCGCGCCATTGCCCTCTATGAGGAGATACTGGAACTAGATCCGGAGTTTGCGGCGGCCTATATCAACCTGGGTACTATTAACTTTCACCTGCGCCAATATGACCGTGCCGAAGAACTCTACCGCCGCGCCACCGTGGCCGACCCCGGCTATGTGCTCGCCTACTTCGATCTCGGCAATGTGCTGGACGAGCTGCAGCGGCTGGATGAGTCCATCGCCGCTTACCGCCAGGCCGTTGCGCTCGCGCCCCGCTACGCCGACGCCCACTACAACCTGGCCCTGGCCTACGAGCGCAGAGGCCAGCGCCGCCAGTCTCTCCGCCACTGGCAGTCCTACGTCAAGCTGGACAATCGCGGCCCCTGGGCCGACCACGCCCGCGGCCAGATCC
This sequence comes from Acidobacteriaceae bacterium, assembly GCA_003139795.1. GTDB lineage: Bacteria > Acidobacteriota > Terriglobia > Terriglobales > Acidobacteriaceae > Telmatobacter. The sequence goes on along the minus strand of PLGM01000296.1, from coordinate 2,385 downwards.
GCAAGCTGTTGAGCCATGAAAAGCTCTCCATTGCCTGCCGCGCAACCAGCTATATTCCGCCCCGCAAGGGAATTGCGGCGCTGGAGCTGGTTTAGGACCGGGATGGACGGCGACTCTGATCGCATGCGAGGAACGCGGTCCTGAGACAGCGCATGATCTCTGACGTGTACCTCTTCTCTTCCCGGACCGCCTTGAGTCCGTTTTGATACACTCCGAGGCCGGAGGCATTTCCCCGTTGGCCCATGTAAATCCCACACCTCTCACGCAACTCTCTGAAGAGGAGAGCCTCTTTTACGCAACGGTGCGGCAGTTTGCCGAGGAAGTCATCGCCCCGCAGGTTCGCGCCATGGACAGCGAACAGCAGTTTGCCGACGGCCTGGGCGAGCGGATCTTCGACCTGGGCCTGATGGGCATTGAGGTTCCCGAGGAGCTTGGGGGAGCGGGCGGCAGCTTTTTTGACGCGGTGCTGGCCATCGAGGCCATCTCCACCGTGGACCCGGCGGTGGCCGTGCTGGTGGATGTGCACAACACGCTGGTGATCAGCGTGCTGCGCCGTTGGGGAAGCCAGGCGCAGCAACGGCATTGGCTTCCACGGCTGGCGACGGACACGGTAGGCGCCTATGCGCTCAGTGAAGCCGGCTCCGGCTCCGACGCCTTCGCCCTGCAGACCCGCGCCGAGGCAGTCGCGGGCGGCTTCCGCCTCAACGGGCGCAAGCTGTGGATCTCGAACGCCCGCGAGGCCGGGCTGTTTATCGTTTTTGCCACGCTCGATCCTGGCGCCGGCTATCGCGGCATCACGGCTTTTCTGGTGGAAAAGGGCACTGCGGGCTTCACCGTGGGTCGCAAGGAAGACAAGCTGGGGATTCGCGCTAGCAGTACCTGCGAATTGATCTTTGACGGCTGCGAGGTTTCGCAAGAGAGCTTGCTGGGCGAGCCGGGCAAGGGCTACAAGATCGCCATCGAAACACTGAACGAGGGGCGCATCGGGATTGGCGCGCAGATGCTTGGCCTGGCCGAGGGCGCCTGGGGACATGCGGCCCGCTACGCCAGGGAACGCCGCCAGTTCGGCAAGCCTATCGCCGAGTTCCAGGCAGTGCGGTTCACCCTGGCCGAGATGGCCACGGAGATCGAGGCGGCCCGGCTGATGGTCTACAACGCCGCCCGGCTGAAGGATGCCGGCCAGCCGTATGTGCGCCAGGCGGCCATGACCAAGCTCTTTACATCGCAGGTGGCCGAGCGCGTGGCCAGCCAGTGCGTTGAAATCTTCGGCGGGAACGGCTTTGTGCGCGATTACCCGGCGGAAAAATACTATCGCGACGCCAAGGTAGGCAAAATCTACGAGGGCACGTCGAACATGCAACTGGCCACCATTGCCAAGCAGGTGCTGACCAGCCGGTAGCTCTTTTTTCGGCTCAATGCAGCCTGGCCGCCGCCTGCGCTACCTCTAGAATGTGCGCGGGCCGGGTGCGGCAGCACCCCCCCACAATCTGCGCTCCAGCCGAAAACCACTCTGCCGCCCGCGCTCCAAAACTCGCCGCATCGCCTGTGCCGGTCCAGCACCGGGCCGCGGCATCCCATCCTTCGCCGGAGTTTGGATAGACCACAACCGGCTTGTCCGTGGCCCGGCGCAACTCGCCAATCAGCGCCGGCATCAGCGCGGGCTGGGTGCAGTTCACGCCAAGGGCAACCGTATGCGGAAAGAGCGCAACCGCGGCGGCGCACGCGCTGAGCAGCTCGCCGTGGGCTACGCGCCGCTCATCCTTGCAAGTGAAGCAGAACCACGCCGCCAGCTCCGGCCAGGGGATGAGCGCCTCGCCAATGGCCTCGGCCTCTTCGAGCGACGGCAGCGTTTCAAATGCGAGCAGATCGGCGCCGCCGTCCGCCAACACGCGAATGCGCTCACGGTGAAACTCGATCAACTCGTCGAAGCCGCAGCTGTAGTTTCCGTGGTATTCGGCCCCGTTGTGCAGCGCCGCGCCATACGGACCAAGCGAAGCGGCCACCACCGCCCGTCGCTGGGGATATTCCGCGGCGGTCGCCCGCGCCAGGTCCAGAGCGCGAAGCAGGGCAGCGTCGGCCCGCCCCGGTGCCAGGCCAAACTCCGCGTAGCCCATCCGCGAAACCTGGTAGCTGGCCGTCAGAATGCACTGCGCCCCTGCCTCGATGTAGGCGCGATGCACGGCAACCACCCTTTCCGGCGCGTCCTCCAGCACATGCGCCGACCACAGCGGCCCATCGATGTTGGCGCCCAGGTACTCAAGCTCCGAGGCCATCCCGCCATCCAGCACGCGAATCCCGCGCAGGATTACGTCTCGCTTTTCAGCTTTCTCTGTCATGAAGTCATGCTACTGCCGGGCTTGTGCCTTAGGGAGACTCTGCACAAGT
>PLGM01000234.1 GCA_003139795.1 Acidobacteriaceae bacterium | reverse complement strand
GACCGCATCGGCCAGCTCACCATGCGCAATCTCGACATCGCCGACACCCGCGACAAGCTCCTGACCTACGCCGCTGCCGGCCTCCTCACCCTCAGCAAAGGCAGCGAAATGCCCAAATTGAACAGCGCCAAAGAAAAGGAATAGCGTGAGGAACGCCTGAATAAATGTCCAACGAACACCAATCCGTAAAAATGTGGTCCGGCCGCTTCCGCGAGCCGCTTGACGCGCAGTTCGAACAGTGGCAGCGGTCTATCGTTTTTGACTGGCGGCTTCTTCCTCAGGAACTAGCCGCCAGCAAGGCGCATGCCTCCGCGCTTGTTGCCGCCAACATCCTCACCAAAGAGGAAGGCGCTCAGATCCGCAGCGCGCTTGATTCAATCGCCGCCGGCCATGCTTCCGAGGCCGGTCAGGCGCTGGTGCGCGATCACGCCACCGCCGAAGACATTCATCACTTCGTCGAACTCGCCCTTGTTGCCCGCGTCGGTTCCCTCGGGCTCAAGTTGCACACCGGCCGCAGCCGCAACGAGCAGATCGCCACCGACCTGCGCCTCTTCGTACGCCAGCATATCGCGCAAACCATTGAGGCGCTCGCCAGCTGGGCGCAGGCGCTCGTCGAGCAGGCAAGCAACGCCGGCGATGCCGTCATGCCCAGTTATACGCACATGCAGCGCGCCGAGCCCGTTCTGGTCGCTCACTGGTTGTTGGCTTACGTCGAAATGCTGTTGCGCGACGCCGGACGCCTGCACGATTGTTCGGTGCGCCTGAATGAATGCCCGCTGGGTTCCGGCGCGGTAGCGGGCGCTACCCTCAGTCTCGATCGCTTGATCGCCGCGCGCGAGCTCGGCTTCGCCGCGCCCACGGCAAACAGCATCGACGCCACCAGCGACCGCGACTTTGCCCTGGAGTTCGCCCAGGCCGCGGCCACCCTGGGCATTCACATCTCCCGCTTTGCCGAAGAGATCACGTTGTTCGCCACTGCCGAGTTCGGCTTCATTGACCTGGCCGAGTCTTTCTCCACCGGATCGAGCGCCATGCCGCAAAAGAAAAACCCGGACCTCACGGAACTGCTTCGCGGCAAAGTCGGGCGCCTGCTGGGTGCAGCCACTACCATCGCCACTCTGCTCAAGGGCCTCCCGCTCGCCTACAATAAGGATTTGCAGGAGACGCAGGAGCCGGTCTTCGCTGTTGCCGACACTCTCGAGGGCATGTTGAGCCTTTTGCCGAAATTCACGCGCGCGCTTCGCTTTCGCCGCGACCGCATGAGCGAAGCGGCGCAGTCCGGCTACCTGAATGCCATGGCCGCGGCCACTTACCTTGTCCACAAGGGCGTTCCCTTTCGCACCGCGCACGAAAAGATCGGCAACGCCGTGCGCTTCGCCATCGAAAAGGGTGTCGAACTGGGCGGCCTCACGCTCGATGAGTTGCGCACGTTCGGTCCCGAGTTCGCTGAGGATTTTTCCCCGGCCGTCACTCTCGCCGCTACGCTCGACTGCCACGACGTCATCGGAGGAACCGCGCGCGAGCGCGTGCATCAGGCTCTCGCCGCCGCTTCCGAGCGCATCGCCGCGCTCACTCAGGAGGCCGTCCATGCTGGTGCGTAAGGCCCTCCTCCCGGATGCCTCCAACGTCTACGACCTGGTGAACTCGCTCTCCGCCGACGGTACGCTGCTAAGGCGCGCCTTCGCCGAGATCTGCGAAAACATTCGCGACTTCACCGTCGCCGAGTCCGATGGCGGCGTCTTCCTCGGCTGCGGCGCGCTCCATCTCTATGGTCCGCATCTTTCCGAGGTGCGCTCCATCGTGGTCAAGCCTGAAGCCAAGGGTCAGGGCGCCGGCGGCCGCATCCTCGGCGCGCTCATTGAGGAGGCCGAAGAACACGGCATCCAATCCGTCTGCCTCTTCACGCGCATCCCCGACTTTTTCTTCAAGTACGGCTTCCGCACCGTCGAAGACAAGTCCGACCTGCCCGACAAAATCTTCAAAGACTGCCAGAACTGCCCGCGCCTGTCCCGTTGCGACGAAGTCGCCATGGTCCGCGGCCGCATCCCCCGCATGTCCATCCTCGGCCCGCGTGAGGAAGCCCAGCAGTTAGTCCGCCTTTCCGGCTAACTGCCTCTTAGTCTGCAACACACGGGGCGCCCCACCGTAGGCCCTCTGGAACCCTCTGGGTGCCCCACCTTCGCCGCGTCTTTGTTTTTGCGGCTAAGGTGGGATATCCATAACTACAGCCTTTTAGTGTCTTTTCTCGTCTTTTACAAAACACCTGCACTCCGCTCAACTCAACTAACTATCATTCGTCAGCATCGCCGCCCCCACCACCGCCTGCCCATAACTCAACCCCCCATCCCCAGGGCTGACCTGGGCGTGCTGAAACACCTCGAATCCCTCCGCCTCCAGCCCCGCCCGCAGCAACCGCGCCAGCCGCCGGTTATGCATGCACCCGCCGCTTAGCGCCACTTGTCTTACACCCGTAGCCGCCCGCGCCAGCACCGCCGCCCGCACAAATCCCGCGGCCACCCCCGCATGAAACCGCCCCGCAATGCGCTCCTTGCTGATCCCAGCCCGCAAATCCTTCAACAGCTCTAGCCACAGCGGTCCCGCGCCAATCCTCACCGGCTCGCGCGTTGCCCGATCCCCGCCTGCTAACTCCATCTCATATCCCGGCTCATCGGCCTCGTCTATCGCAAGACCTTCCAATTCGATCGCCGCCTGCGCCTCATAATCCACCACGCGCCGCCCCAGAACCACCGCCGCCGCCGCATCGAACAGCCTTCCGCAGCTCGAGGTCAACGGCGAATTCACTCCCCGCTCCATCATCCGCAGGAGCACCCGCGCCTCTTGTTCCTTAGCCGCCACAAGGTCAAGCACCGAATCCGACGAAACATCAAACCCCGCCGCACTCAAATGTCCCAGCGCCATACGCCATGGCTCGCGGATCGCCGCCTCACCTCCCGGCATCGACACATATTCGAGGTGCGCAAACCGCTCAAACCCATCTATCCGGCTCACCAGCACTTCCCCGCCCCAAATCCGCCCATCCGTCCCATACCCGGTCCCATCCAGCGACAGCCCGATCACCTGCCCCTCCAGCCCATGCTCCGCCATGCACCCCGCCACATGCGCAAGATGATGCTGCACCCCGATCAGTCCCAACCCGCGCTCCCGCGCCCACTCCTTGGCCCACGCCGTCGACAGGTACCCCGGATGCAAATCGTGCACCACCGTCTCCGGCTCAATCTCGAACGTCCGCATCAGGTGCTCCAACGACTCGCGAAAGAACTCCAGCCCGGTCAGATTCTCCAGATCCCCCAAATGCTGGCTCTGGTAAGCAAACCGCCCCCGCGCCAGCGCAAACACATTCTTCAAGTGTCCGCCCACCGCCAGCAGCGGAGGCGCATCGAGAGGCAACTCCACCCGCAGCGGCACAAAACCCCGCGCCCGCCGGATCAACTGCGGCGCCCCATCCACCACCGCCGCCACCGAATCGTCGCACCGCTGCAAGATCTCCCGATCGTGCATCAGGAACGCATCCGCAATCCCGCCCAGCCGCGCCCGCGCCTCGTCGTTGTCGATCGCAATCGGCTCCTCGCTCAGATTCGCCGAGGTCATCACCAGCGCCATTACTCGCGCATCCGCAAACAAGAGATGCTGCAGCGGCGCATAGGGCAGAAACACTCCCAGCCACGGAATCCCCGGCGCAACCCCCTCCGCAATCCCGCAACCGTCTCTCCTCCGCGCCAGCACAATCGGCCGCGCCACGGTCGTGAGCAGCGCCTCATCCTCCGCCGTCAACGCGCACGCCCTCCGCGCCGCTTCCACATCCTTCACCATCACCGCCAGCGGCTTCCCATACCGGCGCTTGCGTTCCCGCAGCCGCATCACCGCCGCCTCATTGGTCGCATCCACGCTCAAGTGAAATCCGCCGATCCCCTTGATGGCCACAATCTCGCCCGCCATCAACCGGTCGATCGTCGCGGTCACGGCATCATCCTCCGCAATCGGCTCCCCATCCGCCCTCACCAGCCAAACCCGCGGCCCGCACTCCCAGCACGCATTCGGCTGCGCGTGGAACCGCCTGTTCCCCGGATCGTCGTATTCCGCCTGGCAAGCCGCGCACATCCTGAATCGCGCCATCGAGGTCTGTGGCCGGTCGTAAGGGATTCGCCGCGTGATGGTGAAGCGCGGTCCACAGTTGGAGCAGTTCAAAAACGGATACCGGTACCGCCGGTCCTCGGGGTCCAGCAACTCCCGCAAACAATCCGCGCAGGTCGCCGCATCCGCCGGAATCCCCGTGCTCACCCTCCCCAAAACCTCGCTGGCAACAATCCGGAACCCCACTGCCCCGGTCGCCGCCGCTTCCCGCACCGCAACCGAGTCGATCCGCGCCAAAGGCGGCGTCTCCGCGCGCAATCGCTCCAAAAATGCATCCACTCGTCCGCGCGGCCCCTCAACCTCGATCGTCACCCCATCCGTATCGTTCCCGATAGACCCCGCCAGCCCCTCCTCCAGCGCCAAGCGGTAGACAAACGGCCTGAAACCCACCCCCTGCACCACCCCGCACACCAGCACCCCGCGCCTGATAGGCGGATCATCGAGCGGTCCTTCGATTGCATGGATCTCGTCAGTCAAGAAGAGGCCTCACACCGCAGGCAAGCATAGCGCATCATCTCCCATTCACCCCATTCGCCTCAACGTCTCCGTCCATGCACAGGCCCTCATGGATGGAACGGCAAACCCAATGAACGAAGGTAATCTGAACCGGCGCGGAGTCTTCGACGGCCGGAACAAACCCCTCCGCCGCTTCCATCGTCAAGACAAGTCAACGAAAGACGTTAACTCCACCGTACTCAACGTATTGCTCCCCGGAGAACAGCGCGGATCGGCGTCCCGTATTGCGGCATGATGGTCTTCAATGTGAAGCGCATCACATCCCCGAGGCACCTCGCGCACTAGGATTTTAAGCATGACAGCTGCGACCCTCATTCTGATAGCTCCATGCTCGCTTCTGTTGGGCGCAGTGCTGCAAATCCTCGTTGCGCGGCTCTGTTCCGCCCGGACGAAAGGGATTCTGGCCTTTCTCACCTGTCTGCCGGCCGTGCTCGCCTTTGCCGGCATTTTGCCGCTGGTTCGCGCAGGCCAGGCAATCGATCTGAATCTGCTCCCGTGGGATGGGCCGCTCGCCCTGGTTTTCCACGTGGATGCGCTCAGTGTCCTGTTCGCCCTGATGGGCTCAGGGCTGGGCGCCTTCGTCCTCCTCTATTCCATCGGATACATGGCGCACGACAAGTCTGCGACCCGCTTTTACATCTTGATGCTGCTCTTCATCGGCGGCTTCATTGGACTGGTCTCGAGCGCCAATTTGTTCTTCTTCTACCTGTGCTGGGAGGTGGCAGGGCTGTGCTCGTTCAGCCTGGTGGGTCTCTGGTATAACAACCCCGAAGCCGTGGCCGGCGCCCGCAAAGTGCTGCTGATGACCCACATTGCAGGTTACGGCCTGCTGGCGGCCATCCTCATCATCTTCACCCGCACCGGAAGCGCTCTGTGGACCGACCCGGCCGTGGCGCACAGCTTCACCAGCGGAGTCTTTCTGCTCATGTTGGTCGCGCTGGTGGCCAAGTCCGTGCAGGTGCCTCTGCACACCTGGATTCCCGAGGCCATGGCGGCGCCCACCCCGGTGAGCGCCCTGCTGCACGCGGCCTGTTATGTGACGGCCGGCGTCTATCTCGCCGCGCGCATGCACAGCTTTGGCGCGTGGCCGGCAGCCTGGGGTGGAACACTTGTCTGGATCGGCACCGTTACCATGGCTGTGGGCGTGATGTACGCCATGGTGCAGACCGATCTGAAGCGCATGCTGGCCTTTTCCACTGTGAGCCAGATCGGCTACATGATGATGGGTCTGGGCATCGGCACGCCGCTGGCCATTGCCGCGGGCCTGCTCCATTGCCTCAATCACGGATTCTTCAAGGGCGGCCTGTTCCTGACCGCCGGCTCGGTGCAGCACGCCGCCGGTACCCGCGACATGAATCAGCTCGGCGGCCTTGCGCAGCGCATGCCCCGCACCACGCTCTCCTGGCTCATCGGCGCCGGCAGCATGATGGGCATCCCGCTGATGAGCGGCTTCGCCAGCAAGTGGATGCTCTACGCAGCAGCCCTGCAGGCCGGGTGGGCCGTTCCCGCCATGGTTGCCTGGGCCGTAAGCCTGGGCACGGTCTTCCTGTGCGCCAAGGCCACCAGCGCGGTGTTCCTCGGGCCATTGACTGAGGCCACCAAAGACGCCCACGAGTCCCCGCCCACCATGGTCTGGGGCATGGGATTCCTGGCCGCGGGCAGCATCGTTCTGGGCGTCGCGCCGCAGGTGGCCGTCAACTACCTTCTCAATCCGATTCTGGGCGCGCTTCAACTCAAGGCGGTCCAGGTTACGTGGTTTGGGCTATCCTCCGACGCCGGGACCTTCTCCACCACCGGCGGTCTGGTGTTGGCTGTGGTCTCTATCATTCTGGGCGGCCTGATCTATGCCATCGCCTACGTCGCGCGTCCGGCGCAGGTTGTCGGGGGCCCGGCGCTGGCCGGTGCCGGAGGCGGAGTCTTCACCGGCGGAGAACCCCTATCGGACCAGGGAAGGCTCACCGCCGGCGACTTTTCCGATATATTCCTGCAGAACTGGAAGGAATTCTTCCGCTGGACCAACGTCGATCGGGTCTATCTGGGCGTCTGGGACGGATTGCAGGCTGCTTCGCGCGTGTTGGGCGTCGCGGTCTCCTGGATGGAGCGCCGCGCCACGGTCCTGATCGTCGTTTTGGCGGCAGCGCTGCTGGCCGGCGTTCGCTGGCTTGCCCCCAGCATTGCAGGCGTCGAGACTCTTGCCTCGCCCCGTATGCCCGCGCTGCTGGTTGCGGCCTGCGCCGTGGCCGCGGGCGCATTGATCCTGGCCGCTCTCGCGCAAGAGATGAGCCGCCGCCTGGCGCCGCTAATGATTCTCACCAGCGTGGCCGTCGTTGCAGGTCTGGTGGTTGCCGATCCGTGGCTTCGTCGCGGGCTTTTGGAGCTGGGCGCTCTGCTCACCATCCCGCTGGTCTGGCAATGCGCACGCACCCGCCCGGCAAAGCTGGCCTACCTCGCAGTCGTGGCTATCTCTGCCTTGTCTCTTGTTGCCAGCGACCTGCTGACGGAGCGTGGACAGCCGGATTGGGCGCGGGCGCTGCTCATCACCAGCGTTTGTGTCAAGCTGGCCGCGGTTCCGCTCTTTTTCTGGCTGCTCAGTTTGGCCGACGAGCTGCCGGCCGTGGTTCTCGGTCTGATCATCGCGGTCGTCGATATGGCTGCCTTCGGCGAACTCTACGTCGTCGCACAAGCTTCTCCGGCTTCTCTCACTCCCCAGGGACTTTGGCTGGGAGTGGCCGCCGCCACCTCGTTGATTGCCGCTCTTCTCATGCTTACGCAGCGCAGCCTCAAGCGCCTGCTGGTTCTCTCCACCGTCGAGGACATCGGCTTCCTTCTGCTCGGACTCGCCTCCTTGAGCGTTCTCGGAATCAAGGGCGCGATGATTGCCGCCTCCACCCACGCCCTGGCCAAGGCTCTCCTCTTCGCTTGCCTCAGCGGTCCTGAGGCCGACGGCGCATTGGACGGTGAGCAGATGGGCCTCATCGGCCGCTACCCGGTCAGCGCCTTTGGTTTCCTGTTCGGGATGCTGGCCATGGTGGGCATACCGCCGACACTCGGCTACATCGGGCGCTGGAGGCTCTATGAGACCGCGTTCCGGATCAACCCTCTTCTCCTGGCGGTCTTTATCCTCTCTTCCGTATTCGCGCTGATCGCGTATGCATTGGCTTTGACGCGCGTATGGTGGGGCCCGGCGCGCCAACCGGATGCGCCCATGCCAAGCCCACCGCATCTAATAAAAGAGCCGCTTGTCTTGCAGGCCGTGGTCGTGGGGCTGGTGGTGTTGCTGCTGGCTGCCGGGGTATGGCCGGACGCACTCGAAATGCTCCATTGGGGGAGACCATGAACCTCTGGAATCGATTGATGTGCTACTGCCGCCGCCGCAGCCCCTGGCTCTTCCATATGAACTCCGGCAGTTGCAACGGTTGCGACATCGAACTGGTGGCCTCGCTCACCCCCCGTTACGACGCCGAGCAGTTGGGAGTGCGTCTTGAAGGCAGCCCGCGCCACGCCGACATTCTGTGCATCACCGGCCCTGTAACCCACAATTCCGTTGAGGCCATCAAGACCGTCTATGGCCAGGTCTGTGGGCCCAAGGCCGTGGTGGCCATCGGCTCTTGTCCGGCCACGACCAATGTCTTCATCGATAGCCGGACCCTCGATGGGCCGCTCAATCGTCATATCCCCGTCGATGTCTTTGTTCCCGGCTGTCCGCCCCGACCCGACGCCATTATCCAGGGCGTAGCCAAGGCCGCTGAGATTCTGGCCGAGAGAGGCAATCAGTTGCCCGTCGAGTCTGTAATGGTGCCCATCGGCGAGTCGGCCTGCGCGTGCGCGGACGCAACCCAACACGCGGTCAGCGAGGTGCAGCCATGAACCTGACCACCGCCCTGGCGCGCCTGCTCATCTTTCCCGGACTTCTGTTCGCCGTGCCTGCCGCGTGGTTCTTTCTCTGGGTGGAACGCAAGACGGTTGCCTTGATGCAGGGGCGCATCGGTCCGCCCTTCATGCAGCCCTTCTACGATTTCATCAAGCTGCTGGGCAAGAGCACCCCTCCTCGCAACGGAGTGGGCGGCCTGCTGATGATGATGTGGCCGCTGCTCGCCGTCTCTGCGGCCGCGGGCGCGGTTGGGCTGCTGCCCGTGCTGCCCTCCTCCGGCGGCTTCGAGGGCGACCTGATCCTGCTCCTTGCGCTGCTGGAACTCCCCTCCATGTGCGTCATCGCCGCGGGTTTCTCCTCGCGCTCCATCTTCGGTGAAATCGGCTCGGCGCGCGAAGCCGCCTTGAGCGTCTCCTACAACGTGGTCTTTCTTCTGGCCATCGTCTCCATCGCCGCCTCGCAGCACACCTTCCGCCTCGAAGCCCTGGCGTCCGCGGCGGCGGACCGGCCCTCGTCCTTGTATTGGCTTGGCGTGCTGGCGATCCTGGTATGCCTGCCTGCCAAGCTGCACATCAATCCCTTCTCTCTGCCCAACGCTGAGCAGGAAATCTACTCCGGACCCATGACCGAGTATGCCGGCCCCGAACTGGCCATGTGGGAGCTGTCCCATGGCCTCGAGTGGGTTGCGGCCACCGGCCTGGTGGCCACTCTGGCCGCTCCCCATCTCGCCGCCTGGTGGCTCGCCGCCATGGTCTTCGTCGCGCTCTCTTTTGTGGTTGTGCTGCTCTTGTCGGTAACCGCGGCCGCCACAGCGCGTTTGCAGATCGATACCACGGTGCGCTTTTACTGGCAATGCACCCTTATCTTCGCGGTCCTGGCCATTTCCTCCGCGCTCTTCATGAGGTTTAAATCATGAACATTCTCACCATGCTGTGGAGGAATCTGTGGGGCGGCTCCCGGACTTTGCTCTTCCCCGCGCGCCCCAAGGTGACCAAGGGCTACCGCGGTCTGGTGCGATTCGATCCCGCGCTCTGCACCGGATGCGCGATCTGCAGGTTTCGCTGCACCGCGCGCGCCATCGAGTTCAAGGCCGCCAAAGGCGAGTTCACGTGGAGCTACGATCCCGGCCAATGCACCTTCTGCGGGCGCTGCGTGGAAGGCTGCAAGACCCATGCGCTGAGCCAGGACTCTCAATGCCCGCCCGTGTATCTGACCATCGGCGCCTTGAAAAACTCCTACACCGTTGCCCGCAAGCCTGCGCCCAAACCCGCCTCGGCAGCCCCGCCGGCCGCCGCCGCGCCAACGTCAATCCCCGCACAGGAGGCGCGCAATGAACCTGCTTGAGAGCATTCCGGAACAGTTGGGGAGCACGGAACCCTGGGTCGAGAAGGGCGGCGTCCATTGGCTCACGCCCGGCGCCATGACCGTGCGCGAACTGGCCCAGGCGATGAACGCCCTCCATGCCCGCTTTATCACCATTACCGCGTATCAGCTTCCCAAGGACGAGGGCTTTCGCCTGGAGTACCATTGGGACCTCGACGGCCAGTTGCTGGGCTTTCCCTTTCTGCTTGCCGGCAACTCCATTGACAGCATCTACGACCTCTGCGAGGCCGTGGACTGGATCGAGCGCGAAATCCATGAAGGCTTCGCCATCGACTTCCTGGGACGCGAGTACGAACCGCTGCTTCTCCGCCAGGGAGACAAGCCGGGAGTGAATCTGCGCGAGGAGAAAAAATGAGCTACAAGATCCCCATGGGCCCATACCATCCGGCGCTTGAAGAGCCTTACAAGCTGGATATGATCTGCGAAGGCGAGACCGTCATCGACGCCAACCTGCATATCGGGTTCAATTTCCGCGGCATCGAGCACCTGGCCGAAACCCGCAATTATATCCAGGTGATCGCGCTGATGGAGCGGGTCTGCGGCATCTGCTCCAACATCCACACCCTCACCCTGTGCCAGGCAATGGAGCAGTTGACCGGCCTCAATCCGCCTCCGCGCGCGCAATATATTCGCGTCGTTGTGGCGGAACTGGAGCGCCTGCACTCCCATGTGCTCTGGGCAGGCATCGCGGCCAAGCTCATGGGCTTCAAAACCATGTTCATGACCTGCTTCGAGCTGCGCGAGAAGGTCATGGACGTGCTCCAGGCCATCTCCGGCAACCGCGTCAACTACTCGATGAACCGCATCGGCGGGGTCAATCGCGACATCGACGATCCGCTCGCCGTGCTGGCCATGGTCGAGCAACTCGAGCGCGAGATGGTCCGCACCGTCATTCCCATCTTCACCACCAGCACCACGGCCACGTCGCGTTGTGCCGGCATCGGCGTCCTCACCCGCGAGAAAGCAATCTCCTGCGGCGTTGTCGGGCCCACGGCACGAGCCTCCGGGCTGCCCCAGGATCTTCGCCGCGCCGCGCCCTACGCCGCCTACGCGGAGATGGAGTTCGATGTGCCGGTCCAGCAGTCCGGCGACGTGAAAGCCCGCCTGTTGGTCCGCGCCCTGGAGATTATCGAGAGCTGCCGCATTCTGCGCCAGGCGCTCACCAAAATGCCGCCCGGCGAGCTGAGCACTGGGGACGAAAAGATCGTCTTCACCACCGGAACGGCCACCAGCCGCGTCGAGGCGCCGCGCGGTGAAGTCATGTACAGCGTCTCCTGGAGAGAGGGTTCCCGGAACCCCAGCAGGGTGCATGTGCGCACGCCTACTTTCACCAATATGCCGGCCGTCCGCTGGATGGTGAGGGGAGCCCGGCTTGCGGACACGCCCTTGATCCAGGCCTCCATCGACCCTTGCTACTCGTGCACCGACAGGTAGCCCGTCCGGATCCGGCAGACCGTAAGAATGACAATGGACTTTCGAGACGCTGTTTTCTCGTGAAGCGCGCGGCCGGCCTGAGAACCTGTCTAGAAACCGGAATTTGTCGACTTTCAACCCGTCACAAACGCTCCGTGCCCCATCCTTTCGCGTTGTCGCCGCGGCGACCGAATGGGTGGGAGACCAAGAACCCCAATCTGCCTTCCTCGAAATCGGTTATTCGGCAGGTTCTGAAGAAACTCTGGGTGGCAGCGCCAGGAGCGCGCGGAGATTCAGGAAGCTTCACTGCTTGAAGTCTCTTCTCCCGGCAACACAGCCTGACCGGTTTAGACTTTGATCTATGGGCATCCTCGGCGTTGCCGGTTTCCCGCGCCAACGGTTGGCGATCCTGACCGCTTCCCTCCTTGCCTGCCTCCCCATCGCCGCGTTGCAGGCCCGGCAGCCCGACGAAGCCTCGGTCATTCGGGGCGTTGACGCGGCGGTCAAGGCAAGGGTTGATACCGTTGCGGGATATACCGTTACCGAGCACTATGCCGTTTTCCGGAACGCCGACGAAAACCACCCTGTCGCTGAGATGACAGTGAAAACCGTCTACCGCCAGGAAACAGGCAAGAGTTACACCATCCTCTCGCAATCCGGCTCGGAGATCATACGAAGCATGGTCTTGGGCGCGATCCTGGACAATGAAAAGCGCATCAACCTGCCCGGCAACCGCGAGGGATCGTGGTTCACTTCCGCAAATTATCAGATGAAGTTGAAGCCCGGTGGGACCCAGCGGCTGGATGGACGGGACTGCTTTCTTCTGGCCTTGACGCCCAGACGGAAGGCTCCCAATCTCGTTGAGGGAACCCTGTGGGTGGACGTGAAGGATGATTCGATCGTTCAGATCCAGGGAACGGCATCCAAGAGCCCTTCCCTCTTTACCGGACCTACCCAGATGATGCGCCAGTACGTAAACATGAGCGGCTTTTCGATGGCCACCCAAGCCAGAGCCACGTCAAACAGCTTTCTGTTTGGCCAGACAGTCGTAACCATCGACTACCGGGACTACCAGATCCAGCTTCGTCCATCCCCGTGAGCCGGTCTGTTCCGGGTCCAGGTCAGGCGCCGCTCGCTCTGCCGGCCGCAAGAACCGCCGCTGGGTCGGCAACGTCTATCTCCCTCAAAACAATCGCTGCGGGCGCGACGCCCGCCTTCCCATCCCGGAAATGTGGAACTGCATTTCATAAAATGGGAAGATATCCCACCCCAAGTGACCCCTATCACGGTGGAAAAAAGGCCCCCGCACGTACAACTAGCATAGACAAGGAGCAGGGCGCGGAAGCACCATCGCTTTGCATCCTGACCGTCTGCATCCGGGAGGGAACTGTGCCAGCTTTCACACCCCCGCCGCTGCCAAGCGACGACAAACGATGGAAGATCGTGAACGGCACCATGCGCAAGAGTGGCTTTGCCCGTTACGCGTTGATTGAGACGCTGCACACCGTACAGTCTTCGTTCGGCTACCTGGACGACGATTCGATCCGTTTCGTGGCCCGCTCTCTGCGCATACCGCTGAGCCAGGCTTATGGCGTGGCGACCTTCTACCACTACTTCAGCCTCAAGCCGCCGGGCAAGCACACCATGACCGTCTGCCTCGGCACAGCCTGCTATATCAAGGGCTCCGACAAGCTGGTGGCAGCGGCCGCAAAACGCCTGGGCATTCCTCAGGGGCAAACCACAAAGGACGGAAACATCAGCCTGATGACGGCCCGCTGCGTGGGCGCTTGCAGCCGCGCGCCGGTAGCGCTGTTCGACGGCGAAGTCGCGGGCGAGATGTCCGCTGAGCAGATGCTCGAGCGACTGGAAAGGTGGGCGGTGGAATGACGATCGAAGAGCTCGAACAAATAGCGAAAAGCGTCTCCCAGGAGAACGAGAAATTCGATTTTGAAGTGAACGTCTGCATGGACCTGGCGTGCCTGAGCCAGCACGCGGACCAGTTGAAGGACGCGCTCAGCACGGCGATCGCGGCCAGCGGCAAGAAAGTGCTCCTCCGGAAAACCGGCTGCATGGGGCCGTGCTCCTCCGGCCCGCTGGTGCGAGTCGATCCCCAACAGACCCTTTATCACCATGTGGATGCCGGCCACGCCGAGGCCATTGTGTCCAGCCTGGGCGGCGAACCGGTACCCGACCTGCAATGCGATCTGAACGAGCACTTCGACCTGCAGATGCGCATCGTGCTGGAGAATGCCGGCCACATCGATCCGGAGAAGATCGACGACTACATCGCCCGCGACGGTTACCAGGCGCTGTTGACGGTGCTGACCGAAATGATGCCCAACGGCGTGATTCACCGCATCGCCGAAAGCGGCCTCAGGGGGCGCGGAGGCGGAGGTTATCCCACCGGGCTGAAGTGGAGCATGGTGGCCAAGGCGTCCGGCGATCTGAAATATGTGGTCTGCAACGGGGACGAGGGCGACCCCGGCGCGTTCATGGATCGCAGCGTGATGGAAGGCGACCCGCATCGCGTCATCGAGGGCATGGCCATCGCAGCTTATGCGGTGGGC
This sequence comes from Acidobacteriaceae bacterium, assembly GCA_003139795.1. Classification (GTDB taxonomy): domain Bacteria; phylum Acidobacteriota; class Terriglobia; order Terriglobales; family Acidobacteriaceae; genus Telmatobacter. Next base: position 11,481 of record PLGM01000234.1, on the reverse strand, counting down.
GCGAGCAAGGGTTTTATCTATGTGCGCGCCGAGTATCCGACAGCAGTGAGCCGGCTGACGACCGCTCTGCGCGAGGCACGGCGCCGCGGGCTGCTGGGCAACAACATCGGTAATACGCCCTTCAGCTTCGACGTGGAGATCCGCCTGGGTGCCGGAGCCTTTGTCTGCGGCGAGGAAACGGCTTTGATCGCCTCCATCGAGGGCAGGCGCGGCAACCCCAAACCGCGACCGCCGTATCCCGCAGTGAGCGGTCTTTGGGGCAAGCCCACGCTCATCAACAACGTGGAGACCTTCGCCAATATCGCGCCCATCTTCCGCAAGGAGAGCAAGTGGTTTGCCCACATGGGCTCGGAGAGGAGCAAAGGCACCAAAGTCTTCGCGCTCACCGGCAAGATCACCCACACCGGCCTGGTGGAGGTTCCCCTGGGCATCAAGCTGTACCAGATCATCGAGAATATCGGTGGCGGCGTGCCGGAAGGTCACACCTTCAAGGCAGTGCAAACCGGCGGACCTTCGGGCGGCTGCATTCCCGCCAACATGCTGGGCCTCGGGGTCAGCTACGATGCCCTCATGGCAGCCGGCTCGATCATGGGCTCGGGCGGCATGNNGTCAACGTGGCGCGCTTCTTCATCGAGTTCTGCATGACCGAATCCTGCGGCAAGTGCATTCCTTGCCGTGCGGGCACGGCGCAGATGTACACGCTGCTGACGCGCATCTGCAACGGCTCCGGGACGATGGAGGACCTGGAGTTGCTTGAGGGTCTGTGCTCCACGGTCAAGGAGGCCAGCCTGTGCGGGTTGGGCCAGACGGCGCCGAACCCGGTTCTAAGTACGCTCAAGTACTTCAGAAACGAATACATCGAGCACATCGTGCACAAGCGCTGCCCGGCCGGCGTATGCAACCTTGAAGCTCCCGTGGAGGTGCAGGCATGAGTGACGCCGTGGAAGTCAAAACGCTGGTGATCGACGGGCGAGAATTGAGCGCCCGCAGGGGACAGACCATCCTGGAAGTGGCGCAGGAGAACAATATCTACATCCCCACCCTCTGTCACTTGGAAGGGTTGAGCGATGTGGGTGCCTGCCGCATGTGCCTGGTGGAGATCAAAGGCAGCAACAAGCTCCTTCCCGCCTGTTTGGCCACCGTTTTTGAAAGCATGGAGGTGAGCACCAACACGGAGAGGCTCCAGAAGCACCGCCGCACCATCCTCGAGCTGCTCTTCGCCGAGCGCAACCATATCTGCTCGGTATGCGTGGCCAACGGCCATTGCGAATTGCAGGCGCTTGGACAGGAGCAGGGCTTGACCCATGTTCGCCTGCCCTATCGCAACCCCGAGCTGACCGTGGATGCCTCGAACGAGCGGTTTACCATCGACCACAGCCGCTGCATCCTGTGCACCCGCTGCGTGCGGGCCTGCGCGGAGATCGAGGGCGTGCATGTGTGGGATGTAATGGGCCGTGGCATCAACTCCATCATCATCTCCGATCTGCACGAGGATTGGGGAACCTCCAGTTGCACACGCTGCGGCAAATGCGTGCAGGTGTGCCCCACCGGAGCCCTCTTCGACAAGAGTAAGATCGGCTCCGATCATCCCAAGTATCCCGATTTTCTGCCTTACCTGAACCTGATGAGGGAAGCGCAATGAGCAAACTGAAACTGGCAACAGTCTGGCTGGACGGATGTTCCGGCTGTCACATGTCGTTCCTCGACATGGACGAACGGCTCATCGAGTTGGCCGAGCTTGTCGATGTGGTCTACAGCCCTATCGTGGACACCAAGGAGTTCCCCGACAAGGTGGACATCGCTCTGGTCGAAGGAGCAGTCGCCTCGGTGGACGACGAAAAGAAGATCCGCAAGATTCGCGCCCACTCCAAACTCCTCATTGCCATGGGCGACTGCGCCATAACGGGCAATGTTCCCTCCATGCGCAATCCCATGGGCCCGGAAGCCATTCTCGACCGCGCCTACATCGAGAACGCCTCGGCGCAGCCGCAGATCCCCTGCGTCGTGGTGCCCAAGCTGCTCCAGGTTGTGCGTCCCATCCACGAGTTCGTCAAGGTGGACGTATTTCTCCCCGGCTGCCCACCCTCGGCCGACACCTTCCACATCGCGCTGACCGCGTTGCTAACCGGTGCACCGCTGGATATTCCGGCCCTCACCCGTTTTGGAGCCTGAGCCATGAGCCAGACCATCACCATCGATCCCGTAACCCGCCTCGAAGGCCACGGCAAGATCACCATCCAACTCAACGGCCAGGGTGAAGTCGAGGACGCGCACTTCCACGTCACGCAGGTGCGCGGCTTTGAACGGTTCTCGCAAGGCCGTCCCTTCTACGAGATGCCCAGCCTGATGGCCCGCATCTGCGGCATCTGCCCCGTCTCGCACCTGATCGCCTCCGCCAAGGCCTGCGAAGCCATCATGTCGGTCCGCATTCCGCATACCGCCGCGCAATTGCGGCGGATATTGAATCTGGCCCAGATGGTGCAGTCCCACGCGCTGAGCTTCTTCTATCTCGCCTCCCCCGACCTTTTGCTGGGCATGGAGTCCGACCCCGCGGCCCGCAACGTCTTTGGAGTTGTGGCCGCCAAGCCCGAACTAGGCCGCGCCGGCGTGGCTCTGCGCCGCTTCGGGCAGCACATCATTGAATTGCTCGCCAACAAGCGCATCCATCCCGGCTGGGTGGTGCCCGGTGGCGTTACCGAGCCGCTCGCCGCCGCCAAGCGCGATGAGATTCTGGCCATGCTGCCCGAGGCCTACGCCAACATCGGCCTGGCGCTGGCCGCATACAAGCAGATCGCCTCGACCTTCAAGCCGGAGATCGAGGTCTTCGCCAACTTCCCCTCGCTTTACATGAGCCTGATCAACGAAGACGAGTCCATCGAGTTCACCGACGGCGCGCTGCGCATGATCGACGCTCAGGGCAACATTCTGGACGACGGCATCACCGCCGGCAAATTCAGTGAGTCGATCGGCGAGGCGGTCGAAAACTACAGCTACACCAAGTTCGCCTACTACAAGCCGCTCGGCTATCCCCAGGGCAGCTATCGCGTCGGCCCGCTGGCGCGGCTCAACATCGTCAAGTCCATGGGCACTCCCAAGGCGGAGGACGAACTGGCGGAGTTCAAGCAACTGGCCCAGGGTCCCGTCGAGAGCTCGTTCTACTACCATCACGCCCGTCTCGTCGAGATCCTCTACGGCATCGAGAAGATCGAGCAGATCCTCTCCGACCCGCTCATCCTCGACAAGCATGTGCGCGCCATTGCCGGCGTCAACCGGCTTGAGGGCGCGGGCCAGGCCGAAGCCCCGCGCGGCACGCTGATGCACAATTACAAAGTCGACGAGAACGGCCTCATCACCTGGGCCAACCTCGTCATCGCCACCGGACAGAACAACAACGCCATGAACAATGGCGTCTTGCAGGCCGCCAGGCACTATGTGAAAGACGGCAAGTTCACCGAGGGCGTTCTCAACCGCGTTGAAGCCGTGATTCGCGCCTTCGATCCGTGTCTCAGTTGTTCCTCGCACGCCTTTGGACAAATGCCGCTGGTTCTCTCGCTCCTTTCGCCCGATGGCGAAGTCCTCGACCAGGTCATTCGCTAGCGACGAAAACATTACTGGGTACCCCACCCTCGCCGCGTCTTTGTTCTTGCGGCTAGGGTGGGATTCACTGCAGTAGCCAGAGTGACTCAATGGCCCTAACCATGCCCCGCTGCCTCATCCTCGCCTGCGGCAACACGCTGCGCTCGGATGACGGCATCGGGCCGTGGCTCGCTGAGTGGGCTGAAGATAGGTTCCGTTCAGAAGCCGGCCTGCGCGTCCTCGCCCGTCAGCAATGGACTCCCGAGCTTGCCGAAGAAATCGCTCACTCCGAGTCCGTCCTCTTCATCGACTGTTCGGCTGAGTCCGCTCCGGGATTGGTAGCGATCATCGAAATCCAGCCATCTGCCCCCACGCCAGGACTCGCCACCCACCACCTGGGCGCGCCTGAACTCCTCACCCTGGCCCGCGAACTCTACGATTCCCTGCCCCGCAACGCCCTTCTGCTGACCGTCGGCGCCGGCTCAATAGAACTCGGCGAGGAGTTCAGCGAGCCGGTCCTCGATGCCATTCCCCGGGCCTGCAGCCTCCTGGAACACACCATCCTCCAGTCTTTGCGCGGGCAGGATTAGCGCAGGTAACCCGCCAGTCTGAACGAGTACGCATAATCGCCCTTCAACGACGCTCGCAATACGATTCGCGTGTTCTCCGCCTGCACCTTCGCCCCAAGTTCGTTTGTATCGCCAAGCTGCGTAATCGCCACTCCCTGCTTCGCGGGAACATCCGGAATCGTCACCGTCTGGGCCTTCGGTTTGCCCAGAACCGTCACATACAGGTCATCGCCTTTGCGCGTGAACCGCAGATCGTCGCCCTCCACGCTCTTGCCCACCGCCTGCGTCCATGGCATGGTGTCGTAGATCGCCTCTCCGTTCTGCTTCAGCCACGCGCCCAGCTCGTTCAGCCGCTCCATCTGCACCGGCGGAATGGTCCCATCGGCCTCCGGCCCCACGTCCAGCAGCAGGTTGCCGTTCTTGCTCACAATGTCCACCAGCAGCGCAATCAACTCCCCCGGCGCAATCGTCTCCGCCTCGCCCTCGGCGCGGTTGTACCCGAAAGACCGCCCCAGCCCGCGGCATTCCTCCCACTTCTTCGCGCTGATCTTGTCCAGTTTCTCGTACTCGGGAGAAGCAAAGTCCGAGTGCGCCACGCCAAAGCGATCGTCGATCACGCCGTCCGGCACCGCGTTGTAGTAGTCCGCCATCACCTCCAGTGCCTTGCCCGTCTTCGGCCAGTCGATATCGTTCCACAGCACCGACGGGTGGTACCGCTCGATCAACTCATGAATCTGCGCATTGGCATATTTGCCATACGCTTCGCTCTCCGGCTTCACGGCGTCATAATCCGCGTTCACCTCAATGGGCCCTGTGTTGAATGTCCAGTCATACCCGCCCGAGTAGTAAAGCCCCATGCGCAGCCCTTGCTTCGTCACCGCGGCCGTCAATTCTCCCACAATATCCCGCTCCGCATGCCGCGCGTCCATCGGCAGCGTTGGGCTCGGATTCGGTGTCGTACTCGGCCACAGCGTAAACCCCTCGTGATGCTTGCTGGTCAGCACCACATACTTCGCACCCGCCTCGCGGAAGACCGAGGCCCACCCATCGGGATTCCACTTTTTGCTCTCTTTGTTGAATGTCTCCGCAAACTGGTAGTAGTCGTGATGCGCCCCATAGTGCTCCCGATCGTAAGCCTCAGTCGGCGACCCAGGGATCCGCACCGTGTTCAAATACCACTCGGCATAGGGATCGTACTTGATGTAATCGTCGGAGGAAAAATCGTGGTCCGGATGCGTCAGCGGAGCCCACCCCGGCACCGAGTAGAGCCCCCAGTGAATGAAGATGCCCAGCTTGGCTCCCGCATACCATTGCGGCAGCGGATGCCGGTCCAGCGACTCGATCGTCGCCTCATACTTCACCGGCGCCTGCGCGCCACACATGCCGCAAATCAGCGTGAGAACCGCCACAACCATTCCGAGAATACCCAGTTTCCGACCCATCCACATTCTCCTTCGACGTCATAATCGCATCAAACTGCAATTTCCACCCGAACCCACCCACAACGCATGATAATCACCATGAGTGCACCTGCCAACCTGCGCGGTCTTATCCCCCGCACAAGCTCCAAAAACACCGCGGCGGTCGCACCGTAGTGCGGCCGCCGCCAGCCTTCGGAAACCCCGTCACTACTTCGGACTCTGCCCTCCGCCTAGAACGCCGCCACCGTCTGACGCAGGCTGTAGGAACTGAGTGTCTTGATGTAGTTGCCGCGATCGAACGGCGACGTATCCGGCACAGACCGCCGGCTCAGGCAGCCGCGCGTCTCCCACAGCGAGGTATACTCGCGCTTCTCCAGCCAATACTGCACGTCCGCCAGTACCCGGCCGATGTGCTCGATGCCATGAATGTGCAGCGCCGAACACATCATCGTTACGCCGGCTCCCGCCATGATCCCCTTCAACACATCCTCGGCAGAGTGAACCCCGCCGGAGATGGCCAGGTCGATGTTCAGGTGGCCGTAGAGAATAGCCGCCCAGTGCAGCCGCGGCAGCAACTCCGAGGGCGTCGAGAAGTGCAGCGTGGGCCGCACCTCCAGCGTCTCGATGTCGAAGTCCGGCTGGTAGAAGCGGTTGAACAGCACCACGCCGCGTGCGCCCACATCCTCGAGGCGCGCCACCAGGTGCGGGATGCTGGTGAATGACTGCGATAGTTTCACCGCCACCGGCACCTTCACGGCGCTGGTCACGGCAGTCACAAGCTCCAACAGCTGCGACTCCAGCTTTGCCGAGGTCTGGCTCTTGTCCGTTGCCAGCGCGTAGGTGTTCAGCTCGATGGCGTCCGCCCCGGCCTGCTCCATATCCCTTGCGTAGCGAATCCAGCCGCCGGTCGTGGCTCCGTTCAGGCTGGCCATGATCGGGATCTTGACCGCCTCCTTCGCCCGCCGCAGGTGCTCGAGGTAGACCTCTTGCGTCATGCGGTAGTCATCCAGGTCCGGAAGGTAATCGAGCGACTCGGCAAAGGACTCCGTCCCGCGCGAAAGGTCATCGTCCAGCGCCTTCGATTCAAGCTCCAACTGCTCCTCGAAAAGCGAAGTTAGCACAATCGCCGCCGCGCCCGCATCTTCCATGCGGCGAACGCTGTCGATCGACTCCGAGAGCGGCGTGGACGAAACCACGATGGGCCCGCTCAGCTTCAAACCAAGATACTGCGTTGAAAAATCGATCATTCTGTGCCTCCGGCAGCCACAGCTACCAGTTTCTCTTCAGACTTCTCTTCCGGCGCAATGTGCGGTGTCTCGCCACGGCCCGGCATCGCGGCCCGCGCGGAATAGACGCGCCACTGGCGCTCCACGTCGTCCTGCGCTTCCTTCAGCAGCGTTGCGGCCAGCTCCGGATTGCCCCGCACCAGCATCGTGTAGCGCGCCTCGCGGTAGGCGTAGTCCTTGAGCCGGATCGATGGCGCCTTGGAGTCCAGTTGGAAGGGATTCTTGCCCGTCTCGCGCAGTGCGGGGTTGTAGCGCATCAGCGGCCAGTAGCCGGACTGCACGGCCAGCTTCTCCTGCTCCAGCCCGTGCACCAGGTCATAGCCGTGCGCAATGCAACTCGAATACGCGATGATGATCGACGGCCCGTCGTGCGCTTCGGCCTCCTGGAAGGCCTTCACCACGTGGCTGTCGTTGCCGCCCAGCGCCACCTGCGCCACATACACGTAGCCGTAACTCACGGCTTCCATGGCCAGGTCTTTCTTGCTGTTGCTCTTGCCGCTGGCGGCAAACTTGGCCACCGCGCCGCGGGGCGTGGCCTTCGACATCTGCCCGCCGGTGTTCGAATAAACCTCCGTGTCCAGCACCAGCACATTTACGTTCTTGCCCGAGCCCAGCACGTGGTCTAGTCCGCCGAAGCCGATGTCGTAGGCCCAGCCGTCGCCGCCCAGAATCCAAACGCTCTTGCGCACCAGCGCATCGGCAATGGCCAGCAGGTTGCGCGCGTCGGAACTCTCGTTGCCGGCAAGCTGCCCGCGCAGCGCCAGCACCCGCTCCCGCTGCTGGTTGATCTCCGTCTCCGTCTTCTGCTGAGCGCCCAGCAGCGCCGTCACCAGCTCATCGCCAACCGCCGGCGCAAGCCGCGTCAGCAGCGTCTCGGCAAAAATCTTCTGCTGGTCGAGCGCGATTCTCATGCCGAAGCCGAACTCCGCGTTGTCCTCGAACAACGAATTCGACCAGGTCGGCCCACGGCCCTGCGGGTTGCTGGTGTAGGGCGTCGTGGGCAGGTTGCCGCCATAGATTGACGAGCAGCCCGTAGCGTTGGCGATGTACAGCCGGTCGCCAAACAGTTGCGTAAGCAGCTTGATGTACGCCGTCTCGCCGCATCCGGAGCAGGCGCCCGAGAATTCAAACAGCGGCTGCAGCAGTTGGATGTCTTTCACCTGCGTGTGCGACAGCTTCGAGCGGTCCACCTCGGGCAGATTGAGGAAGAACTCCCAGTTGTCGCGCTCGGCCTCGCGCAGCGCCGCCTGCGGAGCCATGTTGATGGCCTTGTGGCTGGCGTCGCTCTTGCTCTTCACCGGGCACACTTCCACGCAGAGCGCACAGCCCGTACAATCCTCGGGAGCCACCTGCAGCGTATACCGGTCCTGCTCCATGGCCTTCCATTTCGGCTTGGCCCACTGGAAGGTCGCCGGCGCCTTGTCTCCAAGTTCCGGACTGTAAACCTTGGCGCGAATCACGGCATGGGGGCAGACCATCACGCACTTGCCGCACTGAATGCACAGATCCTTGTCCCACACCGGAATGAACTGCGCAATGTTCCGCTTCTCCCACTGCGCCGTACCGGTGGGGAATGCGCCGCCGGCCGGAATCGCGCTCACCGGAAGCAGGTCGCCATGCCCCCCTGCAATCTGGCCCAGCACGTTGCGGACAAACTCCGGGGCCTTGCCGCTGATCGGGGGAATCAGATCGAAGTCGGACGAAGCAGCCTCTGGAAGTTTAACCTTTTCCAGGTGTGCCAGTGCGTGGTCCACGGCGGCATAATTCTTGGCCACCACCGCTTCGCCGCGCTTGCCGTAGGTCTTGTAAATGGACTTCTTGATCTGCTCGATCGCTTCCTCGCGCGGCAGCACGCCGCTGATGGCGAAGAAGCAGGTCTGCATGATGGTGTTGATGCGCGTGCCCATGCCCGCCTCGCGCGCCACCTTGTAGCCGTCGATCACATAAAACTCGATCTTCTTGCGCAGCATCTCTTGCTGCGTGGTCTTGGGCAGATGGTCCCAAACCTCGGCCGCCGAATAAGGCGTGTTGAGCAGGAAGACCGCGCCGGGCACGGTCGCTTCCACCACATCCATCTTCTCCAGGAAGCTGAAGTTGTGGCAGGCCACGAAGCTGGCGCGCGTGATCAGATAGCTCGAGCGGATGGGGTTCGGTCCGAAGCGCAGGTGCGAGGTGGTCATCGACCCCGACTTCTTCGAGTCGTAAACGAAATAGCCCTGTGCGTAATTCGGCGTGTTTTCGCCGATAATCTTGATCGAGTTCTTGTTGGCGCCCACCGTGCCGTCCGAACCCAGGCCATAGAACAACGCGCGCACCGTCTTCGGATCCTCGGTCGAGAACTCGGGATCGTAGCTCAGGCTGGTGTGGCTTACATCGTCGTCGATGCCGATTGTGAAGTGGTTCTTCGGCTCGGGCTTGGCCAGCTCGTCGAAGACTCCTTTGACCATGGCCGGCGTGAACTCCTTCGAAGACAGCCCGTAGCGCCCGCCGATCACGGTCGGCTTGGCGGCAAACGGCAGACTGTCGGCATTCTCGGCCAGCGCCGTCACGATGTCCAGGTAGAGCGGCTCGCCGCCGCCGCCGGGCTCCTTGCAGCGGTCCAGAACGGCAATCGATTTCACCGTGGCGCGCAGCGCCGCCAGGAAGGCGCTTGCGTCGAACGGCCGGTAGAGGCGAACCTTCAGCAGCCCCAGCTTTTCGCCCTGCTTGTTCAACGCATCCACCGCCTCCTCGGCAGCCTCTGCGCCGGAGCCCATCAGTACCATCACGCGCTCCGCGTCCGGCGCGCCGTAGTAGTCGAACAGGTGATAGGCGCGGCCGGTCTGCGCCGCAAAGCGGTCCATCACCGACTGCACGATGCCCGGAACCGCGGCATGGAATGGAGTGCAGGCCTCGCGAGCCTGGAAGAACACGTCGGGATTCTGCGCCGTGCCGCGGATGATCGGGCGATCCGAGCTGAGGGCGTTCTTGCGGAACTCGATAATGTACTTGTCGTCCACCAGGGCGCGAAGGGTCTCGTCGCTGATGGGGATGATCTTGCCCACTTCGTGCGAGGTGCGGAAGCCGTCGAAGAAATGAATGAACGGAATGCGCGATTCCAGCGTGGCAATCTGCGCCACCAGCGCCAGGTCGTGAACCTCCTGCACCGAGTTCGACGCCAGCATCGCCCAGCCCGTCGCGCGGCAAGCCATCACGTCCGAGTGGTCGCCGAAGATCGACAGCGCGTGCGTAGCCAGGGTGCGGGCCGACACGTGCATCGTCGCCGGGGTCAGCTCGCCGGCAATCTTGAACATGTTGGGAATCATCAGCAGCAAGCCCTGCGAGGCGGTAAACGTGGTCCCGAAGGCCCCTGCCTGCAACGCGCCGTGCAGCGCGCCGGCCGCGCCGCCTTCGCTCTGCAGTTCTTCCACAATGGGCAATGCGCCCCAGATATTCGTCTTTCCCTCCGCGCGCCACTGATCGGCCCACTCGGCCATCGGCGACGAGGGGGTAATCGGGTAGATCGCGACGACTTCGGAGAGACGATAGGCTACCGAGGCGGCAGCCTCGTTCCCATCCAGAATTACCATTTTGTTGACCGTTTTCTGTTCACTCATTCGCTTTTCCTCACAGCGCGGCCGGGGGAAAATCAACCGCTGGTTTGAGTCTCTTCGCTGGGGGGGGTAGAGTGGCAGTGATGCGAGACACACGGCGGGCATCGAATCCCATATTATGCACTTGAGATCACATAATGGTGACCTTGCCCGTATGGTCCGTCTGCGTAAGGAGGCCGGCCCAGGACACGCTATGATTGAGGGAGGGTAAAAGCATGGCAAGCGTGGAAACAGATTTAGAGATTGACTGGACGACCTGCGAACTGATCGAAAGAGTCCCCGGCAAGGTTTCGGGACGCCCCATCGTGCGTGGCACGCGCATCCTGCCTGAAGGGATTGTGAACAGCTACGAGATGGGTGAGAGCATCGAGGAGATACGCGAGGATTGGCCTTCGCTCTCAGTCGCCCAGATCGAGCGCTTGATAGAGTTTGCTCACGCACATCGCGGACAGGCCCATCCGTGAAGGTGTTGCTCGACGAAAATCTCGCGCACCGCTTGCGCAAGAACCTTGGCGCGCACGAGGTTTTCACCGTCGGTTATAAAGGCTGGGCCGGACTCATGAACGGCGAACTTCTGCGCATAGCCGAAGAAAGCGGTATCGAGGTCTTTTTAACCGGCGATAGGACGCTTCTCCATGAGCAGAACCTTGAAGGGCGAAATCTTGGCATAGTGGCATTGTCTTCCGTTGAATGGGACATCCTCAAGAATTGTCTACCGGCGATTGTCGCGGTGATCGATAATGCTCTTCCCGGTTCTTTTCAGGAGGTCGATTGCGGCACGTTCAGCCGGAAGAAGACGGCCGGAGAATGAGCCGGCCGTGCTTTCCCATCAACAGAATTCCTTGCATCGCCGTCTATCAGGTCACGCCGAATGTGATCGAGATTTCGTGCATCTTCCACGGCGCGCAAGATTGGCCTTGAATTGGAGATTTTTAGGTTGCAGCCGTCAATGTGATGCTGTATGGCACCGGTATGAACATGGAGGTGCATTCCCAGACCAACTTGAAAACAGACCTAACCTGCATTATTCCTGAAC
>PLGM01000235.1 GCA_003139795.1 Acidobacteriaceae bacterium | reverse complement strand
ACTCTCGCTGCGCTTCATTGCAAACCCTGGGTGATTCCCCTTTCCTTGCACTTGCTACCCACGCGGGGGCGTTTTTGCACGGATAGGGTGAAGATCGGGTACTCTGGGACAGATTACTGAAAGGCTGCCCCTTCCATGCCGAACAAGCACAACGCCCCGCACCGGCACCACATTCCCAAGATGAAGTTTCGGGTGAAGAACCGGGCAGAGTACGATGCGGGTCTGCGGCGTCGAGGCAGTCTGACGTTATGGGTCAGTCCAGAAGTACTTGATGGTTGGCGGGCAGCACGTCGGACGACCCCTGGCGGGCAAGCCGTCTATTCCGAGCTTGCAATCGAGACAGGCATGATGCTGCGCCTGGCGTTTCACCTGGCGTTGCGTCAAACCGAGAGGCTGATGGCCTCCATCTTCGGCCTGCTGGGTGTGCCACTGAGCACGCCTGACCACAGTACCTTGAGCCGGAGGGCAAGGACCATGGAGTCATTCTCCAAGGGCTGTATCCTACCTGATGGGCCGATCCACTTCTTGATCGATAGCACGGGGCAGAAAGTCTTTGGCGCAGGCGAGTGGCGTCAGGAAAAGCATGCCGCAAAAGCGCGTCGCACTTGGGAAAAGCTACACTTGCCCGTGGATGCCGACACCGGAATGATCATGGCCTCGACCCTGACCGGGAACGATGTTGGGGATCCCTCGCAAGTGGCGCCGCTGCTGGATCAAATAGAGGCGACAATCGCCAGCGTCACAGCTGACGGCGCTTATGATGGGATGCCGACCTACGATGTGGTGGCTGGTCACGGACAAGATGTTCGAGTGATTATCCCGCCCCATGTGACAGCGGTACTCAGCGCCGAGGCTGAGCACAACCCATCGCGACGAGACCAGCACATTCTTTCAATTGCGGCTCGAGGAAGGCTGGGCTGGCAAGAGGAGACCGACTACGGACAACGCGCTTTGGTTGAAACCGCGATGGGCCGATACAAGGCCATCATCGGTCCTTACATGCGAGCGCGAAGCTTCTCTGGCCAGAAGGCCGAAGCGGCTGTCGGCGTGGCCGTCCTCAATCGAATGCTCGACGCGGGCCGCCCGTACTCCGTCCGCCGTCTAAACATCGCCGCGTAAACGCGCTGAGAAGAGGGAAGCTCGGCCCTCGCTCGATCCATGCAACAACGCCGATATCAGTTGGGGCGAGCTTTCATAATTTCGTCCGTACGTCTCTCAGTCCGTCGTGATTCCCGTCCTGGGGCATCTAACTGGCCCGTCAGAGAGGAAGAAAGCGACATTCTGCAACCTCTCCCTCCGTGACTGGCCGAAGACAAACCAGATCTATAAAGGAAACCTTACTGTTCGGGGTCGATGGTCCCACCCTTCCCCCTCCGCTCTCCTTTCACTGCGCGGTGATTAAATAAAGACGCACTGGTCCGAGCAAGCCCGACGGAAGCAGAGGTGACTTCGCGTTATAAGGCTTCACGTCGGCGAATGTGATTTTCGTAGTAACGCCCGGCTGCTCATCGCCGATCAGTCGATTGACCCAAGCATTCGTCACCTTGATTGAAACTACGTTTGTTCCCGGCTTCAATGCCCCGGTTGCATCCACACGATAGGGCGCGTGCCAGACGATGCCCAGCGACTTACCGTTGACCGTAACCTCGGCCAGGTTCTTGACATCGCCCAGATCCATCCAAAGATGCGAACCTTTCTTGAACCAGTCAGCCTTGGTGTCGAGTGTCGTGGTGTAAGTGCCCGTTCCAGAGAAATACTTGACCCCTGCGTCGGAGCTGTCGGTCCAAGACGCAAGCTTGCGCAGCGTGATCGACGGGGGGGCTCCGCGACCCGGCTGAAAGCTGACCTTCCACGAACCATTCACGGCAGCAAGTTCTGCCTCTGCCGTTGCAGGCAGCGTATGCGAGGTTTCCGTGGTTGCTTTGCGGAAGACCACGAACACCGAGCCCCAGGGTTCCAAGTGCAGCGGCACCGTGGTGCGGCCATCCGCAATCCGGAACGACGCCGGCTCCGATTGGCCGGTCTCCGCGTGCCACAACTCCGGCGTCTTGCCGGTTACGCGGAAACTTGCATCCACCATCTCGTCCCGGTTGTTGCGGTTATCGACAAAGTAGATATCGCCGTCCGTAAGCTTGCGATGTACAAAAAGAAGCCGCGTATCGCTCTTGGGTTTGGTGGTTTCAAAGTCCGGCGGAACTTTGAGTGTGCTGAAGACGTCGCCCAGGTTCTGACCCGCATACACGGTACCTTTGCCCAACCGATGTACGCCCGTTCCATCGCCAAACAGTTCGTTGTTCAGTTTGTTGAACTCTGCCTGGTCGTCGCTGAGGCTCGGATCATCCGTCGGCTTCGGACCGGCAACCACGGCGCCGCCCGCAACCAGCTTGTAAATGGCCCGCAGTACAGGCAACGACATATGGCTACTGTACGGATCGAGTCCCAGCACGCGGTAGTTCATTCCGCCCGGCGTAAGGATGCGTCCGTTGGCTACGCTCAGCTCGTGGATCAAGCCATCGGCATTGATGTAATCGAAGCCGTAACCCGCTGGAATGTCCGGCGCTTTATTCCCAAAGATCGCGGTCAGGTTGGAATCTTCACCATAGAAGTAGACCAGGTCCGCGCCGAAATGCCCTTGTTGCAGTAGATAGCTGCTGCGCGCGATGTAGTCGATCCATGGCCCGGCCTGTTCTGCCCATGTTTCATTGCGATTGAACCACTGTCCGCAAGGGCCAAGTGTCATTCCAGGCGCTTTGCCCACCAGTGGCTGGTGTGCCGACTCGTGAATGACAAATCGATTGATGCCATTCAGCAGTTCCATATCCGCGGTCGGCTTCAGTGTTGCCGGCGACCACGCCCAAGCAGTGCTGGAATCACACGACGTCATGGATTCGGCCGCGGCAAGGTTCTGCCCATAGATGTGTGCTACCGATGCCGATTCGCGATCGTCGGCGTTGTATCCGAATAGGTCGTTGTTCTGGTCCAGCTTCTGTGTCCACATCGCGCTCATGGGCACTTCGTTGAACTTCTTCACTTCCATTCCGTCGGCAACATAGGCGCGTCCATACTCGTGCGATTCGCCGTAGTGACCCATGTCTCGCTCGTGCAGCGTGGTCTCCAACTGGCCGTAATGCTCATACGCGATCAGGTCGCTGATGGTCTTGCGAAAATCCCACAGAAACCGGTCGCTGGCCTCGGCGCTCTCCACAACCCGCCCCGTTAGAACCGGCAACCAGGGCGTCGGATCATAGCCGCGATACTTTTTGAACTGGGTAATCATATTGTCGGTCCAGTTCTGAGAACCTGCCTCCCAGCTATCGTTGACGACATAGCGGATGCCTCGCTTGCCCATCAGGTCGGCCCCTACCGTTTCCTTGTAGCTGTCCAGGTAGGTGTCGAAGTACTTCTTCACAAATCTTCTGTCCAGTTTGTCGACCTCAAGTCCAGTAGCCTCAGCGGTGGCCGGATGATTGGTGATTCCCAGCAGGGAATACCCAAAACGAAGTGCAACCCAATCGCCAGCCGGGGGCGTCCAGTCCAGCGTTCCATCGGGCCGCATCCTGGCCGTCAAATCGATCACGTCGGACTTGGCAATGGCATCCGCTGCTGCAACCGCAGGAGTCGCGACGCTGTAGAGATCCCACTCTGGTGTGAAGGCTGCCTTCTCTTCAAAGTGGTTCACACGAGCCCCGGGATGTAGCACTATTTCGGAGATCTCATAGCCTGCTGGTGCCGGCACAGTCTTGTTTCCCGACGAATCGGAATTGCCGGCCCACTCTGGCGGCGGGTTCCGCTTGAAAACAACGCGAAAATACTTCGCCGTGACCGCTGTAAAGGAGACTGTATGCTCGGGAGCGCTGCCAGCCGTCAGCTTGGTTACCAACCGGAAGTTTTCTCCGTCGTCGCTCGCTTCCAGGGACTTCTCGGGCGCACTGATTCCATTCGCCCTCGCAGCATCCCCGTCGGGATCTTTGGTGATAAACGTGACCGAGTGGATGGTCTGTGGCGTCGGGAACTCGTACTGTATCCACGAACTCTCGCCAATCGCCGGAATCGGCAGTAGGGTCGTCTTTTCCAGGTTCCCATCGCTCAGCAGGTCAATATCCGGCGAGCCCGCACTGGCCGTCACCTTCGCGTGCAGCGATTCAGTGGATACATCGCCAGCCGCCCTGCGGTAAGCAACCACTGCCGCATCGGCATAAAACTGCGGAATCGCCGGAGCACCCGCAGGCCGTTCCATGTTGTCCCGAATTCCAAGATTCTGAAAGGGACCGCTGTTCGTTGGAGGATGAGCAAGCGTACCAGTGAACGGCTTGCCGCCTTCGACAAGGGTCTCGCTCCATACATATTTCTTCATTCCCTGCGACGCTGGTACCGAGGGGCCTCCCGACTCGCTCCAACCCGGTGATCCGGCGATTGCCTCTTCCATCCCCAATTGATCGGCAAGCGTTGTCGCGTACCGGAACGCATCCTTCCACGGCGGGGTCATATAGGCCAGGCGCTTGTCGACGACCTGCGGCGTATCCAAAGCCGCGTCGAAGTTCTGGAATCCGGCCACACCCACCCGGTGCATCCATTCCAGGTCCAGCTTGATGCCTTCCTTTGTGATGTTGCCATTCATCCAGTGCCACCATACCCGCGGGTGTGCGCTTTCTGGAGGATTTTCAAATCCGCGCTTCAACGAGTCAAGGTCACTCTGCGCCGTGGCGGCGCCAAGACCCATGACCAGCACCAAGCTTGCCGAGGTCAGACTTTTTGACAGAAGGTTCATTGTTTTTCCTTTGATTCCTAACGCACTGTTATTTTTTGGGTTCAGGTCGGGTGATCGATCCATGCGCCAATCGCGAGGATTGAGCACACTCTTTAGAGGCGCCACACACAAAAGGACAACATCAAGAACATTCAAAATACACAGTGGTCATGCACTTAGTCAACTCCGAATTGTCTGCCATTAAACAACATGCCTATTGAATTAAAGCGGCCTGCAATTCCATTAAAGCCACGCAAGTTGGAGGTCTCGACCCTTCACATCGCCATACTGGCGCTGCCGAACTCGCGGGGCAGGGCCTTCCACTGACAACCGGTGCGCAGCACGTAGACGATGGCGGAAAAGACCTGCCGCGCCGGCATCGGCTTCCGCCCGCCGCCCGGCCTGCGCTGATACTGCCGGTTTGCTGGCCGCTCCACTGTTGGAACTAGGGACTCCACCTTCGCCCAAAACTCGTCCCAGACGGAAGTCGTGAAATACTCCTCCAAGGAAGCGGTCTTCCAGACCTGGACAGCGACCTGCAATGGCATGCAGCCGCGATTGCACTATACATCCGCGCACAAATAAAGGGACATCACGGTCAACAAAATTATGAGCGCCGGAGTGAAAATAGACCTTCCCCTCGACAATCGGAATTCGAACGACCTCGGACCGCGTTCGAGGATGATCGAGGGTTGTTCGCACTGCATTCGAGGATCAATGAAGCCCAACAGAAAGGCTACGCGAAATGCCCGAAGGACGTAGTCTACAAACGACCCTGTTCTAAGCGGTCTGAGACCTGGACCGGACCGGGCCTGTCGATTCACGAACGACTAGCCTCGGTTCCACGGTAATCTCATCGCGCGGAGCAATCGTGCCATGGATGCGGTTGAGCAGGCTCTGGGTCGCAATTCTGCCAATTTCGTCCAGTGGCTGGCGGATCGTCGTAAGTCGCGGCAGGGTGTACGCAGCCGCCTTGATGTCGTCAAAGCCTATCACCGAAACATCGGCCGGCACACGCAGGTTGAGATCTTGAAGCGCGCGAATGGAACCGATCGCGGAGATGTCGTTGAAGGCCACCAGCGCAGTAAAAGGCAGCTTGGTGGCCAGCAGTTGCTGAATGACCGGATAGCCCAGTTCCGGGGAGGTCATGTCGCGGTCGAGGCTGACGACCAACTCCGGCTTGATTTCCAGACCCAGTCGCTCCGCAACTGCCACGATCCCATTCCAGCGCGCATCCGAGTCGGAGCTGAACGGCTGCCCACGCATGAACGCAATCTGCCGGTGTCCAAGAGCGTACAAGTGGCTCAAGGTTAGTTCTGCGGCGCGGGCGTGGTCAAGTACGACGTTGGTCACGCCCTCGATTTGGCGATGGCCCGCGACAGCGACTACGGGGACGGAAATGGGATGCTCAAGCGCAGTATCGACGGCAATAATGCCTTGCGCGCCGCGGCTAATCAGCATGCGCGTGTATTCCTCCACCAGGTTCTTGCGGTGCCGGTGGTGCGTTGTAAAGTAGAAATATCCCGCATTCATCAGTTGATCGCCGATGCCGCTCATCACCTCAGTGTGATAGCCATCGCCCAGTTCGGGCACAAGGATGCCGATCGTCAGAGTGCGCCGGTTACGCAGGGAACGCGCCAACTGGTTGGGGTGGTAATCCATCTCCTTGGCGGCAGCCTTGATGCGATCGCGAGTGGCTTGCGGAATCGAGCGACCCGGCACATCGTTGAGAACCACCGATACTGTCGCCGGATTCAGCCCCAGATGGGCCGCCAGTTGCTTCAGGCTTACCGGGTGCTGGGCCGCAGGTTTTGGGACCCGCTTACGCTGCTCAGTGCTTACGGAATCTCCCATTGAGGCATCTCACCTTTGCCGCTGCATTTCGTTATTGGAATCCATCGTAGCGGGGATCGCACAGTGGCATCCGGCAAGCTCTCTTTGCAAGACATACGAACCAGCGCGTCTTCCCCACTGCAAGCCTCCTGTACAACAACGGCCGGCCGCGGCGCCAGCCTATCAAGCGAACCGGCTAACATCGCGGACCGGAATCATCCACATACCACGTTCTACCACACCAGAGTTACCACCGAGTCCCTGGGCATCTGGATCTGAAGCGTGGACGAATCGAGGCCACAGTCTACCGCCCGCGCCTCGCCCCGGTTGGTGATAACCAGCACGCGGCTGCCATCTGGATTTTCCAGGGCCACATGCTCCACGCCGGCGGGCTGCCCATGCGACGCAAGCACGCGCGCGTTGCGCCGAATTGCCTTCGAGTAGTGGGCAAACGCCCAGTACTGACCGCTGCGCGTGATACGTTGTGTGCGCGAGTCGATGGTCACCACGCCACCGCACGAGAAGGGGCCTACATTGGGTTTGCCCTGTTCGTCCAGCGCCAGATTCCATCCCACCAGGCAACGGCCCCAGTTCCGCAGTACGCCGGTAAACGTATGCGACCAGGTGCTCCAGTCGGTGGTGTAGTCCGGACTGGTGTAGTCGGGACCTCCCTCTGTCCAGTAAGCGTTTTTGTCGGGGAATGCCTCGTGCACACGCGTCATGGCATCCGCGCTACCCATATAAGCGTGCCAGGCAACCCCATCCACATAATTGTTCAACCCGGGGACGCTCAGTTCGTCCAGCGCGCGGCCCCACAAGTCGTAATTGTGGTCGAGGATCCAGATCTTTGTGTCGAGAGAAGCATGTTCCAAGGCCGGCCCCAGGAAGGTTTTTATGAAAGCCGTCTCGTACTCCTGGCCCCACAAACACGCGGGCATTCTTCCATCCTGGTCGGTGTCGGGCTCATTCTGGATGGTGACGGCATCGATTTTGACGCCCTCGGCGGCATACGCCTGTAGGAAGCGGACAAAATACTGCGCGTACGCGGCGAAGTATGCCTTGCGCATCGAGCCGCCCAGCATGGATCCTCCGACCTTCATCCATCCGGGTGGGCTCCACGGCGAGGCGAAGAGAAACAGCTCCGGGTTCAGCTCACGCGCCGTGCGCAGCGAGGGTAGAATGTACGCGCGGTCGTGCTCAACGCTGAAGTGCTTGAGCTCCGGGTCCGGCTCCGGGGTATCGTCGTAGCTATACACGTTCTTGGAATAGTCGCTGGACCCGATACAGGTACGGGCCACGGAAAGGCGTAGGCCATCCAGCCCAAAAAACTCGCCGATCAGTTCCTGCCGACCCTGAGCAGGCAACTGATTGAACAGATAACAGGCGGCGGCTGTAAAGGCCGCGCCGAACCCTAGAACCGTCTGGCGCCGGCTGGCCGGATCGATCCGAATGTCCAGGCTGGCGCTCGCCTCGGCCCTTTGCCACCGTGGCGCCTCGAACCCTGTGAACCTCTTGGTGCCACAGGTCACCCAGGCACGGACCGGTCGCAGGGTTTCGATTGGCTGGCTCCACAGGAGGGACTCCCTGGAGAGCGCGGTAGCGGCGGCTGTCCGAGCGAAACACTGTAGAAAATCGCGTCGAGTCTTCAACTTTATGATGGATCCTTGCATGAGGCGTTCAATTCGTACATGATTCTATGCCATCCCATACCATTTAGACAATCGATTCCTTAGATTGTTCTTCCGATGTTGAGCGGTACCTTCCCAGCAGAGGTGTTCGTTCATGGATCGGATTCGCGGTTCGGTGTGGCCTTCCTCGGAAAAACGAGAACTTCTGTAGACAAACGCTTGTCTTATCCTATGCCGCCCCTGGAAGTACACTTACATCTCACTTGTACAAAAGAAAGGGCAGACCACATCCTCGGGACCAATCAGCTCATTGAACAGGCCTTCGGTCTCGCGCGGTGATTGCGGGCCGCCATCCAGGCCGAACATGTAGCCCGCCGGCTCCAGCCAGCTGCCCAAGCCAGTTTGTTTGGGCGATATATTGCACAAAATAAATGATGTGACTCGCTAGAAGTCTCCCGCGAAATGCGCGCTCACAGGCCGGAGACTGCGCCGACCTGGACCGAAGTGGACCCTGCTGGGTCGCACGGCAAATCTCCTTCGGCGAATGGCTGAATCTGACCCGGAGCGGCGTGGCGAATTTGCTCTTTGGCTCCCTTTCCGAGCCGATTGCGCAAAAATCACAAATTCACCTTGACAGACCTCATTTTGTTGAGTTCTAATGGCCGGCGTTGGTTTTTGTTCCTGCATTTTCTCGCAAGACTATCGATTGTCTAGCGACAGCGCGCCGGCGGCGGAGGAGAGATGGAGGAAATGAATCCGTGTGCATCGTTGCATTGCAGGGGTAAAAATCGATTCAGTAGACAATCGATTGTATTGAATCGTGGTTCGAGGGCAACAGGGCTCCAGGAAGTGGCGGAAAAGTCGTCCCGGCTTTTTTCACAGAGCCTCATGACCATTTCACATGCAGGTCCGCGCAACGTACGCGGCGAAGAACAACGGAGCATTTGACAATTTGGGGGACAGTCGATGCGAAACGTACTTCGTTGCATTCTATTCTGCGTGCCACTATGCGCCGCTGTTGCCGGTTTCGCGCAGACCACAAACTCCGGCGACATTCGCGGTAGCGTAACCGACCCGTCCGGAGCGTTGATTCCCGATGTGACGGTCAACGTACTGAATGTCGACACCGGCGTATCGAGGGATTACGTCACCAATCGAGACGGTCTGTGCGACACGTCTTCGATCATGGCCGCAATTTACAAGCTCACGTTCACCGAAGCGGGGTTCGAGGAACTGGTGCGCGGCCCCATCACGCTCCAGGTCGGGTTTACCACGGTCAACGTCCAGTTGAAGGTCGGTTCAACGACTGTGCAGGTGACGGTCAACAGGGACGTGCCACTGCTGAAGACCGAAACGGGCGAGATGACCACCGCATTGGATTGGGAATTGCATTCTTAACTCCTTTGCACGGGAGGGAAGACACGATGTTTGAACAATGGTGGCAGGAGGACGGTAGATTCTACGATCCCGGAACGGAGGACGTGCCATGGTTCGATAAGCGCAAACAATTGGCCGAAGCTGCTTATGCAGCAGGCAAAAAGGTTGGATCGTTGGAGGGCGGAAATTACAAGGCTGATGATTTTACCTATCCAACGGAAATCAACTTCGCCAATGGACGCAAGGTCAAGCTCCGCGTCGATGACGAGGGCAGGCATTGTCTGTCCGTTGGGCGATGGTAACGAGTAAGGGAATTAAGTATGTAATTCCCATTGTGAAGCAAATTGATTCTCTTCTTGACAATTCTCCGATGCACTTCAACCGGCTTCATTCCTGATTGCGGGAAAGCGATCGAAGTACGAAACACAAACAGCAACAAACTTGAAAAGGATGGTCACATGAGACAAGCGAGATACAGGTTTTTCCTGTTGCCGTTGTTCCTCGTTCTGGCATGCGCGGGAGCATTTGCGCAGGCCAATTCCAACGTCACCGGCATCGTCACAGACCAGACGGGAGCGGCCATCGCGGAAGCGCAAATCGCCCTCTTCGATCCGGCCACTGGCGTCACGCACACAACCGTCAGCGACAGCACCGGATTGTATAACATAGCCGGTTTGAACCCTACCAACTACAACATGAAAGTGATGGCCAAGGGCTTTGAAGCCTACGCGCAGTCCGGCATCGTGGTCAACGTTTCAGGCACCTTCCGCGTCGACGTCAAGCTCACCGTCGGCGCTGAAACCCAGACGGTCACCGTCACGGCCGACGCCCTGACAGTGCAGTCCGACTCCAACGTAGTCAGCACCCTCATCAGCGGGCAGCAAATCACCGAACTGGCCACCAACGGCCGCAACGTCGTCTCCCTGGCCGAACTGGGCCTGGGCGTCAGTTCCAACAACCCCGACATGAACTTGCCCAGCACCACGGGCGCCAGCTATTCCATTAGCTTCAACGGCCTCGACCCCGGACACAACATCTGGATCATCGACGGCGGCGAGGCTTATGACCGCGGTTCGGGCGGGAAAATGGCCTTGATGCCTTCCCAGGATGCGCTCTCCGAGTTCCAGGTGCTGGCCAGCAACTATCCTCCGGATTACGGCATCGCCTCCGGCGGCACTATCACCATGGTCATCAAGAGCGGCACTTCCAAGCTCCACGCTTCAGGGTGGGAGTTCGTTCGCAACGATGCAATCCAGGGCCACAACTGGTACGACAACAACCACGGACAACAATCCGCCAAGTCGGAGTTGCGCTATAACGTCTACGGCTTCAACGTCGGCGGCCCGGTTATCATTCCTCACGTCTACAACAGAGGCAGCAGGCAGAAGACCTTCTTCTTCTGGAACGAAGAGTGGCGCAAGCAAGTCGTGGGCCAAGGGAGTGCAACATACAACGGCGTTCCCGAGGCGGATGCGCCCACTACGGCGACGGCTACCACGTGGGTGCTCCCTGCGTACGGTACTGCCGCGCAACTTGCGGAACCTGTCGGCCATCAGATTTTCGCGCCCCAGGTGTCCACCGCCACGCCGATCGGCGCGAACCTGTTGACAGATGGCTTTACAGCGACCGGAGGCGTTATAAACGCCGGCCAGCCCTTTGCGGGCAACGTCGTTCCAGCCAATCTGTTTGATTCCAACGCGCTGCTCTTCAACACAACGAAGAATATTCCCACGGTGCCGAACGACTCGACCACTGGCAAGTGGTCCCCTGGACCGGGCCATCTGCCCACCCCGATCCGGGACGACGTCGCCCGCATCGACCACAATTTCAATGACAAGTGGGCACTGTTAGGTCACTTCATCCATGACCAGTCGGTCGTCAGCTACAACACGGTTTTGTGGAACGCTGACAACATCCCGACCGTCGGCTCCAGCTTCTCCAATCCGTCGTACGGCGCTGTCATCAAGCTGACCGGCGCGCTCACCCCCGGCATTCTGCTGGAGGCCGCGTTCAACTACGACGGCAACAAGATCGACCTCCTGCCGGTACCCGCGCTCGGTGGCAGCATCGTGCAGCCCTCGGGATGGGGTCCTGAGTCCAGCATGTCTTACTTCCCTGCTGCGAACAACGCTGGGAACCGCATTCCCGACATCAGCCTGGGCACCACCGGCGTTAACTGGGGTCCGGGAAACGAGCCGTGGCTCAACGGCGCCGAGGACTACAACGAAATCTACGCCCTCTCGGTTACCAAGGGCAAACATGCTATGAAGTTTGGCGGTGGCTACAACCGCTACACCAAGAACCAGGTCATCGGCAACGATACCGAGGGCAACTACACCTTCGGCGACGGCTGGAATACGGCCGCCGGAACTCCGTCGGGCACACTCACAGGCGATTCGTATCTGGACTTCGATCTCGGCCTGGCCACCAACTACAACCAGTCGCAGACCGATCCCGAAAACAATTATGCGAACAATACGCTCTCTGCCTTTGCCATGGACAACTGGCACGCGTCTAGCCGGTTGAGCGTGCAGCTTGGCCTCCGTTACGATGCCCTGCCGCACGTTTGGGAACGCCACAACCAGCTTTCCAACTTTGATCCCTCGCAGTACCAGACGGCGCTTGCGCCCTATTTCGACACGTTGTCGGCCGCCTTCTGCACCGCTACCACCGCAACTTGCCCGAACGGCGCCAGTCCCGGCCTGGAAACCGTCGGCGCAGCCACGTACTACTTGAACGGCGTTGTGCTGGCCGGCGTAAACGGAACCCCGCGCGGCATGGTCAGGAACTGGTGGAAGACCTATCAGCCTCGCGTCGGCTTCTCCTATGACGTCACCGGCAATGGCAAGACCGTGGTGCGCGGCGGTTTTGGCACCTTTTTCGAGCGCATCCAGGGCAACGACATCTACGACATTGCCGGCAATGCTCCTTTCGTCAACTCGCCGTCGGCCAATAACGTCGAATTGAGCTCCACCAGCACCAACTGGCTCTCGGGCGGCACTGCCAGCTCGCCGCTTTTCCCGCAGGGTCCTACGGTGATGAACCCGTATTATCCCGACCCGGCCGTGGCGATGTACAGCCTTGGCGTGCAGCATGAGATCGTTCCGTCGATCATCTGGGCCACGCAATATGTCGGCAACACCGACTGGCACCAGAACATTCGCGTGAACATCAATACCTTCCCGCTCAGCACATCGATGGCGAATCGCCAGCTGTATGCGGGCGGGAAGATGTCGAGCTACCAAGACCAGAATACCGTGACGTATCCTGGTTTTGGCGGCATGAACCAGATCACCAATGTAGCCACCGGCAGCTACAACAGCTTACAGAGTGGTGTGCGCCAGCAGAGCAAGCACGGCCTCAGCTACGAGGTGGACTACACCTGGTCGCACGAGATCGACTCCCAGCTGGGAAGCGGCGATCTGAACTGCTGCGCCAGCAATCCTTGGAACATCAAGTACGACAAGGGTTCCGGCACACTGGATCGCCGTCAGATCCTCAGCGCCAACTACGAGTACAAACTGCCCTTCTTCTTGAATTCTCAAAGCCTGGAGAAGAGCATCCTCGGTGGTTGGGAAATCGCCGGTACTGTGATCAGGGAGACCGGTCTTCCCTGGTCGGGCAACAACGCTCCAACCGGCAACTATGCGGATACGGTCGGCCTGGGCGGCGGCTACAGCAACCGCGCCAGCATCCTTCCTGGTGCGAAGGTCGCGTATGCGAAGAAGCAGATAGGCACTGGAAATTACTATTGGATGGACCCAGCCAACGCCACCACCACCTTCGCGGCGCCTACCGCGGCTTGGGCAGGCGGTCCCAACCTGGGCTTCGGCAATTCCGCCAGAGACTTTGTGGTAGGTCCCGGCCGCACCAACTTCAACACATCGATTTACAAGACCTTTGCCATAGGCGAGCGGGCTCGCTTCGAGTTCCGCGCCGAGTCCTACAACACCTTCAACCACACCCAATTTGATGTTGGCAGCGGAGCCGGCAACATCAACGACAGCACGAACAGCGCACAATTCGGCCTGGTCGGCAACGCCGCAGAACCGAGGACCTTCCAGTTCGGCGGCAAGATCCTTTTCTAACCTGAACCCTCAACCGGGGCGCGGCAGACAAACTCTGCCGCGCCCCTTTTCTTTGCTGCGCCGGCGAATCGCTGTCCTTTGGCTGCTGGGAGGATGAATCGCGCTTTGAAGGTGCATGGCTTTAGCCGTACGGCAAGACGCCCCAAAAAAGATTGAAGCTTTAGCCGCCGAGGGAATGCAGATCGTTGAAAGAACATCCCCTCGGGGGCTAGAGCCCTGGATTTCATTTCTTGCCTGGCGGCGCGGCTAAAGCCGCGCCCTTTCAAATAAGATTGAGAAGGAATACACGTGAGACGCGAAATACAACTGGGATTCTGCCTGACGCTGGCGATGGCCGCCGCCCACTGCGTGGGGCAGGCGGCTGGCGCGCCGGATCGGCAGCGGGAAGCGGCGCTTGCCCTTGAGCAGCAGGGCAACAACTCCGAGGCTGAGGCCGCATGGGGCTTGTACATGAAGGCTCATCCTTCGAGCCCGGACGCGTACGCCCACCTTGGACTCCTGGAAGCGCGCCAGGAACACTACAAAGAGGCCGTGCCGCTCTACCGCAAGGCCCTGGCGATGAATCCCGCCTTTCCTGGTTTGCGCCTGAACCTCGGATTGGCGCTCTTCAAGAGCAGCGATTTGAAGCAGGCAATTCTGGAATTCAAGCCGCTGCTCAAGAGCCAGCCTCCAGACTCACCCGAGGGCCAGCGGTTGACCATCCTGCTCGGGATGGCCCACTATGGGCTGAGTGAATACGCCGAGGCTGCTCCATATCTGAAAGAGGCCGCGGCCCGCGATCCGCAGAATCTGCAACTGCGGCTGGCCCTGGCGCACAGTTGCCTGTGGTCCAAGCAGTACCAGTGCGTTCTGGATACCTATCACGAGATTCTGACGTTGAATGCGGAGTCGGCCGAGGCCGATATGCTGGCCGGCGAGGCGCTGGACGAGTTGCAGAATACAACCGGCGCCGTCCAGGAGTTCCGTGACGCGGAGAAGGCCAATCCCCGGGAGCCCGACGTGCACTACGGTCTGGGCTACCTGCTCTGGCGTCTCATGCAATACGAGGAGGCGGCCCAGGAGTTCCAGGCCGAACTGGCCAACAACCCAGACCACGGCCAGGCCATGACCTATCTGGCGGACACCGACATGAAATTGGGCCATCCCGAGGCTGCGCTTCCGGTGCTTGAGAAGGCCATCCAGATCGATCCCGAGAGTGAGCTCGCGCACCTTGATTTGGGTGCCCTGTATAGCGATGCGGGCCGCAAGGAAGACGCCCTGCGGGAATTGAAGATTGCCGAAAAGCTAAGGCCCAACGACCAGAATGTGCACTGGCGCCTGGGGCGGTTTTACCAGGCAACGGGGAGGAAAGACGAGGCAAAGATCGAGTTCGATAAGACCCGCAGCCTGCAGAAAGCCGTCGACGAAACGACCTTCAAGAAGCTCCATCCAACGGAGAAAGCGCCCGGCGCGCCGGCTGCCCAGTGATTGCCGGAACGGAAGCCATCGATCGACTTCAGCCCTGGAACGGGAAGGGCGCAAATATGCCAGCTCCAGTGCGTCAGGGTTGCTTCGGCTTGGCGGTCGCGGGTTCCATCGACGACACGACGCCCGCGCCTTCCCGCACAGAATAGAAACGGTCGGCAGCCAGGTTGGTTAACGTTTCCACCTTCCCGTCCGGCCATAAGACTTCGGCCTTATCCACCCGCTGATGGCCGCCCAGCCCGAAGTGGATGCGGAGGTCGTTCTGCGACAGGTAGCTGCCGCCGCTGATCACTTCGCCCAGCTGCACCAGGTCGCCGGCCGTCGCGCGCACGCGCGCATTCAAGGCCAGGCGATTGCTTTTAACGCCCTCCAACTGAAAGCTGATCCAGTGGTTTTGCGGGCCGCCCTCCGGACGCAAAATCATCGGCTGGCCCTTCAGATTCTCAACGACCGCTTCGAGCTTGCCATCGTTGAAGAGATCGCCTATCGCCATTCCGCGGCTCACCTGCGGAATCTGGATCGCCGCCCCCGCCAGTTTGCTGATGTCCTTGAATGTGCCGTTGCGCTGATTCAAGAACAGTATCTTCGGTTCGCTATACCTGAGACCCGAAAGACTTTGCTCCACCTGAGGATACACATGTCCATTGACCAGAAAAATGTCCTGCCAGCCATCGTTGGAGAAATCGACAAAGGCATCGCCCCACCCCACTCGTCCTCGTGTGCCGCTCGCAATTCCCGAGGACAGCGAGACATCCGTGAAGCTCAAGTCGCCGTCATTGCGATAGAACGCGGCGTATTCGCTGTCGAAGTGCGAGATGAACAGTGACATGCGCCCCGTGTGCATATAGTCGCCCCAGCCAACGCCCATATTGGCCTGCCTCGACCCGCTTTCGCTCAACGCCACGCCGGACGCGAAGCCCACGTCCTCGAAGACGCCCCGGCCATTGCCTTGGTAAAGATAGTTCGGCTGGCCGTCGTTGGTGACAAATAAATCGAGTTTGCCTGTGTTGTCGAAGTCCGACCAGATTGCCGTCAGGCCATAACGGTGCTCCTCATTCCCCACGCCGGATTTCTTTGAAACATCGGTAAAGGTTCCATCCCGGTTGTTGTGGTAAAGGTTGTCCGGAGATCCCTTCAGGCCGAAGGGCCCGCACTGCACATCGATGCCCATGTATCTGCATGTATCGCTGGATCCGAATGCAGCCATATTCTGCAGGTCGAAATCGACATAGTGGGAAACAAAGAGATCGGCCCAGCCATCGCCGTCGTAATCGCCAAAGGCCGCTCCCGTGGCCCACAAATGATCGCCGCTCAGCCCGGCGCTTTTGGTCACATCGGTAAAGGTGCCGTCGCCGTTGTTGCGATAAAGCACCACCCCGCCAAAGCAGGTCACCAGCAGGTCCGGCCAACCGTCGTTGTTGTAGTCTCCCACTGACGCGCCCATCGCCCAGCAGGGATATCCCACTCCGGCCTTGTCGGTAACATCGGTGAACGTCCCATCGTGGTTGTTATGATAGAGGGCGCTTCGCGCCTTCTGGCCATGGAGCGCCATCGCCACATTTTGTGCGTTGGTAAAATAAATGTCAGGCCAGCCATCGCGATCGTAATCGATCAGCGCCACGCCCCCGCTCATCGACTCCACAATGAATTTCTGTTCGGGGCTCGATAAATGCTCGAATTGAATCCCGGTCGAAGCCGTAATATCCACCAACTCCGGATAGCTGCGAACTTCTCCGCTTGATTCTTTCTCCGCTGGTGCATTCGCGGTCTCTCGCTGCGCCAGCGTGGGCCGCGCAAGAGAGGGCTGCGTTTGCCCCATGCCCGCAGGAATGAGGCATAAGGCAAATAAAACCGCGCACAGGTTAACAGATTCCATTCCAGCACTCGGCATGATAACTCCGCCAGTAGTACTTCCCTGTCTGTAACTATTGCTTAAACTGCTCGCCGGCTCGATTTTCGCATTGTTGAACCGTTCGAGTTTCCTTGCTTTGTCTGATTGCAGGCCGTCCGCAGGCGTCTCTGCGGCGAATCCTGCCCACCGGCGACAGCATCAGCTTGCCCAAGTTCGTGCCTCGCAACTGCAGGAGCTTACTCTCCGAGGCGACCAGATACTTGCCGTCGGCCCAGACGAACCGGGACGGGGCAGACAGAGCGGTGCAAACCGCGAGCACAAAAGGAGCAATCCACTTCCATTTCATATTAGAACCAGTTCTGGAGTATGACACTGCATCGATGACAAGTCAAACGATTGTCTGCAAGACATACACTGGATATTCCCTGCGCGCGCCCGTTGTGTTCTTCCCATCGACACACGCTTGGGCAACCCAAGCCGATGCCCCAGGTAATCCGGAACGCAGCAGGGTCAGCACCCCGATCAGAGATGCGAGGGACTGCTCAGGACCGAAGAGGCCGCTGGTCGAAGGCTCACCGAAAGCAGGACGATCATCAGAAGAGCGGCTCCGCAAGGCGCAATGAGCCCATACCGCAGCGATCCGTAGTGCGCCGAGAGTAGTCCAGTAAGCCAGGGGAAGAGTGCCGACCCCATCCCCGCTACGGCGAAGATCCATCCGTGCGGAGAACGCTCCAGAAGGAAGGAAAGCAACAGCGGGTAGAGCGGACCGATGCACAGGCCCGCCAGTCCCGCGGCGAGCCGGATTGGCGCGGTGTTGTGCGCCACAACCAGCAGCGCGACGGAAGCCGCTACGCCCCACAGTGTTGCGCGGAGCACCCTGCGCCGGCCAACGATGGCCAGCAACCGGGTAGAAAACGCCAGCCGGCTGAGCACGATCCCGAGCCAGAAGAGCGAGGTAGCAAAAGCGGCTCCTCCTGCGCGCTGCGGATCGGCTCGCTGAGAATAGGTTGTCAACCACCCGCTCAGCGCGCTTTCTACGCCAACGGCACACATTGCCAGCGCTACCAGCGGCAACAAAAAACCCAGGGGCGCAGGATCCCGCACCCGCGATGCATTCAACATCGATTCCGCGCAGGTCGCCTCCGGCCGCTCCCGGAAAACCACCCAGGCGAAGAGCAACAGAAACAGCCCCTGTAGAGTGAAGAAGAGCGGGCCAAGGCTCGCTCTGCGCAAGAACGGCAGAAACAGCACCGGGCCCACCATAGCTCCGGCAGACCATCCAAAGTTCAGGCGCTCCAGCACGGCGGCCCGATCGTTACTGTATCGGTCGGAAAAGAGCAGGCTGGTCGCGGTCATCGTCGTACCCAGTCCCAGGCCGAAGAAAAAGAAGACGGGGAATGACAAGTGCGGACCGGCAAACGCCAATGCGCATGCGCTCACCACCAGCAGTCCATACCCGGTCATGAGCGAGCGAATGCGATTGGCGCCGGTAAGGAGCGCGCCAATAGCAGAACCCAGGAACTGCAGGAACAAGAGAAAGCCGGCTGCGTCATCCCGCAGTCCCCACTCTTGCGAAAGCGCCGGAAGCAGCACTCCGAGCATGACGGTTCCGGAGCCGGTGAGAAAAAAGCCGGCGCCCAGCACCAGACTCGACACAGTCTGCTGGCCCGGAAAAGACTCCATTGCAGAACTAATTTGCTTCGTCATGCATCCCCGGCAGCACTTGCCCTCGGATTATACCCTGCATGCTCCGCCCAAAGACGAGCCCCGGTGGTCGAAGCTCGTCTAGGCTTGTGTCTCGCCAGAATAAAGATCTGCCTTCAAATCAAGCAGATGACCTGCGGACCCAAGGTGGCTTGCCTCCATGTAGAATCGGCCTCATGTTGCGCTCGCGAAGGGAACGCCGGCTCTTGGTGAGATA
This sequence comes from Acidobacteriaceae bacterium, assembly GCA_003139795.1. Lineage (GTDB taxonomy): Bacteria > Acidobacteriota > Terriglobia > Terriglobales > Acidobacteriaceae > Telmatobacter. The sequence continues at coordinate 8,223 of PLGM01000235.1, read as the reverse complement.
GAGAAGAGTCAAGGCAACGGTTGTAGGGTCGTGTCGATGCCCAGAATCGGCGGCGTGCATCATCGCTACGATCTGGCCGTCTGAGCTGCTGCTTCGAACATCTCTCGTCAGAGTTGAAGATGAACCGCGGGAGAGGTGTGCCCGCCGATCTCTCGCCGCCCGCTTGGCAGTGTCTTGATGACGCCCCGAGGTCTCCGAGCGCCCACTCCCCGAGTCGAACATCCCTGCCAAGACTGCCCCCAAGTGCAAGGATTAGCTCCTCGTCGTACTCGGATTGAATTCTTGCGGGGTATGGAGCACGGCGTATCGGAAGATCAATACCTACGAGATCAAGCACCACCTTGTGGGTCACTTTGGGCGGGTTCCATTGGCCCCTTCCCACATATGCAACGTGTTGCAGATATAGAGAAACTTCTCCTGCCGGTGCAGCTTCAGCTCGTGCAGGGCTTTCGCACGCGTTTTGCGACGAAAGCTGTTGAACTCTTGGCCGTGGACGCGAACGATGTAGCCGAAATCGATTTTCCAGCCGGGAACAATCCGGATCACTCGGCGGAATTCTGGAAGTTCCATCTGATCCGACACCGACAGAAGGCGGATCACCATGGTGCTCACCTGACGTAGAACCGCCCGTAATATCAAGCGATTGAAGGAGGTCGGTTCATTCATACTTCCGGCCTGATCGAACCGTTCGTCCCCCCGACTTCTTGATGCACTCTCGACCAACCGGCCAATCGCTTCAAAACTCAACTTATCCGCTGGTGCACGCTGATGTTCAATCTCCAGCATGCCTAACCCTCCAGGCTCACCTTGTATTGGACAAGACTAGCATTGTGGCCGCTACACGTGTTGTGGTATTCTCTGACACGCGAAGGCCTTTCTTTCTACTTCAAACACTGTGTTGACAACATGTTTGCAGCAAATGAGGGATTTCGTGTCTCCTTCTTCGTGAGTTTTTCGGGCTAGGGGAACCTTATGCAGATTGAAGCGATTTGGTCTTGGAAGAGGAAGAGACAGCCGGTCCTACGATCATTGGGTTGGCTGCTGCTATTAGCGCTGATGTTTGCTCCTTGCACGCTTGCACAGGATAAGCAAAGTGCCACAGCTGCTGTTCAGGACGTACAAAAGGATACAGTCGCAGTCAACATTCGTTTACTTGACGGTTTCCTGCGCATTCAACCCTGCGAGCAGAATGTAGCGCGAATCACCTACTCGCCGACACAGCAGATCCCGAATCTCGCCAATCCGTTCCTGTCGGCCACGATCTGCACAGCGACTTCGTTCAATCTTCAAGATGACGCCAAGGCCGTGATCATTCGTATGCCGGACCTCACGGTAGAGGTTGAGCGGAGCAGTGGCGCTGTGCGCTTTGAAAACACTCAGGGTGAAGAACTGCTGCGAGAGTCCGATTTCCCGCAGCCCCGACAGGTTAAGCCCGTGGTGACGGATGGGGAAGCGACGAATCGCGCGTCCGTGTGGTTCGCCCTGACGCCAGAGGAAGAGTTTTATGGCCTCGGCCAGCATCAGAATGGAATTCTGAACCAGCGCAACCTTGAATTTGAGCTGTCGCAGGACAACACCAACATTTCCATTCCATTCTTCCTGTCTTCCAAGGGATATGGAGTTTTGTGGAACAATGCATCGGTCACACGATGGAACAACCGCTTTCAGCCAGTGCTGAATGTAAGTTCCAACGTAGCGGATACCGTCGATTACTTCTTCGTGAATGGTCCGAGCTTCGACAGGATTATTTCCGGATACCGTAAGCTTACCGGGAATGTTCCACTCTTTCCCCTCTGGGCTTACGGATACTGGCAATCGAAGCTGGCGTATGGCAGTCAGTCGGAGCTTCTTGGAGTTGCAGCTAAATACCGCAGTCTCCATATCCCTCTCGACAACATCGTGTTGGATGAGTGGTGGGAGACGGTGCTGGGATCCCACGTTTTCACTGACAAGTTTCCCGACCCGCGCTCCATGGTTCAGACGCTTCATGACGAACACGTACATCTCATGGTTTCCATCTGGCCGATTTTCCCGCCAGGCAGCGCCAACTACGATCGGATGTTGAAGGATGGTCTTTTTACAGGCGAAGGGATCAATAAGACTCCGCCATGGGTTGCTGGAACTCGTCTCTACGATGCGTTCAGTGTGAAGGGTCGCGAGACTTACTGGCAGCAAGTGAAGAGCTCCTTGTTCGATATCGGAGTGGATGCATTCTGGCTCGATTCGGCAGAGCCCTCCGATAACTATGGCGAGGAACAGGGATCCATGCTCGCCGGTGCTCATACGGCAATGGGAAATGGCTCTCGCTATGCGAACCTGTTTCCATTCCTGACCACCTCGGCGATCTACAGCGGACAACGAAGCGTGACGGATCGGAAGCGAGTGTTCATGCTCACCCGGTCAGCGTTCGCAGGTATGCAGCATCAGGCTGCTTCTGCCTGGTCGGGCGACATTGCGACGAATTTCCAGACATTGAAGAGGGAAATTCCAGCCGGCTTGAACTACTCGTTGACCGGGCTGCCGTACTGGACTACGGATATAGGTGGCTTCAATGGGGGAGACACGAGCGACCCGGCGTATCAGGAAGTCTTCGTGCGCTGGTTCCAATACGGAGCCTTTTGCCCCATCTTCCGCGTGCACGGCGTTCGGGTGAACAATCAGAACGAGCTCTGGTCCTACGGAGAAAATGCCCAGGCCATCCTCACGTTATATGACCGGCTTCGCTACCGGCTGTTGCCATACATCTACACGCTTGCGCACCAGACCACGACGGAGGGTTACACCCCGATGCGTGCACTGGCGTTCGACTTCCTGCAGGATCCAAAGGCTCTCGACATCAGCGATGAATTCATGGACGGCCCGTCGCTTCTGGTAGCACCTGTCACGGACGCCGGGGCAATATCGCGACGCGTGTATCTACCTGCCGGCGCGGAGTGGTACGACTTCTGGACAGGAGAGCGCACGACTGGAGGCCGGGAGGTCAATCGCCAGACACCCTTGGCGATTATGCCGCTGTATGTTCGTGCTGGAACGATTCTTCCCATGGGCCCTGAATCCGAATATAGCAATCAGCATCCGGATGCTCCTGTTGAGTTACGCATCTATCCCGGAGGCGATGCTTTCTTCGAACTCTACGAAGACGATGGCACTTCCTACGACTACGAGAAGGGCTTATCCGCGACCATTCCAATCAAGTGGAATGACCAGGCAAAAGTACTGACGATCGGCGCGACCCATGGTCATTATGCCGGCATGCAGATGCATCGCGAGTTTTCGCTGGTGATGGTCAATTCCACTCGCGGCGCGGGAGAAGCGGTAAGTGCATCGGCCCGCACAGTTCATTATGACGGATCGTCTCAGGAGCTTCACTTCTGATCGATAAGCGGATTGAGTCATTTCTCTGAAAGTTGCACCGCCAGTTTCTACAATCGGCGTTGATGACATTTCGCGACTGCCAGCCACCGCCATCAGGAGGAAAGCTAGAAGAAGTCGGCCGGCAAGGGCCGGTGGTGTCGGCTTCTCAGTCTCTGCATGTGTCTTAGTGGATACCTAAACGGCATGAAAACGGTAGGCGGCGGGCTTGGCATCGTGAGTCCTGCGCCCGATTCCAGCATTTCTGTTTCAGAAAATATTCGTACTTACGAGAAATCAGGTGATTTGTTCATGCTTGCGCGAGACGAACAGGAGTGAAGCGGCTGAAAGGGCTGTGATGATCCAGCCTGCGGTCTGGTCTGGGGTACGGGCGTAGGTGATGTCGATTTTTGAGATGCCGCTGGCGATGGGTAGAGCGATAAGACCGTCTTTGCGGTGTGGCCGGCTGTCGTTGGGGGTTCCGTTGATAGTAATTCTCCAGGCGGAATAGTCCCGAAGGCTGAGCACGATGTACCTGGGAACGGGGGTAGAGACGTAGAAGTGGAGCCGGCGGGCGAGCGCAATGGAGTAATCGCCGGCGGCTGTTTGGGGGGCGGGATCGGTGGGAGTAGCTGCTATCCAGGAGGCCGGGTTGGAGTGCTGGAGTGCTTCCGGGTCGGCGCCGATGGGGGTGTACTCGTCAGTTGGGTCGTAGCGCCCGCCGTTGTAGAAGCTAGCCACGAGACTGGGAACGGTGGCGGCGGCGTAGCAGGGTTGGCGAAAGAAGTAGTTGCCGCCGAAGGTAAGGGCCAGCGTCAGGGTCAGGGCAATTGCTGCAACAACAGCTCGGTGCGGCTTGGTTCCAGGCATGGCCAGGGCGAGCAAGGCGGTCGTGGTCGCGCCGAGGATGGCGCAGAATCGCCATGGGAATTGCAGGTTACTGAGTTCCGGAACGTGGCGCCAGAGGAACGCACTGGGAGAGGTGAGCAGGAAGGCGATGATGCAGGTGAGAAGGAAGAGTGCGAGGATGGTGCGTTTACGGGCGCCGCTCTCGGCGGGTGAAAGGTTTGGCTCTTGGCTGCCGGAATAAAGGGCTGTCGCAGTAAAGACTCCAGTGAGGATGAGAAGGGCTACTCCGCAGAGGGAGGCGGTGCGGAGAATGGCGTCATGTGAGGGCTCTCCGAGGTGGCCGAAAAAGAAGTTGTCTTGATAGCGTACGCCCCTGATGATGGGCATGCTGATTTGGACCCAACGCTGTTCGATGGCTGCGGGGAGGACATAGCAGGCCGCAAGCCCGATTCCGAGGATGGCGCCGGCGGCGATCTTTACCGCTTCTCGAAGAGCAGTCTGTGAGCCTTGTGCGGTGCGGTAGGTTGAGACGATGCGAATCGCGCCCACAAGCGCGAAGGTGTAGCTGCCCATGACGGCCGCGGGGGCATTGGTGAGCCAGAGGAGACCTATGGGGACGGCGATGCCTGGAAGGGTAAGGCGCGGGCGCAAGACGGCCAGGAGCAGCAGAGGAATCCAGGCGGCGGCGAGGAGTTCAGCATAGGCGGCGCGCTCATAGAAGACGAACAGCATGTAGGGGTTGACCATGTAGAACGCTGCCGCGATGAGCGCCTTGCTGGAACTGGTCCACTCGCGGGCCAGGCGGTACATGGTAAGTCCGCAAGAGATGAGCGCCAGCCAGATAAAGGTTGTGGGAACAGCGACCCAGGGCAGGAGGAGTCCCAGGACAGCTCCGATAGTCCATGAGAGTGGCGGATAGAAGACAAAGCGGGGCTCACCGGAGTTCCAGGCAGCGGTAAACTCCCAGTGAGGGAAAAGGACGCCTTGCTTCCACTGGGAGCTAACTTCGAGCCAGTTGCGCAAGTGGAATTCAAAGTCATGGCCACAGGAGGGGCCCTTGAGAATGAGTGGAAGTATGGCGAGCAACGCAGCCAGGGGGATGAAGATGAGGTGGCGATGATCTCGCATGCAATCATAGTACGCGCCCAAAAAGGGCTCTAAAGCAGAAATTGTGGGTGAAAAGGGCGGTGGAAGGTACCGCTCCGCGCGACGACTCCGACGAATCAACTATCTTTTCTTTCCGGCAAAAAGAACGGCTGATCTCCAGCGGGCTCGCGTAGTCTGCTGCTGACGAAGTCAAGGGACGTATCGGCCGGGAGATCAGCTATTCAACTACAGGTTAAGACCATCTTGAATCGAGCACAAGGCTTTGTTAGGTTTGGCGGACCGCTTCCGAACGGAATCCTGGACCACATCAAACGGAATTGCAGACCACTGCGACCGGAATCCGCATCGGGGCAAAGCGGAAAGGAACTTGTGTCGGGGCGGGAGTTCCTTGGAAGTACCACGTGCGTCGACCCGGGACACGAGCGGTGGAGGTGAAGCAGAGCCTTTCATAAACTCACCGCGGTTCATGGCAAGGGATCACGAGGGGTGTTTGCCGTGCAAGCCGTGCAGTATAAACGCGCAGACCTTCTTCTATGGTGTCGTCTTCTTCCAGAGGCTCAGAGCGCATCTTCTTGAATCTTGCCAGCTCAAGGTCGGCCAGTGTTGCCTGATTGTTTCGCCGATAGGCCTGCGCCAGGCGATAGTGCGCTGCAGCATTGTCTGGATCCAGTTGCACGGCGCGCTCGAGTTCGATTATCGCCTGAGCATGGTCGCCTGCTTCTTCGTATACCGCCCCGAGTTTGAGATGGGCGATGGCAAACGCCGGATCCTTCTCAATAGCGAATCTTAGTTGCGCTTCAATTTGAACATCCAACTGCGCGGAAGAGTCCAGTCTCGCATGCTTCCAGAGCGCGAGTGCGTAGTCGTAGTGCGCTTCGGCGCTTTCCGAATTTGAGACAGCGAGGACCTCAAGCCGCTTTCGAATCTCCGCGTCCGTTTCAATGGAGGTTCCGGACAAAGTCGCAAGAAAAAGGTAGGTCGGCAGATATTCCGGATCGAGATCGGCGGCTCGGATCAAAGAGCGTGCGGATTCGGCTTTCCAGTGATTTAGATTCTGTGCGATCCCCAGTCCCATCCACAGCTTGGCGGAGGCAGGGTTGTGGCCGTTTCCTTCAGAGAACACATGCAACGCTTCTTCTGCGGCGCCGAGCGAAACCAAGCCGATGCCGGATGCGAAAACATTGCCTTCGCCTGCATCCAGACTTGCCGCCAACACATACTCTGCAATGGCCTTTGGCCGGTCGCCCGACGCATCGTATATCCGGGCCAGGAGCAGGATTGGCGCTGGATCCCCAGGACGCTGCTTAACGAGAGACTGGATCAAGTCAATCGCTTTCGGGAATTGATTTGTTCGGACATATGCCAGCGATAGCCAGCGTGAGTTATTCGCGTCACGGGGTTTGATACCGGAAGCCAGGTTGAGATATTGAATACTCCGGATCATGTCGCCGTGGTCAAAATAGAAAACGCCAAGCTCGTGATTCGAGTCGAAGCTCCCGGGATGCGTTTGCGCTGCCTTGAGAAGGTCACTTTCCTGGTTGCAGTCCCGAATTGTCTCGGTAGGAGGTATCAGGGAAAGGCCTCCATCTTCCAGCCTGCTCACTCCAGCCATGACTACAGCTGCGTCTTCTGCGCTGGCTCCGGCAGAGTACCCACTTGGAGCGGTCGTACCCTCGACACCAGCAGTGCGGAAGGACGGCGGACTGCTCAGGCTACTATTCTTGTCCATAAAGCCGCCGTTGGTTGGGCTCGTCAGCAAGACAGGCTGGAGGTTGAAGTCGGCCACGACTGTTCCATCGGCAAGGTTGATGAGCTCTGACGCCGATTCCTTATATCCTGTCATCGTGGCGGATAAGCGATACCGGCCATAGCCGACGCCAATAATGCGATATGTGCCGTCCGCGCCGGTCGATGCGGTCTTGAGCCTTACGCCGTCTTCGGCTCGGGATAGAGTGACGGTCGCGCCAGGCAGGGCCTGTCCTTGAGCACCTCTCACTTTCCCCGCGATACTTGCGATTTGCTGTCCGGATTGACAAAGGGAGCCGGTCCCTTCGATCCAAACGGCGAGCAGGACCAGATGGGAAAGAAAGCGCGTCGCAAGCCGTCTGGAGAAGAGCCCGCTCATCTTCCGCCCTCTATCTCTTTCAATGCTTTTCGAACGTCGGGACTGTCAGGTTGGGTAAGGAGGTATTCGTTGAGTATGTCATGCGCTTTCCGGGTATCGCCGGAGTTCACATAGATCAAAGCGAGGTTCAGATAAGCCCGATCGAAATCCGGCGCGAGTCGCCGGCACTCCTCGAAGCGCATGATCGCGTCGGCGCTTTTTCCCATTCTCATAAGCACTACGCCCAAGCCGTTCAATGCCTCGAGGTTCTTGGGTTGAAGGTGAACCGCAATCTCGAACTCGCTCCTGGCGCGAGGCAGGTCGTTCTTCTCGACAAGCAGCATCGCCAGTCCCATATGGAGTTCCGCCTGATTCGGGTCGGCAGTTACTGCCGACTCGAGCAGTTTGCGCGCGTCGTCTGAACGGCCTTGGAATTCATACACCTTGACGATGTTCTGAAGCGCAAGAGGATGCAAAGGTTCGAGAGCCAGCGCCTTCTGGAAGGCATTCAACGCGCGAGCGTAATCCCCCAACTCGCCGCAGGCTACGCCCAGGTTGTTCCAGACATTCGCATTGGAAGGATCCAGATCGACCGCTTTTTGAAGATTCGCGCGGGCATCCTCTACCTTGTGCTTGTTGAGATAGATCAGGCCTGTGTTGTAATACGCAGCCGCATAGGATGGATTCTTCTCGATGGCCTGTTGAAAGGACAAAAGCGCCTGATCCAAATATCCGTACCGCTGGAAAGCGACCCCGTAGGTAAAGTAGTTGTGATGCATCCGTTTTCCTAACTTGAGAGTACCGAGATCTGA
>PLGM01000307.1 GCA_003139795.1 Acidobacteriaceae bacterium | reverse complement strand
TCTTTTCGTACTGCTCTGCGGTGATTTCCATCTATCTTCAAAATATATCAGAAAACACGACTTTAGTGTGAACACGCCCTAGATCGGTTCTCAGGCAAGATGGACGGATGCTATGGCAGGGTTGGCCCGGAAGTGCGGGCTACAGCAGAATCGAGTAGATTTACCCAATTGCACGGCCATCAAGTGGCATATTCCCTAAGAAAATGCCGCCTGGCGCCAGATTCTTGAAGGCACTATTACTCTGATTCTGCTCGAGCACCGCCGCTCAAGCTACGGTGACCGCCTCCTCCGCAGGAGCAGCCGCAACAGCCGTTACACCCGTCGCAGCTAATACCATTTCCCGGATCGACTGAATCACCAGTTCCGGCTCGTCCAAATGAATCCAATGCGCGCTGGCAGATGCGATCACCTGTGTCACCGTGTCACCAATTTTCTGCACGCAATCATCGGAAAGCGGCAACGATTTGCCCGGCGTCAGCAGCAAAACGGGAATCCCGCGAATGGGCTCTGCGTCCTGCATTTCGCGCACGGTGTCCGGCACTGCCGCAACACGGCTGCGCATGCCGGCGTAGTAGCTAGGCCGCGACCAGTGAGCGGCTACGATCGGCCATACCTCTCGTGGCATCTTGCCCACCTCGCCTTTGATCCGCCCGAGCACATGCAAGCCCCCCTCGCCGGCAGCGCCGGCCAACTGATCGGCAATTCGCCCTGAACGGCACAGGAGTGATGTCACAGCAAGGCGGGCCAATCCCAGTTGAGCAATGGTAATGGCAAAACCCGAGAGCCTGCAGCCACGGTCGAGGGTCGCCTGTTTTGCCGGGTCCATGGGCGGCCACTCCTCGCAGCGCATGGGGTCCACCAGCACGATGCTTTCCACCTCTTCCGGGTACAAAAGCGCAAACCGTCGCATCACTAGCCCGCCGAAGGAGTGGCCCACCAGGATGAAGGGCGGCTTGAGGCCGGCTCCCCACAGCAATTCGTGCAATTCTGCCGCAAGGTTGCTGGGCGTGCGTGCGGTTCGGGATGGACTGCTCCACCCGAGGCCGCTGCGATCATAAGATGCCGTGGCGGCAAACTGCGAAACCGTCTCCTGGATGTGAAACCAGTTCAGATTGGTGGCTGCTATCCCCGCTTCAAACAAAACTGTAGCTTTGCCCGATCCCTTTTCGAGCAGGTAAAGCCTTTGCCCGGATCCGATGTCGATCCATCTCCCCCTTGCTGCGTACCGCCGCAGGTCATAATGTGCGCCCAGCATTTGGTAGAGAAAGCCTGCCGCGACGAGAGCCGCTATCAAACAGGGGATCGATAAAAGGTATACGAGTGTGGAGCTAGTCATGCCGCAGCGCCTCCACCGGAGAGAGTTGCGAAGCACGCCAAGCGGGCAGAGCCCCCGCTATCAGCCCCGCCAGAACGGCGATGCCAAGCGCCTCGGCCAGAAGCGGCAAAGGGGGGGACGCCGAAACGAGGCTTGCAGTTTGGGGCAGGGACGCCAGCAGGCGCAGGGCGCAGCATCCGAAGGCGATTCCCAGGAAACCGCCGCCCAGTCCGAGAGTAGCCGCTTCAAGCTGGATGAGAATCAACACCTGCCCTCGTTTCCAACCAAGCGCCCGCAAAATCCCGATTTCTCGCGTGCGTTCGTAAACCGACATGGCCATGGTGTTGGCGATTCCAAAGATGCCGATCAGCAGGGCGATGCAAGAAGTGCCCCAGGCAGAAGCGTGGGCCAATTGAACAAATTGATTATTATGGGCGCGCTCGGCTGCCGGAACCGCGTGCAGTCCCGGTAACGCTGCTTCGATCTGCGCCTGCGCACGCTTTAGATAATGCTCCTGGGATTCCCCCTCTGGCGCGGGACGCAGCCGAACGTCAAAAGTCGAAACCTTGCCCTGCAGGCTGCTCAGTTCCTGCAACTGATCCAGCGGCATAATCACTGCGCCCGCCTGCAATCCAGACCCGCCATGGTAGATTGCGCAGACCGTGAACGGCGAGCCTTGAATCTCCAGCGTGTCGCCCACTTTTTTCTTGATATCCTCGGCCAGCAGATCGCCGAGCATCACTTCGTGCTTGCCGTCCTGAAAGTGGTGTCCCGAGAGAATCTGCAATGCGTCAAACTCATAGTTGTCAGCTTTCCAGCCGTATACCAGGGCATTCACATCGGTTGTCAGGTCCATGAGGTTGAATATCACCGGCGTCGCCTGCGCCACCAACGGCAACGACCTCAAAGTTGCACCAGCAGACTCATCCAACGAGGTATTCAAAAAGGTTCGTTGAATCACTGAGATGTCGGTACCACTACTCGTGTAGATTCGAAGCCATTCGTTTTCAAATGCACTCGAAAAACCGACGAGACCAACGAATGCGCCAATTCCCATCCCAATTCCGCAAAGCGTCAGCGCCGTCCTCAGCGGCCGGCGCCTCAGATTTTTCCAGACAAAACCTGCAAGCGAAAGTGGGGGGGCACTCGAGTGGGACTTAGCCATGGTTCCTTTAGGGTTTCGAGACCGGAATCTCCTTTTTGGACGCCGATTCCCAAAAATTGTATCGCTCCTGAGACAGATTGTAAGGCCAAAAGAACGTTGGCGCCGTAAATGCCAGCATTTGCGGTGGAAAATGGTTGCCGGTGATACGACCGGAACGCACAAATGCGCCCGAATCGAAATACGATGCAGTTGTCTTACTTACTGAAAACATGAAAAAACACGAGCGAGGGCACCAGAATAAGCGAGAGAAATAAAACCAGGAACGCGATCTGCGAAAGGTTATGGCGGAGGCGCGACTTCAGCAGTTCCGGAAAGTAATATTCCTCCGGTTTGTCAGGGTTATGGCGAATCGCTATTTTCTCTCCGCCGACGAGCTGATAGAGCGGCGAGTCATCCGGAACGCGACAAAACCCAGTCTGCCGATTGCCTTGCCTGTCGATCCAAACGAGCGTATCGCCCGAGTCGTACTCATGGCCCGTCTGTCCGCGATATGTACATTCGTGATCTTCCATCTGGCTCGACTCGATGGTCGCCTCGGCCAGAATCCAACGGTCGTATCCGCGAAACCGCTCCCAGAGTTCGATGAGCATAGTGCGTTCAGTTTACCTGTCGAAGGCGTGAATAGGGGTCTCCAGCAACGGGGCCTAGCAGTTCTGGTTAGGCTAATGGGCGGATTCAGCCCATATTGCCTATCCGGAAGTTACCTTGTGGTAAACAGTTGCCGTGAACCGACGGGCAATGGACCGGCGCGGGAGTGTGTACCAGGTTTCCGCTACGCCAGGAACGGCCAACCTGCAGCCGACCGGGCAGGATCCGTCTCGGGAAGCGCTCATATAGCCGGTGGGGGCTCTCGATTCACGCTAAATCGCCAAGTATTGATCCCGCCGGCTTCCATAGGCATGGATACCAATGTGCGCGTTCTGCCGGAAAGATCCCGCGAACCCCCGATTCAGCAGAAGTAAGGCGCCGACAACGGCAGGCACTACGCCGCCGTTGCCGGCGCAGGCCATCGCAACCCTGACGGCAATGTTGCAGCCAGTTCGATCTTCGATTAGTCCGCAACTGAACACCGCTTTGTCTGCCCGGTTTCGGGACCAGCTTGGGACCACAAAATCGGTTGTTAGGATCGTTGCGATGCGTTCAGATGCACTATACTCTCTTTAGAATGTTAAAGTTACGATTTGGTCGCGGTCTTTCACGGCGATAACACGGGTTCAAATCCCGTCGGGGACGCCATAAAATCAATAAGATAGCTATTAGGAGCTCCAGACGTACGTCAGGTGTACGTCATAGAGCTTGCCATTGTAGACTCCTCGCAGATCGAGCAGACAGCGCGTGTGGGACCGCGTTTATTGCGCCGCTGTCAGCCAAACCTGAATGTCCTGCTGGGGCTGTCTTTTCCTACGAGCCGAGTCGCGCACGGATCCGCTTTCGCGGCTACTACGACCTGTACAGCGGAGGTGCATGGGCAGGTCTCTTAGCTCCCAACCTCTCACGCCCTGCTCACGACCCATGCTGCACCTTCGGAATTTGCAAAGCGCCAAATAGCGGCGGAAAGTTGGCCCCTTGTAGCAGCCCCCGGTTTGGTGGGATGGTGGGGCATGGAGTAAGCCGCAACGCATCATAATGGGCTGTGGAGTTGTAGCGGAGGGAGGACAACAATGGACATGCATGCAAATACTCCTCCTGAATTTGCGCTGAAGACGGACAGGGACGACCTTGACCCTCCTGCCGAGCAAGTCGTGGTAGCTTACCACGAGAGAACGAAGCACCACTACCACCGTTATGCAGCCTCGCTTGGATACCTGGATTGGGCTAAGCAGCCCGATCCGTTCCGCCGTTACGACGGAGCGCCGCTGGTTCGCCTTCCCCTCCCCGAGGAGGGGCGGGCGCTTCCGTTCTGGCAGCTCTATGTCGCGGACAACGTGGTGCCGGCTCCGCTTTCGGTGGACTCCATCTCACTCTTCTTGCGATATGCACTCTCGCTCACAGCCTGGAAACAGTTCGAGGGAACCACATGGTCTTTGCGGGCCAATCCGTCGAGCGGGAACCTCCACCCGACGGAGGGATACGTGCTCTTGCCGTCTTTTGACGCTATCCACAACCGTCCCGCCGTATACCACTATGCATCGAAGGCGCACGGTCTCGAGCTTCGAGCGGACTTTGATCCCTCGGTCTGGGCGGCCTTGACGGCAGCGTTTCCGGAGGGTTCATTCCTCGTGGGGCTGTCGTCCATTTTTTGGCGGGAGGCCTGGAAGTATGGCGAGCGTGCGTTCCGGTACTGCCAACACGATGTCGGCCATGCGCTGGGGACGATGCGATTCGCGGCGGCGGCCCTTGGGTGGAAAATTCGCCTCCTGGACCGTGTGGGTAGCGCCGCCGTNNGACTCGACCGCGAGGCCGACTACACCGGCGCGGAGCGGGAGCATCCCGAACTCGTGGCGCTTGTGGTCAGGGAGAAATGGGCCAGCGACCGGGGCCTCTGCCTGTCCAAAGAGTTGGTATCCCAGGTGGCCATTTCTCAGTGGTACGGCACAGCTAACGTGCTGAGTCCCGAGCACGGCGTCGATTGGCCAGTAATCGACCAGGTGGCTGCCGCCACTACGAATTCGAGGATTGCGGCGGACGAAGAGCTCTCCAGGTTCCCTTCGGAGGAAGAGCTCTTCGGGGCGCCAGTTCGGTTCGGGGCCTTCACTGCGGAAAAAGTCATCCTAGGGCGCAGGAGCGCGGTGAGCATGGACGGGGCCACAGCGATTCCTGCGGCGACCTTCTTCCGGATGCTGGCTCGTCTTGTACCCACCCGAGACGGCCGATCTATGCCGTGGGACGCCCTACCCTGGCGCCCACGCATCCACCTGGGCCTCTTCATGCACCGCGTGAACGACGTGCCTCCCGGTCTCTACGTGCTCGCTCGGGATCCGGAAAAGGTCGAGACACTCCGGCAGGCTATGCGGCCTCAGTTCCTGTGGCAACGCCCTCCGTCGTGTCCACATGGCCTTCCGCTATTCCTACTGAAGGAGGGAGACTGCCGTACTCTGGCTGCGAGCGTCTCCTGCGGTCAAGACATTGCGGGGGACGGGGCCTTCAGCCTTGGGATGATCGCAGAATACATGGACAGTTTGGTTGTCTATGGCGCCGGCTTCTACCGAAATCTCTTCTGGGAGGCCGGACTCGTGGGCCAGGTGCTGTACCTCGAGGCGGAGGAGGCGGGCATTCGTGCAACCGGGATCGGCTGCTACTTCGATGATCCGGTTCACGAGGTGTTCGGCATCTCTTCGCGCGATTGGCAGAGCTTCTACCATTTCACTGTGGGTGGCCCAGTTGAGGACGGACGCCTGACCACGCTGCCTCCGTACAGCTTGGGGGAAGCTGGATAAGCACCCCGGCATCCGAATCAGATCGGCCGTCTGCGGCGTTCATTGCGACGTTGGAGGTGGATAGCTCGATGATGCAGGCACCGGAACGGTGATGGCTTTGGTCGTGTCTCCGCCGTCGGCGGGCGCATTGGCGATTATGCATCAATCGAAAAGCTCTGCTCTGGTCAACGAGCGCTAATTTCGAGAATCAAGGACTCTTATGCGCGCTCCTTGTAGTGCCGTGAGGGGTACGTCTGGGCTTCGATGAAGCGCGAGGCCGCCGCGGACCGTATTCCTCGAGAAGGAGACAGAGCCCCTCCCGGAATCGGCTTTTCCCGATCTCAATCCGCCCGCCGCTGAAGATCTCCGCGATTCGGGGGAAGTTTCCTTGAGCTATCTGTGCCGCTGCGAACTCCATGTCGACTACCCTTTCGCTGGCTGCTTCGCGGAGCGCATGACCAAAAACGAAGTCGTCAACAATGGCAAGCAGGGTGAGCTTCTGCTTCGCCGTCATCGACGTCTCTGCCAGAGCCTCAAGGCACTGCTCCATGTGGCGCATCGCATTGAGCCCCGGAGGAGCCGATTGCATCGAGATGAGCGCCCATGGATGACGGAGAAAGATCGAGTGTGTCCGCGTGGCAATTTCGGTGATCGCGCGCTTCCAATTCCTGGGCACGGCCGGCAGAAGCGCTTCGCTGATCAGAGCGTCATCCATTACCGCAACCAGGTCATCCTTTGTCCTGACGTAGTAGTAAAGGCTCATCGTTCCGGCGTTGAGCTCCTGGGCCACGCGGCGCATCGAAACCGCCTCAAATCCTTCAGCGTCGGCGATGGCGAGTGCCGCGGCGCCAATTGCTTCGCGGCCGAGTTGTACCTTTTCTCTTGACATTCGTACATTGTACTATTAAACCCATTCGTACGATGTACGAACAATCGCGTCTATTGCTGGAGGTACTATGTACGAAAAAACTGTGTTGATTATTGGAGCTGGGCCGACGGGATTAACCCTGGCCCTCGACCTTTTACGCCGGAAAGTCCATTGCCGCTTGATCGAAGCTGCGGAAACACCCTTCACAGGCTCGCGTGGCAAAGGCATACAACCGCGTACGCTCGAAATCTTCGACGACCTCGGCATCATCGAACCGATCCTAGCCGCTGGTGGATTTTATCCCAGGCTCCGCATACACCTCGGCCCGCTTTCAATCCGCGGGGGCTCTCTCGGCTCCTCCAAGCCGCCAACCGTGAGCACCCCGTATCCGAACCTGTGGATGGTGCCGCAATCGCGTACCGAGGCATTCCTCCGCGAGCGTCTTGACGCTTTGGGTGGCCCGGTAGAGTTCAATACTGCGATCGCCAATTTCCGGCAGGATCAAAATGGTGTTGACGCTACGCTTTCGACTGGGGAAACCGTAAGAGTCGACTTCCTAATCGGGTGCGACGGCGGCCACAGCACGGTGCAAAAAGCCCTGGGCTTAAAGTTGGAAGGCGAAACGATCGACGAGAAGCCGATGCTCGTGGCTGACGTCGATGTTGATGGGCTCAATCGGCAAGACTGGCATATTTGGCCCTTCGTCAAGGGCGGCGTAATAGGGCTTTGTCCCTTACCGAACACTCCGTTGTTTCAACTTACAGCGAAGGCGGAGACGATCGGAACCGACGTTGAAGGCGTGGTGCATCGAGCGATTGGGCATCGCATCGGGCGCGTTGCGTGGCAGTCGATCTATCAACCCGCAGTCCGCATGGTGAATCGCTACCGCGTCGGACGCGTGTTTCTGGCTGGGGACGCGGTCCACGTGCATCCGCCGGCAGGGGGACAGGGCCTGAACACTGGTGTGCAGGACGCCTACAACCTCGGCTGGAAGCTCGCACACGTCATGCGCGGAGGCCCTGAATCGTTGCTTGACAGCTACGAATCCGAGCGCCTGCCTATTGCAGCCGCTGTTCTCGGCTTGTGCAAGCACCTTCATCAGAAGCGAACGATCAAGCGCGGCGTTTTAACCGACCAGCTTGGCTTGCATTATCGGGGTAGCTCCCTATCTTCGGGCTATGCTCTCGGGAATTTGCACCCCGGAGATCGCATGCCGGACGTCCCTCTTGCCGATGGCAGCAGGCTCTTCGAACACATGCGAGGACCCCACGCAACTGAGTTTGCCACGGTTGAAGGACCGCGGATTCTGATCCGTCCAGACGGCTACATTGCGCACATTGGCGAGGAACAGTTCAGAGAGTACGCCGGCGAGCCTACAAAGACGGTCACCGGCTCGGTTAAGGGGACAGATCACCGATAGCCTTTCCAGGTCTATCGAGACCCGTCTTAAGGAATTGGGTCGTGGGCAACGGTGTACAGATCTTCTTGGGCAACAACTTCAATTGACGATAACAGTGGGATAACCGGC
>PLGM01000410.1:1507-22530 GCA_003139795.1 Acidobacteriaceae bacterium | reverse complement strand
TCGCCGGCCAGCACGCATTTTTCGTTGCCCCATGTGGTGTTGGCTGAAGGCCGCCCGCGCCGCATATCCGCGCCGTCGATAATGTCGTCGTGCACCAGCGTTGCGGTGTGCACCATCTCCACCACCGTGCCCAGGCGGATGGCGCCCTGGTCAAAGTAGCCGAGTGAATGCGCGGACAGCAGCAGCAAGGTGGGGCGGATGCGCTTGCCGCCGCCCTCGCGCAGGTATTCGGCGATCTCCGTGATGGTGCTTACGCCGGAGGCGGCGTCGCGGCCCAGCTCCTGCTCGATCGCCACGAGGTCGTCCCGCAGCAGATCGAAGACCTCTCTCGCCGTCGCTATCGCCAATGTGCTCAAAGCTCTCCGGTTCTCATGCTTTCTCTCTGCGGCCCCTGCTGCCGGTGCGCAACTTGCATATCGGATGCGCCCGATTTCCCCAAAAGCACCCGCTCAATTGGTGCGGTAGTTGGTAAACTGCAACTCCACGCCCAGATCTTTGCCCCGCAACAGAGCGATGATGGCCTGCAGCTCGTCGCGGTCTTTGCTGGATATTCTGACTGTATCGCCTTGGATGCTGGCCTGCGCCTTCTTTTTTGAGTCTTTGACCAGCCGAACGATTTCCTTGGCCCTTTCCGTGGGGATGCCCTGCTGCAGCTTGATCTTCTGCCGCACGCTCTTGCCGGAGGCCTCCTCCAGTTTTTCGTAAGTCAAATTCTTCAGCGAGACGCCGCGCTTGACCAGCTTCTGGCCGAGAATCTCCTTGACCGCCTCCAGCTTGTATTCCCCAGCCGAGGCCAGCTGAATCGCGTCGTTGCCCTCGAGAGTAATCTCCGAGTGGGTGTCCTTCAGGTCGAAGCGCTGGCGAACCTCCTTCAGCGCCTGATCGATGGCGTTGCGGACCTCTTGGATGTCCACCTTGCTGACGATGTCGAACGAATTCTCCTGCGCCATGGCTTTCTTTCCTCAGACTGCCGGCGTTCCTTTGCCGGCCTCGATCGCCGGCCGGGTCCGCCGGTGCAACTCTATCAGTTTCCCACGTCAGCCCCAAGCCGAAACAGCCTCAAGAAGTTTTTCGTGGTCACGGAGGCGATTTCTTCCTCCGAAACGGCCAGCAATCCAGCCAGAGTGTGGGCGGTGCGGGTCACCCAGGCCGGCTCATTGCGCTTGCCGCGATCGGGCGCCGGCGCCAGCCAGGGAGCGTCGGTCTCGACCAAAACCGCGTCCAGGGGCAGCCTGGCGGCCACATCGCGTAGCGGTTGCGCCTTGGGATACGTCAGGTTTCCGGCAAATGAGACCAGAAAACCCAGGTCCAGCGCCCGGCGCGCCTGTTCCCAGCCGCCGCCGAAGCAGTGCATCACGCCGCCCAGGCCGGTCTGGCGCCAATGCGCATCGAGAATGGTAAACAGGTCGTCCCACGCGTCGGTCGCGCCGTCCCTGGGCCTGCAATGGATGAGGATGGGCCGCTTGCGGGCGGCGGCGATCTCCAGTTGAAGTACCAGCCCCGAGAGCTGCACGGGGTGCGGCGCGCCCTTGTGGTAGTAGTCCAGGCCGATCTCCCCGCAGGCAATCACCTCCGGCTCGGCTAGCAGGCTGTCGAGTTTGGAGAGGACAGCCGCGTCAGCTTCGTGGGTGTTGTGGGGATAGACGCCCGCGCTGGCGTAAAGCCGAGGCAAATTCGGCTGCCCGTTGAACTGGCGGCAGAGGTCGAGGGCCTGGTGCATCTGGGAGGGATGCTCGCCGATGCCGATGGCGAGCACCGCGCCCACGCCTGCCTCAAACGCGCGGCTGAGCACGCCCAAGCGGTCCGCCGCGTAGCGCTCGCTGTCTATGTGGGCGTGGGAATCGATCAGCATCGGGGCCTCGCAAGGGTCTATGGGTGAACAACCTGCAAGCCGAGGAAGTTCTCAAAGCCTTGGAAGTCGTTGTCCCGGTGAAGAAGTTCGTGGCCTTCCTGGATGCAGAAGGTGGCGATCAGGCAGTCGACGGTCTTGCGCACGGTGATCCCGCGCCGTTGGAGTACCCGGAAGTTTTCTGCGGCCTGCACAGCGAGTCCCGCCGGCACTTCCTCAAAAACCGGGAGTGCCAAAAGCCGCCTTTGCGTCTGCCGAAAATGACGATCGGAACGAAATCCGCGTAAAACCTCGCAAAGGATCAGACTGGTCAGTCCCACCCCGCCCCCGGCCAGGCGAGCCCGAAGCCAACGCGTGTGAGGCGTCGCCTTTCCGTTGAATGCGTCGATCCAGACGCTGCTATCCACGATCACCATGCGCTGCCTGTATTCTCGATCTTCGGCGAGTCCTGCTACGCCGCGGGTGTGTCCGAGAGCTCTTGCTTTTCGTCGCGCGAACCATCCCAGTCGGGAAACCGGCTCTTCCGCATCTCGTCCAGGTCGCCCTCCCACTGCACTTTGCCGAAGAGCTTGAGGATGCCTTCCTGCTTTTTCATCTGCACGACGAGGCGCAGGGCCTCCTCGACGGCCTCCTTCTTGGTGGACTTGCCGCTGGCCTTCATCGCCTGCCGCATAAGCTCATCGTCGATCTCCACGTTAGTCCGCATCGCTTGGATACTCCGGCCAATTACCCTTCTTCACCAGCTCCGCGTGCCACTCGTCCAGACGGCCCTCTTGTTCTGCTTGCTTCCGGGCAACCTCCTGCAGGCGGAAAACCTCATCGACCGCTTTCTGATGGGCATCGAGTGCAACCAGCTTGCGCAGCGCCTTGTCGATGGCCGCGCGCTTGGTGGCCGCGCCCGTCGCCTTCATCGCCTGGCGCATCAACTTGTCGTCGATCTCGATGTTGGTCCGCATGAGCCGCATCTCACAATGTGTAAGTATGGCACGATTTATGTGTATGGGCAACGGGCGACCCACTGTCGGAAGGCGCGATCAGGGGCTACTTCAGCCGCGCGCCGAGCGGAACATCTTCCAGGAATCCGGCCAGCACCGGCGCGCCGTCTTCGAGCGAGGCGGCCAGCAACATGCCGTTGGACTCCAGGCCGCGCATCTTGCGGGGGGCCAGGTTGGCGACGATCACGATCTTGCGGCCGATGAGCTTTTCAGGCTCGTAGTGCTGGGCGATGCCGGCCAGAATCTGGCGCTTCTCGTAGCCCAGATCGATTTCAAGGCGGAGGAGCTTGTCGGCCTTGGGCACGCGCTCGGCCACCAGAATCTGCGCCACGCGCAGTTCCACCTTGGCGAAGTCGTCGATGGTGATGTGCTGCGGCTCTTGAGGTGCGACAGCCGGCTCCGCCGCGTGGGCTGGGGGAGCGGGCGCTGCCGGCTCGGCGACCGGTGCTGCGGGCGCGGAAGTTGAGGCAGAAGCGGCGACCTGGGCTGGGGCGGCTGCGGCATCCGCAGCGAGCAAAGTGGGCGGAACTGCCGAAGGCGCGTCCGGAGCGGGAGCCACCGTGGGCGCCGGCGGTGCGGGCTCGGGGCTGATCGCGAGAGCCGATATGGGCGCTTCCGGCGCCGGCTTGGCCGCGTTCTCTTGCGCGCTGGCGGCTTCTATGACGCTGCGGTTGTTCTCGTCTTCAAGGTTCTGCATACGGTCGACTGCGTCCTTTTCCGCGCGGGGAAAGAGCGGCGCGGGATCGCCAAACCGGGTTCCGGCCTGCAATCCGCCCCACGCGAGTTCTGTCAAAAATGAATGCCGCGCCGCATCCGCGATCTCACCCTGCCCGAGCTGCCGCCAGACCTTTGCAGCCGACTCCGGCAGGATGGGATAGACCAGCGCAGTGATAATGCGGATAGCTTCGGCGGCCGTCGCCAGCACGCGCGCCTGAAGCGCGATATGCTCCGCCTCTGGGCGATCCGGCGGCCGCTTCCAGGGCGCGTTGGCGGTCAGGTAGCCGTCGGTCTCCGCGACGAGGACCCACAGCGCCTTGAGCGCTTCAGAGAAGTTCAGCTCGTCGAAGGCCGGGCCGAATGCGGCCATGGTTCGGATCGCCGTCTCGCGCAGGGCGGCTTCGGCAGGCGTTTCCGCGCCGGCCTCGGGCACAATGCCGCCGAAGTACTTGTGCACCATGTTGACCACGCGGCTCACCAGGTTGCCGTAGCCGTTGGCGAGGTCGCCGTTGTAGCGCTGCACCAGGGCGTCGAAGCTGAAGCTGCCGTCGTGGCCGAAGGGGATCTCGCGGAGCAGGAAGTAGCGCAGCGCATCGGCGCCGAGAATCTCCTGCACCGTCTCCGCGCGCACAATGTTGCCGCGCGACTTGGACATCTTGCCCTGGTCGAAGAGCAGCCAGCCGTTGGCCTTGACCGAGCGCGGCAGCGGAATCCCCGCCGCCATCAGGAAGGCCGGCCAGTAGACGCAATGGAAGCGGCTGATCTCCTTGCCGATGAGGTGCATGTCCGCGGGCCAGAATTTGGCAAAGCGGGCCTGGTCGGCGAGCGTGTCCGAACCGTAGCCCAGCGCGGTGATGTAGTTGGCCAGCGCGTCCAGCCACACATAGATCACGTGCTTCTCGTCGTCCGGCACGGGAATGCCCCAGGAAAAACTGGTGCGGCTGACGGACAGGTCCTTCAAGCCCCCGCGCACAAACGAAATCACCTCGCGCCGCGTGGATTCGGGCGCCATGAAGCCTGGATTGGCCTCGTAAAACTCCAGCAGCTTGCGCTCGAAGGCCGAAAGCTTGAAGAAATAATTCTCCTCGCTCACCGTCTCCGTAATGCGGCCGCAGTCCGGGCAGGGCGTGCCGGGAGGGCCGTCCACATAAAGCTCGTCGGAGACGCAATACTGGCCGGTGTAGGAGCCCTTGTAGATGAAGCCGCGGTCGCGGAGCGTGGCGAACAGGCGCTGTGTGCCGCGCTTGTGGCGCTCTTCGGTGGTGCGGATGAAGTCGTCGTAGGTGAGGCCCAGGCGGTCCCACAGGCCGCGAAACTCGGCAGAGACGGCGGTGGCGAATTCCTGCGGCGTGCGGCCGGCCAACTCGGCGGAGCGTTCGATCTTCTGCCCGTGCTCGTCGGTGCCGGTGAGGAACCAGGTGTCGATGCCCAGCGCCCGCTTGCGCCGCGCAACGACGTCGCACACGATGGTCGAGTAGGCGTGGCCCAAGTGCGGACGCGCATTCACGTAGTAGATGGGCGTGGTCAGGTAAAAGCGGGCGGGGCTGGAATCTTTGGTCGGCATGAGCGGGGCGTTGCTGGAAATCCGGCAATGAAGCACACGGAATCTCGATGCAATCTATCTTTCATCTTAGGTTGCGGGGCGGGGAGCGTCAAACCCGGCGCGGTGCGCCGCTCTGTTAGAATCGCCCTTGAAAACGAAGGATTTTACGGCGTTTCCAGAAATGCTATGCCCTTTCTGAGGTCGTTCAGGGTCGACGCTCGCTGAGGCTCGCGTCGACTTGAGGGGATTGGCTTCGAGGCAGGTCATTTCTGGAAACGCTCAAGAGGCATATCGACGTGTATCTGGAATTGCAGAAAAGGCTCGGAAGCCGGCTACGCAGTCTTTTAGAGGAAAAGTACGGCCTGCTGGTTGAGAACATTCCGCTGGAGATTCCGCCGGACCTGAAGTTCGGCGAACTGGCCACGCCCATTGCGTTTGAGCTGGCGCGCAAGCTGCGCAAAGCGCCCAGGATCATCGCGCAGGAGATTGTGTCCGCGCTGAACGGGCTTGAGGGTTTCGCTGGTTTCGAGGTTGCCGGAGCCGGGTACATCAATGCGCGGCTGGACCGCGCGGCCGGCGTGCGGCTGGTTGTGGGCGGAGAGAGTCTGGCGCGCGCATCGAGCGGTCTGCACTCGCTGGTGGAGCACACCAGCATCAATCCCAACAAGGCCGCGCACATCGGCCACTTGCGCAACGCCATTCTGGGCGATACGTTTGTGCGCCTGCTGCGCGCCGCGGGGCAAAAGGTGGACGTGCAGAACTACATCGACAACACCGGCGTGCAGGTGGCGGATGTGGTGGTGGGTTTTCTGCATTTGGAGGGGTTGCCGGAGGCTGAAGTCAGGCAACTGCTCGAAGTGCTCAAGGGCAACGGCGAGCGCATCGACTACTACTGCTGGGACCTGTATGCGCGCACATCGCAATGGTATGAGCAGGGAACGGCGGAAGAGAACGAAGCGCGGAAAGAGCTTCGCTATGCGACCTTGCACGAGATCGAGCGAGGCGGCAACGACACTGCCGAAGTAGCCGAGATGATTTCCACTGCGGTCTTGCGGCGGCATCTCGAAACCATGCAGCGGCTAGACATTGAGTACGACTTTCTGCCCCGCGAGAGCGAGATTCTGCACCTCAGGTTCTGGGAAGCGGCCTTTGAGCAGTTGAAGCAGACCGGCGTCCTCTACTTTGAGACCGAGGGCAAAAACAAGGGCTGCTGGGTGATGACTCGGCCCTCCACGGCGGGCAGGCCCGGCGCGGAGACCACCGAGGGCGCGCTCGATGAAGAGGCCAAGGTCATTGTCCGCTCCAACGGGACTGTAACTTATGTAGGCAAGGACATTGCCTATCACTTATGGAAGTTTGGCTTGCTCGGCAAGGACTTCGGTTACAAGCCTTTCTTCACTTACCCGAAGCGCGAGACTTACCCGGACCATGAGTGCTGGATCTCGGCGGAAAAAGGAGACGAGCCGCATCCGCACTTTGGCGGGGCGCAGGCTATCTATAACGTGATCGACTCGCGGCAGAGCGACCCGCAGGCCAACGTGATTCAGGCCTTGCGCGGCATGGGCTACACTGCC
Source organism: Acidobacteriaceae bacterium (assembly GCA_003139795.1). Lineage (GTDB taxonomy): Bacteria > Acidobacteriota > Terriglobia > Terriglobales > Acidobacteriaceae > Telmatobacter. Next base: position 15,852 of record PLGM01000410.1, on the reverse strand, counting down.
CAGGCCGATCATTACACGCACTTCGGTTATGAGATGGTGGCGCTCACACCGCGTTGCGCCGTTGAAATGGGCTATGACGTTTCCGAAGAAGACTTGACTCGCCCCTATATCGAAGTCAGCGGGCGCAAGGGCTTCGGCGTCAAGGCCGACGACCTGATCGACAAACTCATCGTCGCCACCCGGGCTGAAGTGGACGCGCGGCAGACCGGCCGCGACGAGCGAGAGCGGCAGCGGATTGCGGAGCAGATTGCGATTGGGGCGCTGCGCTACTTCATGCTCAAGTTCACACGCAATTCGGTCATCGCCTTCGACTTCAAGGAGGCTTTGAGTTTCGAGGGCGAGACCGGGCCTTATATTCAGTACGCCGTGGTGCGTGCGCGGAATATCTTCCGCAAGGGGGGGACGACGCCGGAGGCGGTGTTGGCGGAGTTAGCGGGGTTAGCGGAGTCGGGCAGCTTTGATGCGGGCGCTTATCTGACCGGCGAGGCCGTCGAAGATATATGGGCGTTGTGGCTGCGCGCGGCGCGTCGCACGCTGGTGCTCGAGCAGTGCATTGCTACGTCCGAGCCTGCCTATCTGGCCAAACACGCCTTCCAGTTAGCGCAGGAGTTCAATAACTTCTACCACAAGCACCACATCCTCACCGAAGAAGACCCGCTGCGGAAGACTTTCCTGCTGGCCACGGCGGCGGTTTCGCTGCGGGAGTTGATCGAGGTGCTCAGTTGGCTGGGAATCGAGAGTCCGGAGGCGATGTAAGTCGAGCCGGCGCAGTTGCTCGTGTTTCCAGATGCATATCCTACTTGGGGAGTTCTTGCCACGCATCCTCGTGCGGAAGTGCCAAAGTCCAACTTATACCTGTTAGCGGATAATCATCTGGGCGCTTCAGCCGTAGGAGTTCTTTCCTTATCAGATGATTCGCAGTTTCCTGTTTTAACACAAAAAACCGATTCGTATCATCGGTAGGAACAAATGCGAGAATATAGAGGAGCTTTTCTCTGGCAGCCTTACGCTTAACTATCCACGGATTCTTTCTGTAAAGCCCCTTGACATCCACAAGGAACATCTCCTTCTTCTTTGGGCTTACAACCATTAGAGGTCCGCCAGCGGAGTTCTATTTCCCATTGTGAATGAAACTTCATACCCGCGCTTGCATAGCTCCGAGGCAACGGCGAACTGAGCCGCCCATTGAGTCCGGTGCCCGCTTCGTTTTTCTTCAACTTGTTTTACGAGCATCTTGCCTGATCCTAAAGTGACCCGTTTCATTTCCGCCGTCCTTCACGACGGCTAGCAGCTAGAAGCTAGTAGCTAGAAGCTGTCTTTCAAAAGCTCCGCACCCACTCCAGAATCGACCGTACCGCCACGCCGCTGGGACCTTTGGCAATGTACGGCTTCGAGTCTTCCACCCAGGCCAGCCCGGCGATATCAAGGTGAATCCACGGCGTCTCTTCCACGAAGACCTTCAAAAACTCCGCGGCCGTAATCGCGCCGCCATAGCGGCCACCGGTGTTCTTGATGTCGCCGATGTCGCTCTTGATCAGCTCGGCGTACTCTTCGCCGAGGGGCAGGCGCCAGAACTTTTCGCCCGAGGTCGCGAGAGCGCCGTCGAACTTCGCCCAGGTGGGGTCATCGTTCGAGAAGGCCCCGGCGTTGGTCATGCCGAGAGCTACGACGCAGGCGCCGGTCAGCGTGGCCGCGTCGATGAGGTGCGTGGCGCCGAGTTGCTTGGCATAGCTCAGGCCGTCGGCCAGGACCAGACGGCCTTCGGCGTCGGTGTTGATGATTTCGATGGTCTTGCCGGACATTGCCGTCTCCACGTCGCCGGGCTTGTAAGCCTTGCCGTCGGGCATGTTTTCAGCGGCACAGACGACGCCGATGACGCGCACCCTGGGCTTGAGCAGGGCGATGGCGCGCATGGCGCCGATCATGGCTGCTCCGCCGGCCATGTCGTACTTCATCAGTTCCATCTTGTCCGACGGCTTGATGGAGATGCCGCCGGTGTCGAAGGTGATGCCCTTGCCGACCAGGCCCAGGACCGGGCCGTCGCTTGCGCCCTCCGGTTCATAGCGCAGGACGATCAAGGCGGGCGGCTCCTCGGAGCCTTGCGAGACGCTCCAGAATGCGCCCATCTTGAGCTCGTGGAGCTTTTCGGTGGAGTGCACCTCGCAGCCGAGGCCGACTTCGGCGGCCATCTCCGCGGCGCGCCGGCCGAGGATGGTGGGGGTGAGCTTGTTGCCGGGCTCGTTGACCAGCGAGCGGGTGAGGTTCTGGCTCTCGCCCACGATGACGCCCTCGGCGAAGGCGGCTTTCAGTGCATCCTGGTCCGAGTTGCCGGAGGCGGCGAGGGTGAAGGTCTGAACGCTCTGGTCCTTGCGGTCGCTGCGATAGGTGTCGGGGTCGAAGTCGCCCACAAAGGCGCCCTCGACGGCGGCTCTCGTGCTGGGTCCGGGCGGCAACTGCTCCGCTTCAGGCAGCGCGAAGACCAGTTCCCGAATGCCGCGGGGCTTGGTGAAGCGGACGGCTGTTCCGGCGGCGTTGCGCACGCTGGGTACGTTGGCCTTGGCCTGCTTGCCGAGGCCGACGATCAGCAGACGCCTGGCAGCCAGGCCGGCGGGGGCGTGGAGGAGCAATGTTTCATTGGCGCCGGCCTTGTATTCGCCGCTCGAAAGGACGGAGGCCGCGGCCGTCTGGACTGCTTCGTCCGACGTCAGCAGGACCGGCTCGGGTTTGGCGTCGGGCGCTTTCGAGGTTTGTGTGTCGGCGGCCAGGACGGCCAGCAATTCAGTTTCAATTCCGGCAAGATTGACAAAGGACAGTTGGATTTTCATCTTTTCCTCAGGTTTATTTTAGGCGTCCCGGCCGGTCAGCGTCCCGTGCGGTGCTTGCTGGCGTTGACGGCGGCGCGGGCCTCGCGGTCGGCTTCCCGGCGCTTCTCCGTCTCCCGCTTGTCCCAGTCCTGCTTGCCCTTGGCGACGGCCAGTTCGCACTTGACCCGGCCATTGCGGAAATAGAGCCTGGTGGGGATGAGCGTGTGGCCCTTGATCTGCGTCTTGGAGAGTAGCTTGCGAACCTCGTCGCGGTGCAGGAGCAGCTTGCGGGTGCGCGTGGCGTCGTGGTTGGCCATGTTGCCATGGGAGTACGGACCGATATGCACGTTGAGCAGAAACGCTTCGCCGTTCTGGATGAGGCCGTAGGAGTCCTTGAGGTTGGCCTTGCCCTCGCGGATGGACTTGACCTCGGTGCCGCGCAGGGCCACGCCGGCTTCGAACCGCTCCAGCAGGAAGTAGTTGTGGCTGGCGGCGCGGTTGTGCGCGGCGTCGCGCTCGCCGGAGGCGATGGGGTCGCGCGGCCGGACCGGTTTCTTGGGGCCGGAAGTGTCCGGCGGAACGACGACGTGGCTGGTTTGGCGAGCCATCGGGAAGCATCCTCGAATCTTCATCCTAACATTGGCGTGGTTTTGGGCATCGGCGCGGGTTTTCCCCGCGTTCCATTGAGGCTTTGCTAAAATGGGGCATCGTTGGATGGGACAAATCGCCAATCGGAATTGCGACAGGAATCGCGACAAGAATCGCGTCAGGGGCGGCCAAGGCAGCCCGCAAGGGCCCGATCCGGAATGCGGGCCGGCTAAGACGCCTGGGAGTTCGATGAAAAGCCGCGCTGCTGTTCCGGCACCCTGCAAAGCCGCTTACTGGATTGCGCTCTTCGCGCTGCTGACCGTCGCCGGCCTGTCGAGCGTTCGACTGTACGCCGAGTCGGCCGGCTCCCTGTTCAAGCGCGGCGAAAGCGCCGAGGCGCGCGAAGACTACGACGCTGCCTTCGACCTCTACCAGAAGGCCTACGCCAAGGCGCCCAGGGACATTACCTACCGGACCGCGCTTTACCGGGTGCGGGTTACAGACTCCGCCATGCACCTGAGCAAAGGCCACAAGCTGCTGGTGGCCGGCGACGAGCAAGGGGCGCTGGTGGAGCTACTTCATGCCGCCGAGATCGACCCCGGCAACGAGGCCGCCCAGCAGGAGATCGCCAGGGTGCGCAAGAGGCACGGCGAAGCGGTGCCGCAGGGCGAGACGAGCCTTTCCCTGGAGCCAGGCAAGCAAGAGGAACTGGACTCGATGGGCGCGCCGCCCCAGCTCAAGCCGCTCTCGAACGAGCCGCTGACCCTGCACATGAGCGAAGACACCAAGGTGATCTACCGGGCCGTAGGCAGGGCCGCCGGGATAAATATTCTGTTCGACTCGGACTACAACTCGAAGAGCATTCAAGTGGATCTGAACAATGTGTCGCTGCTGGACGCGCTGCGCATCGTGGGCACCATGTCCAACACCTTCTGGCGCCCGGTAACCGAGAATACGATTTTTGTGGCCCAGAACACCACCACCAAACGCAGGGATCTTGACGAGGCGGCGGTGGAAACCTTTTACCTGACCAACGCCTGGCAACAGAACGATCTGAACGACGTGCAGACCGCCATACGCAATGTGCTGACCGGCATCAAAATCTTCGGCGTGCCCAGCCAGAACGCCCTTGTGATCCGGGGAACGCCGGACGAGCTGCTGCTGGCGCAAAAGCTGATCAACGACCTGGACAGGGCGCGCGCCGAGGTGGTGGTGGACATCGCGGTGCTGGAGGTGAGCAAGAACTGGGAGCGGACGCTGGGCATTGCGTGGCCCAGCAGCGTGGGCATTGCCCTGCAGCCGCCTACCTCCTCGAGCAGCACCACGACGACCACAACAACGACGGGAACCACTGGAACGACAAACAACGGCACCACCCCGTCACTCTACGATCTGGCCCACCTGAAGGCGACGGATTTTGCGGTGACCATCGGTTCGGCCACCGCCAACCTGCTGCTGACCGACTCGAATACCAAGATTCTGCAGAATCCGCGCATCCGGGCCACGGACGCGCAAAAGGCGACCATGAAGATCGGCGAGCGGATTCCGATCGCCACCGGTTCCTACCAGACGGGCGCGGCCACCGCGGTGGTCAGCTCGCTGGTGAACACGCAGTTCCAGTATCAGGACGTGGGCGTGAATATCGAAATGACGCCGAGCGTTCACTTCGACCATGATGTGACGCTGAAGATCAAGATTGAAGTCACCTCGCAGAGCGGGTCGGTGACCATCAGCGGCGTGACCGAGCCCATCCTGAGCCAGCGCGTGGTGGACCAGACAATCCGGCTGCGCGAGGGCGAGGCCAGCGTCTTGGGCGGCATTCAGGACAAGGAGGAGGATGTAAGCTGGACCGGCATCCCTGGGCTGAGCTCGATTCCGATCCTCAAGTACCTGTTCGGGTCGAAGGATCGCAAAACTACGGACGACGAACTCGTGTTTCTGGTCGTGCCGCACATCGTTCGCACGCAAACTCTGGATCGGGTGAATCTGCGCACCATCGATACTGGCGTGGGCACGGCGATCGAGCTGCGCCACGTTTCGGCTGCTGTGCCGGCGGGTTCGAGTCCAGCCGCGAATCCGGGATCGACTCCACCCTCGACTCAAGGCCCCAATCCGGCGCCCGCTGCTCTTCCCGCCGACCGTCCGGCTGCTCCGCCACATTCCAATATAGGCGTGGTTCCCGGCCAAAGCGCGATGGCGGCAGCGCCGGCGGCGCTGGCGCAGTTGAGCGCATCGGCGGATGCGAATGGGGAAACGGCGGCAGCAGCAGCGGCAGTGGCCGGCCACCCGCCTGGTATGCCGGTTCCGCCGGTTCCAGAGAGTGTGAACCCAGGGAGCGTGCCCCCGGGAGGTGTGAGCCAAGGGGGCGTGAACCTGATGTTCAGTCCGTTGGGCGGTCCGGTGGCTGCGGGGGCCACGTTTCAGGTGCCGGTGGTGCTGACCGGTGGAAAAGACATCGCATCGGTGCCCTTGCAGGTTCAATATGATCCGGCTAAGCTTTCCCTGGTCAACGTGACCAGCGGCGACCTTCTGGGCCGCGATGGGCAGGCCGTGGCGCTGGTCCACCGCGACGACGGGCCGGGCTCGATCACCATCAATGCCGCCCGTCCGCCGGGAACAGCCGGGGTCAACGGCGCGGGTGTGGTGTGCGTGCTCAGCTTCCAGGCCAAGGCCGCGGGAGAAAGCGTGCTCGCCATGACGCGCGCGGCAGCGGTGAACAGCGCCCAGCAGCAGGTGCCGGCCCAGGGCGCCCGGGTCAACATTGTGGTGAAGTAGACCGATGAGCCAATGAGAGCAATACGGCCAATCCGAATCGATCGCCCACGGGACCGGGGCCTTACGCTGGTGGAGTTGATCGTGACCGTGGCGATTCTGGCCATTCTCGCGTCGGCAGCGGTTCCGGTGACGATGTTCACGGTGAAACGCGACCATGAGCGGGAGCTGCGCCGCGATCTTTGGGAGATGCGCGACGCCATCGACCACTACAAGGACGCGGCCGACATGCACGCGTTCCAGACCAAGGTGGACAGCCAGAACTACCCGCCGGACCTGGAGACGCTCGTAAACGGGGTGGACGTGCAGGGCAAGAAGTTGAAGTTTCTGCGCCGGATTCCGGTGGACCCGATGACGGGCAAGGCGGAGTGGGGATTGCACTCCATGCAGGACGATCCGCAATCGGATTCCTATGGCGGGCAGAGCGTCTTCGACGTGTATTCGAAGTCCCAGGGGACGGCCCTGGACGGAACCAAGTATTCGACCTGGTAGGTTGTTAGTGTGGTTGGCGGAGTCAAACGCCGCTATCGCGAGCGAAGCGAGGCTAACGCCGCAAACTCCGCCAGCATGGACAGTGAGGGTTCAGTGGGCAGGATGCAAAAACACGACGCGGGCTTTACGCTGGTGGAACTGATGATCGTGATGGCCATCATCGGCGTGCTGGCCGTGGTGGCTGTGCCGAGTTACATCAGCGCCCTCCGGCATGCCAGGGAAGCGGTGCTCAAGGAAGACCTGCACATAATGCGCGCGGCCATCGACTCCTATACCATGGATAAACAGAAGGCGCCGCAGGCGCTGGACGATCTGCTCCAGGAGGGCTACCTGAAGACCATCCCCGAGGACCCGGTGACCAGGAGCACCACCACCTGGGTGACGGATACGAGCGATGCCATGCACTCGCTGGACCAGACCGACCCCGGCATCGACGATGTCCATTCCGGCTCGGATGAAACCGGTTCCGACGGCCAACCCTACAATACCTGGTAGACCCAGATTCGAATGCGGAGGCGATCGTGATTCAACCCGCTCATCGTGTGCTCCTGCTCCTGATGTGCCTGGCTGCGCTCTGCGGCTCGGGGTATGCCCAAACCGAGAAAACCATCACCATCCGGATGCTGGACAGCAAGACCGGGCTTCTGATTGCGACCTCCAATTTTCTGGTTCGGGTCAATCATGAGGAAACTGTCCATGGCGATTGGGTAAAGCAGAACGAGGACGGCACCGGCAAGCTGACGCTGCCCGGCGACGCCGATGTTGTCTCCCTTCGCGCCACATACGAAAGCGCCATGTATACCTATTCCAATTGCGATGCCGACAAGGATCGCCCTTCCTCGGAACAGGCGCCCTCTCCGGATCACTGGTACTCGGTCTCGGCGATTCTCGCGTCGGGGGTTGTGGCTCCCAATGGCTGTGTCGGAAAAAAGGTTCCCAACAAACTGCAGGTCTTCGCCAACCCCGGAGAGTTTGTTTTCTTTGTCAGGAAAATGAACGTCCGGGAAGCATCCCGGGAGTAAGCCCGGCCGAAGCCAAAGCCCCACACTGCACCGCGGAGGGAGACTTCCCTTGGCGCTTGATCCTAATGAACCGGCTGCATTCCCCTTCATCCTGCAGGTTGAGCGGCTCTACGCGGCCCTGATTGCTTGTGCGGACGCCGGTTCCGGCCTGCATGGGGAACCGGGGCTGGGCGGCAAACTGCTCTACGCGGGAGAACTAGACGGCGATGGCCGCGCGCTGCTGGTGGCGGGCAACATTGCCGGCGCGGCGTCGCTGGGGGCAACCGCCGACGCGGCCGCGCAGAAGCAGGCCGTGTGGGATGGGGTGGCGGACTTCCTGGTCACCTCGCTGGACGAGGCCCTGCGCATCCTGAAAAACGAAATTCGCAAGCGCGAGCCGGTTGCGGTTTGCGTGGCCGCCGCGCCGGACGCCGTGGAGCGCGAGATGCTGGAGCGGGGCGTCGCGCCCGATCTGCTGCGGCCGGCCGATTCATTTCCGGAGCATTCGCCTTTCGTCAGCCAGGGCGCGCGGCGGATCGAGCTTGTCGCGCCAGAGGAGAGCCACGCTCTGCTGCTCTGGCACGTGGCCGCCGCTCCCGCAATCTGGATGCCAAGATTGGATGCTATTGCCTTCGATTGCCTCAGCCGGGATTCGAGCCCGGCCGCATGGGCCGCCCGCCGCTGGCTGCGGCTTGCGCCGCGCTACCTGGGCCGCATGGCGCAGGGCGTGAGAGTCTTGGACTGTGCACCGGAAGCTCAAAGAGAATTCGCTGCGCGCGTTCAGGCTGGGGTCTGGGGCGGGGAAATTGGCGTAAAGGTGTGGATCAGTCTGTGCAATAAGGACGAAACCTTTCTGATCCAACCCTCACCGGGCGCAGCCACAGAAGGCGCGGGCTGATCTCAGCTCTCGACTGCGCCGGCCGCTTCAATCCTTGTCCACAATTCCCGGATGCCGTAGCCGGTTTTGGCGGAGACGGGGAGCACTTCGTCCAGCTCCAGGCCTTTCTTGAGCGCCAGCAGGTTGCGGGTGCGCTCATTGCCGCTGAGCCGGTCAATCTTGGTGGCCACCACGGCAAAGTCGCGCCCGGCGGCCCTCAGCCAGTCGATCAACTGGCGGTCGCTCTGTTGCGCGGGCACATTCGAATCCACCAGGCAGACGCACAGCTTGAGCGTGGAGCGAATGGCGAGATACGGCTCGATAAACGCCGGCCAGCCCGCCGAGATGGACTTCGAAATCTTGGCGTAGCCGTAGCCGGGCAGGTCGGCAAAGACGAGTTTCCGCCTTTGACTTTGATCCAAAAGCGCAAAAAAGTTGATGGCCCGCGTCCGTCCCGGCGTTTGCGAGACTTTAGCCGCCTTCTCGCCCACCAGCATGTTCAGCAGGCTCGATTTGCCCACGTTGGAGCGGCCCAGAAAGGCAATCTCCGGCACGTCCGGCGGAGGAAACTGCGCCGCCGCCAGGGCCGAAAGAAGGAATTGAGTCGTATAGCGCATATCCCGAGTGAGCCGCCTCAGGTATTGATTCTATTAGATTTCTGTTCATTCAGGTGGAGGTTTTACAGGTGTACAGCGGTTGAAATGCGCGATCTACGGAATGGCTCGTAAGGCCTTTGAAATGATGGCTTTCAGGGTGGCGATACTGAAATGCTTATCCTGTACGGGCGCCGGTTGTTGTCTCGCAAGTTTCTGAAGGGAATGGGGGTTACCGGCATTTACAGACGTACAGGGCGAAATTTCGCTTGTTTCGAGGGAGGGATTGGCCGGTAGAGAGGGAGCGGGAGGGTTGGGAGACGCGGCTGCGGGCGGGGCTGCGGCAGCGGCACGGGCGGCGCGGGCGGCGGCCAAGCCAAACTGAGGGGCGCCGCCGGGGTAGCGCGCGGCCTTCACTGCTTCGGGCAGGGTCAGGAGCAAGAACCTTACCATGTCGGTAACGGTGGTGTTGTAATCGGCCGCAATCTTTCGCGTCTGGCGGTAGAGTTCGGGTTCGACGGCTACGGTGATGTTTCTGACGGTTCGCATGATGCGGCTCTCCAGAGAAATCAGGAATTTCGCTCTATTGGCAGTGTGCATCACAGGAGGGTAAATTATCTGCAAAATGACATTCAGGGCACCCGGTCCGAAAAGAGAGGGCCGGCCAGGGTTCGCGGTCTCCCATGTCTGAAAATCCGGACCTGGGGTGCCAGGCTTACTTTTGGAGGTCTGCGCCACCCGCCTGCTGCTTGGGGGTAGCCCTCGCCCAAGTCGTACATCAGTCATGGCGCTATATATGGTTTCCAGAGTATTGCGATTATAAGGATCACCCAAGATATTGCTGCGCATCTCGGCGATTGCCTTGGTCGTCGCATCTTCCGGTGCGGACTTTAGCCCCTGAGGGAACGTCAACTAGGTGTAGCATATATCCCATGGATATTGCCAACAAACAGAGCCTTGCCTGTGCCCGGTTTCAGGCGTTGCGAAGTCACCCACCTTCCTCAGGGGATGAAGGCGAAGTGTCGCAATTCCATGAAATTGTTTCCGCGCTTGAGGAAGCATTTGATCTAGACCTGTCTTCGTTCCGTATTCCAGAAGCTGAATTGAAACAATACGAGGACGAATCTGGGAGCACCGCTTGGGAAGATGCTGGGCGAAACGTTGGACGCTTCCCCGCCCGCATGCAAATGTCAGACAAGCGATTCTGCGACGTTCATTTCCTCCAGCGCCAAATAGACGGCATCGCCTTGTATTTTCAAAACCTCAGACCGACTCCCAAACGTCAAAATATCGGATTTTAAGAATATTCTTTGCTATGGCTTCGCGTGGTGCGCCTCAAACCACTTCCGCGCCTGTTCCTGTGCGCGGGCAAGCTCGGCCCGCTCTAGGAATTTGCATTGAGATAAAAGCTCACATCGCCATAAGGCATCGCTTGAAGCTGCTTTGCCGTCGGTGGCCTAAGAGAGGCGTTCGTGTAGACCGCAATAATCTGTTGCAGTTCATTGGCCATGCTCTCGGCTGCCTCGGCTCGCTCGTTGTCATTCTTCTGCCTGTAGGTGGCGGCGCGATTAAGCAACCGCGCGTGCATATACAAGAGGTAGTGCGAGACAGAGCGCCCCCAGATAATCTTGGTCGAGGTGCCGATAAATACGGCGACTACAAACACGATGAGCGCCGCCCACCAGTGGTAAAGCGCGGCGAAAACCAACGCAGCAACCATGGCGATGGTATTGAAGAACGGCACATTGCTAAGCCAGCCATCCATCAATGCGGCTTGAGCAAATCGGAGATATTGCTTAGTAGTATCGTTGTCCCCGCTCCCGGGAGGGGCCATCACCTTGGCAGCCCAGGCGCTGGTATCTGTCAGACCGTCGCCCAGTGGTTTCAAAGCAACGTAAACGAGCGCCAACAAGGCCGAAGCGACAACAAACCACATGGCTATCTCCCCTCCCCAACTGCCCAAAGCCTAGTCGAGTATAGCGATCCTTCATCGGGGCGGAACAGACATATCGCGTCATTGTGGCTCCTCCTGATGCGCCTCAAACCACTTTCGCACCCTCTGCTGAACGCGAGATTGATCGGCAGGCGTCAGTTGTGACGCGGCTTTGTGTCGATCCTTCACAATCTTTTCCACCAGTTGGGCGTTCAGCTTGCCAACAGCCGCTACATCAAGCCAAAAGTAGGCTTCCGCGTAGTCCTGAGGCACACCTTTACCATGGTAGTAACCATGATAGTACAAATTCCCGAGGGAAAATTGCGCCTTGGCGTTGCCCTGCTCTGCCGCCTTGCGATACCACTCTGCCGCTTGCGTAAAGTCCTGGGGCATGCCTTCCCCATAGTCGTACAAAAATCCAAGGCTATATTGCGCGTCAGCGTTGCCTTGTTCAGCAGCCTTGCGATAGCATACTGCCGCTTGTGCGTAGTCCTGGGGCACGCCTTGGCCCTTGTCATACAAACGCCCGAGGCTGTATTGCGCGTAGGCAATCCCGTGTTCAGCAGCCTTGCGATACCAGATGGCCGCTTGCACGTAGTCCTTGGTTACACCCACACCGTCATAGTACAAACCCCCGAGGGCACCTTGCGCCATGGCTATGTCTTGGTCGGCCGCCTTGCGAAACCAGATTGCCGCTTGTGCGCAGTCCTGGTGCACGCCTTGACCCTCTACGTACATTAGCCCCAAGCTGCTTTGTGCCACAGCATCGCCTTGCTCTGCCGCCTTGCGATGCCACGCTGCGGATTGCACGTAGTCCTGGAGAACACCCCGGCCCTCGTAATACAAAACCCCGAGGCTGTATTGCGCATCGGCGTTGCCTTGCTCTGCCGCTTTGCGGTACCACGCTGCCGCTTGCGGGTAATCCTTGGGCACACCCCATCCATTGTCATACAAACGCCCGAGGAGGTATTGCGCTGAAGCGTTGCCTTGTTCAGCAGCCTTGCGATACCAAAACGCCGCTTGAGCGTAATCCTGTGGCACACCCCAGCCATTGTCGTACAAATATCCGAGGCTGAATTGCGCGTCGGCGTTGCCTTGTTCAGCAGCCTTGCGAAACCATGCTGCCTTTTGAGGGTCGTCCAGCAGCGTTTTCAAAATTTCCGTCTGAGGCGCGCCCTCGCCATTTATGTTCCGCCACCAAAGATTGAACTGCGCATCGGCTTGGCCTCGATCCGCCGCGAGGTTCATCGTCTCCACTGCTATGCCTCTGCGCTTCAAGTCCGCAAATATCTGTTCAAGTGCCTCTTCTAAAGTGCAGCCTTCCTCTCCAAGCTCGTCAAGCATTTTGGCAATGACATCGTGAAATTGGAAACGGTCACTTGTTCGGAGGGTAGACGAGTAGATTACTTTGCCGCAAGGACGTAATCCTGCGGCTTCTGCCCCGACAGTATTGCCAGTCTTAGGTTCTAAGATAATGGTTGATTGTTTCTGAAACAAACCTTCCTTTGCCGTACTGACGAGGATGTCCCACCCATAGTTGAAAGTTGAGCGGCGGTTCAGCCTGATTCTGAAAGAATCGGGTTGCCAAACCTTGAAGGGAGAACCGCCGTGAAGAGAAGCTACCACACCATAGGCAAGCAAGGAAAAGTGAACGAGCAGGAACTGGCTGGGTACCTGGCCAGGAGCGGGCAGTTTCTTTTGCCCATGGTGGATCTGATTGAGCAGTGCCAGTTGGCCTGCGACGAGCTGATCGACGTAACCGGCCGCGCCACCATCCAAGCGGTGTTGCAGTTGTCGGCCGCGCAGGTGGCCGGAGGTCCTGTGCAACAGGGCAAGCGGCGCAACGGGGATGTGGTTTTCTATGGCCGCCAGCCTGGCCAGGTGATGCTCAGCGACCGCAAGCTGGAAGTCGAGCGGCCGCGGTTGCGTACGAAAGGCTCCCGCGGCCGGGAGGTCGAAGTGCCGGCCTACGCTGCCATGCAGGACGGCGAGCAACTGGGAGCGCGGACGCTGGAGATCCTGATGCGCGGCGTCTCCACGCGCAACTACAAGGAAGTCATTCCCGCGATGGCCGAAACCGTGGGAGTTTCCAAGTCGGCGGTAAGCCGGCGGGTAATCGAGGCCTCCGAAGCGGAGGTTGAGGCGCTGCTCTCGCGGCGTTTCGATGATCTGAAGCTGCTGGTGATCTATATCGACGGACTCATCTTCGGTGACTACACGATGATCGGCGCGGTGGGCGTGGACAGCGAGGGAAACAAGCACGTGCTGGGCATCCGCGAAGGGGCCACGGAGAACTCCACGGTGGTTAAAGAACTGCTTGAAGACATCGTGGCGCGCGGCGTCGATGCGAAACGGAAGATGCTCTTTGTCATCGATGGATCGAAGGCGCTGAGAGCCGCTATCAACGCGGTCTTCGGCGCCCAGCAGCCGGTGCAGCGCTGCCGCGCGCACAAGTTGCGCAACGTGCTCGACCATCTGCCGAAGGATCAGCGGGACCAGGCCAAAAGCGTGTTGCGGGCGGCCTGGAAGCTGGATGCCAAGGCCGGCATGGCGCGCATCCGCAAGCTGGCCGAGTGGCTGGACCGGGACTATCCCTCGGCTGCGGCCAGCCTGCTGGAAGGCCTGGAGGAATGCTTCACCATCAACCGGCTGGGCGTGCCGCCGTCGCTGATGCGCTGCCTGGCCACGACCAACATCATCGAGAGCCCCCACGCCGGAGTGCGCATCCAGACCCGCCGCGTCACCCACTGGCAGAACGGGAAGATGGTAATTCGCTGGCTGGCCTCGGCATTCATCAGAACAGAGAAGAGTTTCAACAAGATCATGGGCTATCGAGATCTGTGGACCTTGGAAGCGATCCTCAACGACACCCAGCCTGCCACCGGGCAGGTTGCAGCGTAGTATCATCAACCCAACCGCCGCCCGCAACTTTCAACTAGGCGCGGGACATGCTCGTACTGACGCAGCATTGGAACGATTTGTTATGAATTCTCGCTACCCTACTTCCGAACAAATAGGTCCGAACGAAACGGTTTGAGAAGATCATTTCAGAGACCTCCAAAAGAACGGGCGGGTTCTCGTCCTAGTTGCTCCTCAGATGATTGTGCGCCCCCGGCATGTCGTAAATCAGGCCTCATGGCTTCCCACCCATCGCCAGGAAAAAGCGATGGATGGGGCACCCGGCACGATTCGTCAGGGTCTAGCGACTCTCCGCTTACTGCGGCGCAGGCAAGTTGCCCGTCATCTCCGTTGACTGCACAGCGGCCAGCACATCGGTTTCGGCGG
>PLGM01000410.1:0-1391 GCA_003139795.1 Acidobacteriaceae bacterium | reverse complement strand
GCCGAGGGGCCGTCCTTGGGGATGGCGCCTTCGGGCACGTGCAGGTGCAGGTCCACGTTGCGATAGAACTCGCGGCTGAGCCCCAGGGCCTGCGCACGCCCGCGAATGTAGCTGAGCGCGGCCTGCGCCGACTCCTGCATCACGTCGCCCAACTGGCCGGTGATGGTGAGCTTGCCCTTGCCGTCGAGTACCTGCACTTCCGTGGTGAGGATGCTGCCGCCCACCTCGGTCCAGGCAAGGCCCGTGACCAGGCCGACTTCGCTCTTTTCATGCACTTCGGAGTCACGGAATTTGGCCACGCCGAGGAACTCGCTGATGTTCGCGGCCGTGAGCTCTTCCTTGTGCTTGAGGCCGCTCTTGACGACCTTGCGGGCCACCTTGCGGCAGATGTTGCCGATCTCGCGCTCCAGGTTGCGGACTCCGGCCTCGCGCGTGTAGTAGCGAATGATTTCGAGAATAGCGTCGTCGGCGAAGACGATGTTCTTGTCGCTCAGGCCGGTCTGTTGGCGCTGCTTTTTCACCAGGTACTGGCGCGCGATTTCGAGCTTTTCCTGCTCGGTGTAGCCTTGCAGACGAAGAACCTCCATGCGGTCCTGCAGAGCGGGCGGGATGGTGTGCATGACGTTGGCCGTGGCCACAAACAGCACCTGAGAGAGGTCGTAGTCTACGTCCAGGTAGTGATCCTGGAAGGCGGTGTTCTGCTCCGGGTCCAGCACTTCCAGTAGCGCCGAGGCCGGGTCGCCGCGGAAGTCCGAGGCCATCTTGTCCACTTCGTCGATCAGGAAGACGGGGTTCTTGGTGCCGGCCTTCTTCATGTGCTGGATGATCTGGCCGGGCAGGGCGCCGATGTAGGTGCGGCGATGGCCGCGAATCTCGGCCTCGTCGCGCACGCCGCCCAGCGAGAGCCGGACAAACTTGCGCCCGGTGGCCTTGGCGATGGACATTCCCAGCGAGGTTTTGCCCACGCCCGGAGGTCCGGCGAAACAGAGGATGGAGCCCTTGGGGTTTTTGACCAACTGGCGAACGGCGAGGAATTCGAGAATGCGTTCCTTGATTTTTTCCAGGCCGTAATGGTCCGTGTTCAGCACCTTTTCAGCGTAGTCGATGGAGCGAGTCTCTTTGGAACGCTTCTTCCAGGGCACGGCCAGCAGCCAGTCGATGTAGTTGCGGCTGACGGTGGACTCAGCCGACATGGGCGGCATCGCTTCCAGCTTCTTGAGCTCCTGGATGGCCTTGTCGAGCACGTCCTTGGGCATTCCGGCGGCTTCAATCTTCTTGCGCAGCTCGTCGAACTCGCTCTTCTCGCCGCGGCCCAGTTCCTTCTGGATGGCCTTGATCTTCTCGTTGAGGTAATACTCTTTCTGCGCCCGCTCCATCTGCCGCTTGACGCG